>NZ_JAKJSR010000010.1:0-536469 GCF_050337155.1 Vibrio cionasavignyae
GTACGATAATGTTTATTACATCAAACCAGAGGTGAACTCCTTATCGTTCTACTTCCCTTTTTTTGATTTAGTGACCAATGTCTATGTCACCTCATACCAACTGTCGAAGCACAGTGACGATTTACAGTCCGTTCATGTTGACTTTAAGTTGATATCAGGTAGTGATACTTATTATGTCTCAGATAGATCTTTGTCAGCATTCAATGTTGACGTTGTGTTTATTGATAGCTGTTTGGTTAAGTTAACAAGGAATCAGCGTTCTAAGTTTGTCACTTGTGAACCCGTTTCAAATGACTATCAGCGAACAGACTTAGCGACAGTTGATATTGATGAATCAATCGTAAATGACAACGATGGATGACTGTAACCAGGTTCAACGACACAAAAGTGGACAAAAACACGGGGATCGAAATAAACTGTATAAACATACAGTATTTTTAAGGTGGCGTATGTTTAGGTCTATACAGGTACGTTCAAACTACCGGATTGACCGCATCAACGAACACGGTGCGGTAGATTCAAGCAAACGAGAAGACGGTAATATCAACGCCTTGCTCAAAAGTGGCAACACACATAGCGCCCCTTTTGGCGGCTTTATTGAAGCAGGAAACTTAATAGGATTGCCCAAGGTCAAGCTCGCGAACATAGCAGCGCTATGCGAAGACCTCGAAGCAGACAAGCCCACGTACAACATTCCCAAAGACCACTTTGTGGTCGGTACGTATTTAGAGCAACGGCTGTTCATTCTACTCAAGAACGGAGAGCCACAACACTTCATCGACCACAACGTAGAGCTAGAAGGCAAGAATACCGTTGTGAGCTTGTTCTGAAATCAAGCTCGTTCTGGATTGAAGCAAAGCATTGCTGCATTCCAGAATGAGCCGACAAGCRRAACAACAGCCMACCATCAGCACCAAACCAAATCCGCGCGTCAGCAAACGCAARAAAGCCGAACTCTATACAGAGTCCGGCTTTCTCACTTCCAAGGGCAGCAAGCAAAAGTTGCCAAAGGATGTAATCAGCATAACCTTGCACTATCTGGTATGTGAAATGTTAAAAGCACACTCATGAAGTCAGTCACAGACRGTCATACTTGATTGTGAACACAYCAAGCTGAATCTTGAACGAACCATACAAATTACACGAAACGCATTGAACACAACGCACGAACGGAGCGACGCTGAGCGGAGGCCGTGCGTTGTGTGAAAAAGTGCAGTCAAGTATGGTAAAAGTATGAAATTACGTCAAAATTGTTAATTTGAAACGGCAATGAAACGAAAGTTCTAGTACGAAAAGAAGCAACGCTAGAGTATGTCAAAAAATGACAAACTCGCAACGAACGCCAGCTCAACAACCTTAAGTTCCTAAGCTAACGTGAATGGCCCGACAGGGATAAGGGCGCCCACCGATACACAATTAGGCATGACTGCCCCAACCCGCCCGAAACCAAAGCTCCCCATGAAGAAGACGCAAAACCCCTACCTTCCTGCAAAGCCAGCCTTGCAGAGCGCAGAAACGAGAATGGCGAGTTAAGCAATGGCAACCCAAAAAAGGATCAACAATAGAGAAAAGGCTTTTGAATGTGATTGAATCGAGCGCGGAAGCGTCAAACCCCCGTACCTGTATTACGGGGGGAAATTCCACTGTTTAAAGGAGAAAAGTCAATTTGGGATTTTTTGAGTGAAGTACGTTTGTTAATCTTATTTTTTAGTTGATTTGCACAACGTCAAACCTGTATTCGTCAGGAATCAACTTGAGTTTATACACCTTCGTATGTTGACTATTGTCAGTTGCTGTATATAGGATATTTAAGATTAATTCAGGTGGGTTTTTTCCAGATTTCTCCTCATCCCACTTAATAGTTTTTACGGTATCAGTGTCAAAGAAGTCCATTATATAGCTCTCCGGTACTTGCTTTAACGGAGGATTAAATAGTGGCTGCACCTTTGAAGCTACTTTCCCCGAATTTTTCAACTTGATCTCAAAATGTTGATTAGTTCCAACACTCATAGTCTTACGTGCTGAGATTACTGATATATCAGGCAAATCCTTCTTTTTCTCTCGCTCAAACTCAAATTCCAGTGCTTCTTTGTCAGTTTGGACTTGCTCATAGGTAGCTTTCACCAATTCCTTATGTTGTTCTACAGACCTACGTAGTTCGCTAGCTTGAAGCTCTAAAGCTTTGGTATTCTGCTTGAGTTCTCGTTGTTGTTGAACGTACCCTAGTATTAACCAAAAGATTGTAAGTGGCCCAAAAACCCCAGCCAAAAAGTCCCCTAATTCGTTCAGCGGAATCACCTTCAATTGATCAAATGATTCCCATCTAAAGAAAACAATAGCCAACACATATAGTGCTGTCGTACATATTCCGAATACCGTCAAGTTTACTCCTATTAAACTACTGTCTAGCTTATCAGTGCTGCACCTTAGCATATACTTTGGGGAAGCAAAAATACAAAACATAAGCGTATTATTTAGCTTTACCCTATAGGTGAGTATGTGGATTGGTATATCAAGTCACCAAACCCGTTAAGTACTGTTCCGGCTATCAGCAAGAATATATTGCTCCATTCTGCTATTGCTCGAACTGGATTGATAAACTGTTTCTCTATATCAGCTTTTGCATCAAACCACGCTTTAGACTCCTTCGGAATAAGGCTGGATTTCAATGTCCACTGTCTATAACGCTCTATGCGCCTAAGCATTGTCCATTCAGATAGCGCAGCAATCACCAATATGATCGTCCCACATCTAGCAACCCAGTTTTTCGTGTTCAACACTTCGTTAGCATCTAATACATATACGGAAAGTAGAAAGATAGTTAGACAAAGAATCCAAGTGATAGCGCTAGTTAACGCTAGCTTTGTTTTTAAAGTCATCTTGCACCATTTATACGTTTGGCCTGTTAGGCTGGCTATGTTCAGGTAACATGCCCTGAAATACAAATATAATTAGCCACTTATGAGTGTTTTGTTATAAAAATATGATTTGACGCTGAACGCTTATCTTAAGAAATACTTGCTACGAACACGTATGTGTTGAGTAGAGTCTTAAGGAGAATCTATACGTCGTTATGGGATATACCTAAAGTTGGCAGCAAGCAACACCAGAATTAGCCTAGTTTGATTTTTGTTATAGCTCTAGAAAACTGAAGGACTTTGCTAGATGTCTTAAGTTCTAGTTCAGAGCCAATCTCAATCAACGCAATACCCGTGAGAATTTGCTGAGCAGTTACCATCTGGCCAGTTGGTAACTGCATTTTTTCACCGACCATTTCAAACCCCTGCCAAGAATTTCCGATCCCTAGCTGGCGATTTGAGTAAATCCTAAGAAGTCTCCTGTACTCAGGCGGAATTGTTTCTCCTTTATCCCAGTTCTGAACATCCTTCAGTGTCTTAAAGCAGAGTTTTGCCGTCATTTCAGGCGACACGCCACACTTAACCTGTCTAAAAATGTAATTGTTCGTTATCTCTAAGTAACTCATATATATGCCTTTGTTAATTAAAAGCACATAACTACGCTAGCGGCACAAACTTACTACCTGTCAATTTACGCAACTATCAACATATAGAATCACATTGAGTTACTTCAATGCCATATCCTCTTAGGTCGCCATTCTAAGTTTTCCGATTCGGGGTGCGCAGGCTATTTAAGGCCAAGGCAACTTTCCTGATTTTTCGGATTACAACAAGTTCAGGCTTAGCGCCTAACTCTAACAATGCAACAGCTAGAACCAATTGCTGCGGGCCTATCATTTGACCTGTTGGCAATCTAAGCTTCCCTCCCTCTATATAGAATCCTTGCCACTCTAAACCACTCGATAATTCTTTTCGATGGTGCATTCTTATCAACCTTATGTACTCTGGGGGTATACAACCATTGTGCTTCCATTTTTCGACTGTCTTCACAGTTTTAAAACATAGTTTTGCTACACTTTCGACATCTAATTCATCCAAAATCTTAAGAGTTTTATGTTTTTGAGCCAAATTTAAGTCATTGTAATTAAAACGCATAAAATAGATAACTCCCACTAATAAGCACTTAGTTGCTTCTATTTAACTTAAGGTCGGATAATACGCACCGAGAGGTACTTTTTTAACATTTGAAGATATTGAATATTTGCCCGTTTAATTTGTAAGAATTTCAGTTAGTTGCGATTCCTTACCCATGCATTGTTAGCGTTCACACTGATACGCTCCGTGTTGCTTTGAAACTTGGCTGATAGCCAAAATGTCCACTTTAGCGTTCGCTATCGACAGTGACTATCAATAAAAACAAAGCAATAGAAATTAACGTTTGTTGTATCAGAATTTATGTGAGGCTTATCACTATGATGTTAGAGTCATTCGTCACGTTGTATTGGCGAGAATTTAAAACTGTGCGCGCTGGCGCTGAATATTTCCATGTAAACAAAGTCACTATTTCGCGCTGGCTTAATGGCACGGTTCCCATCAACCCCATGGCTGAAAAGCTGCTGTTGATTAAAGCGCTTGGCTACTTGCCCAATGATATTCGTTGGCGTGGCTTTTATATCGATGAAGCCCGTGCGGTGCTTGTCACACCCACGGGACGAGAATTTAGTCCAAAGGAATTAGAAAGCTTTGTGCTATGGCGCGATGAACATCGTGAATTGGTTGAGTTACACGGTCACATTGATTATCCGAAGATTTACCCTGCTAAAGAGAATGTATTGCCGTTTCGTGGTGGTCGCCGTATGACGGCAGCGCCTTGGATACCCACTAAGTTCAAATAAAAGAAAGGCTCATTTTGAGCCTTTCTTATATTTGTCAGCGAGACTTATTAGAATGGAATATCATCATCCCAAATACCAAATTTAGTTCGCACTTCATCTACGCTAGAACGTAACTCTTTAATGTTTAGATTGGTTGAATCGTACTCTTGGTTTTCTAGCGCATTAATTTTTTTGTCCATCTCTGTTAGGGCTGATTCTAAGTAAGATAATTTCACCGCCACATCACCTTCTAAGTGCGTTAGCTTTGAGTGAGTTTCGTTTAAATCCCTTTTAAGCAGAGAGTTTGAAATCTTAAAGTGATTTTCTTTTTCACTAAACGTTACTAGCAATGAGGCGTATTTTTCTTTCTGGCTAATGAACTCTCGGTTTCTATCTCCTTGCTCTGCAACCCAGCCTTCAATGTCACTATCCTTAAGCTTGCGTATGTATTCCTCATCCGCTTCTATCTTTGCTGCAACGGTGGATTTCTGCCGAATAAATCGCCGTTTGTCATTTTGATTTTGCTGATTATCGCGGAAATTATTTATCACCCCCTCGTTAATAAACTCATACGCTAAATTTAAAAGTGGTAGCAAAAGCAAATAAATTATCCCAATAACTAAAGGTACAATAATATCGCTACTAAAAGACCAGACTTTGGTTGATACGATTCTAAGTTTAGCTTCATTATCTGATAAGAAGAATGTCGCTAAACCGCTGATGTTTAGTGCGCACCAAGCTAAAACAAAAGCACCGATTATCGGATTCTTAAGTCTTGAAGTCGCATTCTCTTTAAGGGATTTAAAAATATCCTTCATGTTATTAACTCAAAATTTAGTGATTAGTTAAGTCTCATATGTAGTTGGAACTTGCTACATATATTTTTTATGCTGTTTCTTTTTTTACACAACTCAAATTGTGTTAATTTGTACATACACTATCGTATTGTCACCAGTGACGCCATTAAAAAACCCGCCTTTCAGCGGGTTCATTGAGCTTTTGTTTCTAACGCCTTTATTCGTTCGGCGTGGTCTTTGAGAATGTCGCGCATCCATTTAATGTCGACCTTTAGGGCAATGACTGTCGCCATTGCTGACGCGCCGCCCGTGAGCGCTGACAGCAAAAGCGATTCCACCAAACCCATTATTGCCCTTTGAATTCATTGCGTATTGTTTCCCAAAGCCCGATAACAACCGGAGCCGCGGCGCCAATGATACCGCCAGCTTGTATCCCATCCGGTGTTACGGATGCGGTGAGTAGCTCTGGACGCCCTGTAAACAAAGCCGCTGCGCTACCCAATAATACTAAACCTTTCTGTGTTGATGGCTGAGAAAAATCAATGCCAAATAATTTCATATTGTACCCCTACTTTTTAGATAATTTGTAATATAACCATGAGCTCAAAAGCGTTGTAATGACCGCCAAGGTCACACGTAGCGCTAAATCTTGCTTGTTCATGCGAGTGCTACCCCTTGAGCCGCATCTTGCATGCTGTAGTAATGCCCGACTTCCATAATTGACATTGCATGCACGAGGCGTGTCATTAATGCGTCATCGCCTAGATTAAGCGTGTCATTTGGTGAGACGCCTATTTTGCCTGCAACGAACTGCGTGTAATTGTTTGTGTCGTTTTCATGAGCTGGCGCCCAACGGCTGACAATGCCCGATAGTGTGTCAAGTCCATATAGGCTTTGGTAATTTCGCACTAAGCGAGTAGCCGCACGAAAGCCATATTTGGAATGACTAAAGGTTTCAAATGCCCTATCTTGTGACGGCGTCACCTTGCCCACCCAAGCATTAGAGCTAATGCGAATATTGAGCGGGTTGTTATTGCGTATCCCGCGATTGAGTTGTGATTTCACTAGTTTCACTCCGGTATCGGCGCCCTTATACGCAAGCGCCATGAGTAGGATTAATAAAAGCCAACGAACCATTTTCGTTTACTCTTCTACTGACTGGACATGCCCCGACCACACTTTGGTGATAGAAGTGCTCATTTCAAACCAAGCCACAGCGGCTTCATTAGTGGGTAGTGCCGTTCCATTACTTAACTCAAATCCAGATAGCCACATTTGAAAATCAGTAGATAGATTTAACTCAGCATCATGGTTTGAATCGTCATAAAAAATCGCATCAAACGCATCCATATGAACGGTTAAGGGCACAAAGCCATTCGCTCGAATATCACCGTTATCCGCAATGGAAGCGTTAAGTTGAACAAAATGATTGCTTGTATTGTTGCTGTTAACGTCAAGCCCTAGCACCATTCCACGTTCATTAATTGCACTCAAAACATCCGTTTTTGTTTGCCCCGACGTTCTTAATCGCATATCAAAAAGCACATTCATTCGGAATGTCACCACCGTCCCTTCTGGATACCAGAATGTGCCGTCGTCTTCGTCTGTTTCTCGTGGGTATCCTTCGCTATCAAGCAAAGCGATAGCCGCACGACGCAATGAAAAAACATCCGAATTTGGGCAGGTATAGAAATCATAATTATGGGTATTCTCACCAGAGCGCCCACTTTGATTCATACCGATTAACAGAGGTGAATCTAAGTCCCCTCCGATTTTTGGGTGAATGCGGAATTCAGCGGTTAAATCTAACCCTGTATCCATCCCTAACAACGAATACAGAAATTCAATTTTGTTTCGATTACTGCCCGTTGGCAGTGGTGGTAAATTCGACATGGTTAATACTCCAAGACTTGAACGGCGTCCGGCGCTGTCCCTGTTAATTCAATTAATGCGGTGCTCTCTAAACGGATTTGCTCACCCGCTGCAAGCTCAAAGCCCATCAAATCAATAAGCCCTGTATTGGTTGATTTCGCCTTTATCCATACGCCTTTACGCATGGCGTTAGCAGGAACGGTAAGCGGTGCTTCACCAATGTGCGCGTTAAGGTTGCCACTCACTTCAATGACGACTTTTGGTAACGTCGTGACCGCAAGGCTTTGACCTGCTTCAATCTGCACTTTCGGTAGAGTGCTTACCCCCACGCTTTGCCCGCTTTCAATCTGAACTTTAGGTAGAGCAGAAATACCCACCTGTTGACCATTAGCCAATTCAACCTTTGGCAAAGTCTCAATACTGACGCGCTGACCGTCTGCAATTTCCATTTGTGGCATGGTTTGAACATCGAGTTTTTGACCTTCAATTGGTGGCGTAAAATCCCCCACACCATGCTCTAAAATCAATTCACCCTCGCCCATTAAGAAAATGCGTCCAAAGGGTTTGCCATAGCGAAACACTGAACGATTAGGTAGCGAGAAACGCTCACCCGTTTGGTCAATTTCAACCATTAACTTTCCGCTAATGGATTCGATGAATAGCCATGTTGATTCAATCGTTAAGGGGATTTGCACCCCTTTAGTTAGCTGTAATCGCATTACTTTTTCACCGCCTTATACAAGATAAAGCCAAGCACAATCACGATAATCGCCATCAAAATAATTTGCTGTTGATTCAACGCGCTTTGACCGCCGTCTTGCTTGAACTTCGCAAACTCAGAGAGTTTTTCGAGGTTCTTAGCGTTTTGCGCCGCTTGATTACCCGATAGCCCCGCCATCATTTGTAAGTTTTCACTATTCGATGCACTAAACTCATCCAATGCACCCGCCGCGAATCTCAAGCTGTTTTCAGTGTTGTTATCCACCAATTTCAACGATTCACTCATTGCTCCGGTTGCAAATTCCATTGACTCATCGAAAGCATCACCCGCGAAATCAAACGCTTTTCCAACGCTGCCATGGTCGGTAACGGTGGCGTTTATGGTTGAGCCTTCAATACCACTCAGTGCAACCCCTAAGTTGTCACCACTAATGGCGTTTTGACTGCTTGTATTCTTCGTACTAGTGCTATTGCTTGAACTGGATTTACCACCCATGCGTCACACCTCCCATCGTAAAAATTGGTGGTCACAATGCTCTATCGTAGACACAGTCCCCAGTCGCTTAAGTAGCCTTGCCACCAAAGGAAAATAGGTCTTTGTCGTTATTGCCTTTAATCCACCGCTTTTAACGTACTTGGCAAGCTCACGGGTCGCTTTTATGGCGCCCGTTCCCTCAACAGCCCAAATGAAATAAGAGCCGCCGATAACCTCACCCGCTATGTTCAAGTGGTAACCTTCACCCTTGAGCAAATAAAGGCTCACGCGCTCTTCATCAATGCGTTGCTTCATCACTTCAAAGTCACTAGGGCAAGCGCTAAATGCAGAGCGTAAACGCGCTACCGCGATGTCAGAGCGTGTCACCATCGTAATCATTTGAGCGCCTTAATCGCGACAACGGCAATCACGAGAACTGCAACAATGAGCCACGGATTGACACCGCCGCCCATGTTAATCCCGCCAATGGATTGCCCTGATTGGTTGCTGCTTTTAGCGGTAGACGGTCCCGCGCTTCCGCCCGTTAAACCGCCGCCCCCTGTCAAACTGGTCATTGCTCCAAACATATCAACCTTTCTTAAGCCAAATAATCAGCGCTAAAACCACCACAATGAGCCACGCTGATTTGTTGATTTCCTTGGCGGTCAAAAACCCTAAAGTTAAGCCCGCCACCCCGAGATAGACTATCGGCATTATTTGCCCCCTTTAAAGGCAAACGCCAAGCCACCGAGCGCCACGACTATCACCAATGCAATAAGTGCCATGGTTTGCCATTGCATCCCTTTAGGCGCCGTATTCACGGGTTGCCCGTTGGGTTGCTGGTAGTTGTTGTTGTTCTTGCGGTTTTCGTCTGGGTTGCTTGATTCGGCGCGATCTAACTCGTTATCAACTTTGATACCAAGCCAATCGCCCGAAAAATCCCCCACAACATCCACCGCACCGCCAACAATTTCGCCCGCACCTTCGATGACGCTATCCCACCACCCCGAGCTTTCGCCCGCGGTGTTTTGCTTTTCGTCTGGGTAAGACATGCGTTACCCCCTTACTTGACGTGTGTGATTTCGCCCACTTGCTCGATAGATTCAATCAATACCGGAATACTGCCCGCCGCTGATTTTTCAACTTCAAACTGAAGCTGTTTCATCGCATTGGTTTGTAAGCGACCTTCGACACCAAAGCCTGTACGAACAAAATCAAGCGTGAACCAACCGTCATTTTGCTCAAGACCAGATAAAGCAAGGTCAAACGCGTTATCGTCTTTGGTCACGTTCATTTCTTCACGGTCATCACGTAGCACGCGAACACGGCTAATGCTGTCATCTTTGAAGTGGATGCGCTTTAGTGAAAAGAATGGCGAACGCTCAGCAAAATCAAACGGCGTACGACCAGACGCGGCAGCGTAATACGTCAGTGAATAGATACGCGGCAAATAAATGCGCGTTGATTGCGCGGCGGTAGTATGAGCGCGAGCACGCATACTTGGCGGATTGGTTCCCGCATCTTTTGAGGCGAGTTGGATGTAAACCATCCAGATTTCACCTTGCAGTGTGACGAGTTCCCCCGTACGCACGCCGCCTTTTGTGCGCAGTGTTAAATCAGCAAACGGAATCACATAGCGCCCCGCTTGCGTGAACTGCTTGCGGTGCTCTTGGATGTCAACAAGGTCTTGACCTGTCACGCTATACACTTCTTTACCGTTTAACGTTAAGCGCACGCGCTCAATATCAGACGGGTCAATAATGCTCGTAACCAGCTCAATAGAGCTATAAGTGGGACCAGACACTAGACGTAGTGTCGCCTGATTGCCCCAATTCACCCCTTCAACAGGGTCTAAATCGTGTGGGCGTGGATTAAATGGCGTTCTTAGTAGTTCCATAGCTTAAAACCACCCTGAATCACCGTTGACTTGCTCTTTAAGCGGCGTTAACGCGCTCACGTTGTTGATGACGGCGAGCGCAATAAGTACTGCAACGACGGTCATCAACATAGTTTTGTGTTTTGCTTGCATGGTTTCCCCTGATTCGCAACGTTAGAATTAAATGTGCAAACTCAAGCTATAGGGGTTTGATGGATGAGTGAAGCGAGTGGAACCTATAGGTTAAACGGGTAACCTATAGGTTTAAACTAACGGTATTGGCGGGTTAATTTCTTGCCTGTCGCGCAATTAAACGCGGCGCGTTCGATGTTTCCAATGCCATCGCGAATCAATAAATACTCGGCAATGGGTTTGCCTATGCGTGCTTTATTGACCTTAGCGGATTTGATTGCGGTGATTTCATCCACATTCACGCTTTTACGCTCGGCTATCCATTTAGCATCATTGACCGAGTTGACCGAACCTACCCACCAAACGCTTGATTGGTCGGTCACTGTTTTAGGCACTTCCTGACCACGTTGAAACACACTGTGAACGACAAGCCCATACTGACGACCACCGCGCAATAGCTCGCCCGTTTTCCCCTTAAGTTTGCCTGACGTTTCGGCGCAACTTGCGAGCTCTTCAATCACTAAATAGAGTTTGGCGGCGCGTCCATTGCCTAACGCCCATGACACCGCCGAGAAAAACTCCAATTCATCCATGCACGCCCCATGTTTAGGGATGTACGCCACCTTAAACGGCTTTCCTTGCTTTCTGGCGTTTACGGCAGCGCGGATAAACTCCGAGCGCACCGAATAGCCATGGCAGTGTTGACCGTGAAATTTTGCCCCCGCGTAATTCTGGTAAGGGTCGAAAAATAACGCTTGCGCCTTTTTAGGCACTAGCCCCAAATGCTTGACGGCGGAGGTTTTACCGCCGCCTGTCCCTGCTAAGTAGATAGCGTGCTCAGCATCGAGCGACGGATTAGAGTTAGTGGGACTCGGAAAGCGCGGTAACGGCTGTGCTTTCATGTTTACCCCCTTCAGCTTTTAAGCGTTTGACTTGCGTGACTGAAACAACAACCAACGTCATGAGTGTAATTATCAAGGTGGCTTCGTCGACGTACCCCCCAAACAACTTGTTTTTGTCTTGCTTAGCAAACACCGGATACGCCGCTTCAATCACCGCCTCTTTGCAACTGGGTTGAAACTCAAAGGATACGCCAGCAATCACCCCCGTCATTTGTTCCAAACCAGAAAAGAGCGCCCGCAATAACATCGCGCTGGCTTCTTTTTCTGCTTCAACTTCTTCAGGTGATTTGGTTAGCTGTGGATTGTCGCTTGCTTCATTAGCTTGACCAGGCACTGACTTTTCACCGCTTAACGGTTGCTCTAACGCCTGTTTTTCACTTTGTTCAATCGCGACAGTTTGACTTAATGAGTCAGACCACTTTTCAATATCAAGGTCATCAAAACTCGCCGCACTTTCAACACTACTCATTGGCGGCAACCTCTTCTTTTGATTGGCTCTTTAGTGCCATATGCAGCCCAAAGACTAATAGCAGAATGACGGTAAACCCAATCGCTAACTTCATACCTATGCGGTTTGGCTTTGGCGTGGGAGCCACTGCCGTTTTTACTGGTATCAGTTCATCATCGTTCGCCGCGCTTAATGGTGTATTATCGAGCGCTTGAACCGCTTCAGGTAACGGCGTTTCAATGTCGCTTAATGCGTTATCCACAACTGGCTCTAAAGCCTTATCGGACGCGGTTTCAAGCGCTAACGGAGTGTTTACCGTTTCCGGTTCATTTTCTGTCATATGGTCATCAATGTATTGATTAACGCTTTTTGACATTTGGCTGTTACCACAATTAGGACAACGGTAATACAGCAAACCAAGATTACGCGGGTTTTTAGGTGGCTCACCTTCAGCGATAAGCCTACCTTCACCTATCATGTGAACGGTCGCGGTGTCACTGCATACAGGGCAAGTAACATAACCACGAACGGGATTAGGCACTTTGCTCATCGCTGACCACCTCCGCATTTTCGATGATGTCAGCAATGACGGCTTTTTCATCCATCACATACGCACGGCATTTTGCCCGAGCGATACGATTAAGCGCGGTCAGCCTTTCAATCTGCTCAAACAGCTTAGGGTCTAAGCCAAGTGCGGCGAACGGGTCACCGCCGCCAATCAGTAAGCGCGGCAAGGTGGACGCAATTTTGCTCATGTCCATTGTTTTGATTTGGTTTATGGCTTGCGTTACTTGTACTTCAAGATTTTCAGCAAGGTCTAGTGCTTTTAAGTCGCCATTGCACGCGGTTTCAGTGCGCTTTGTCATGTGTTTACCCCTGTTTCTCAACGTTGATTTATATGGTTAATGCGCTTACGCGCGCTTTTCTAAATGCGCTAAACGCTCATCTAGATTTTTAAGTGTCACAATGAGCATTCGAAAAAACGCCCACGGCTTTTTTGTCGCGTTACCGCATTTAATCTCACTGCTCATTTCAGAAATTACTTTGCTATTATCCATTCCTTTTCCCTAGCCACTGCATTCAAACTGTTCACGCATCAAAGCGCATGAAGTCACAAAATTCTGAGCGTTCGTTCATTGCTTCGTTTTTTATATAATCCAAGTCGTAATCAATAAAATCATGCTTGAGTAGCGCTTGCCAATAACAGCGCTTATCAAGGTAAGCGCGATAAACATCGCCGTATTTTTCTTTTGCATAATCACGAAGTTCATGTACGTCCGGTACGTCTTTACTTTGCATAAACCAACCGCGAGCACCCGCCGCCCAGATAAGAAAGTTATCCAGCCTATCGGCGGCGTCATCACCACTGAACGTTAACGAAAAGTTTTGCTGTGAGCTGGCAAACAGCCCGCGGTCTTTAATTTTGGCTTTCTCATCGCGAATTTCGATTGAAAGTTTGTCTATCAAACGCTTAAGCCTGATTTGGTCAACGGGCTTTTTATTACCCTTCGCCATATCAAGCGCTCGGATAGCACTTTTCTTTTGTTGGTTCTTGTGGCGTATTTGGCGCTCAATGGGCTTTTTCCATTGTTCCAATTTATAGCCGCATTCTTTAATGATGGCGTGCATGTTGTCGGTATCAAATGACGCTAATACATCCCAACTTGGCGCACGAGATGCGCGGGCAATATTGTAACGGTTGCCCCTTATCAGCCCTTGATTGGCGTTACCGCCTTTCGCCGCGTAGCCGACCGCTTTAATAATGTAAGAGCTTGCCGCCTCAGAGTATTTAATGCGTTGTAAGTTCGCCATACCATGCCCCCATAACGTTTCAATACGTTTCGCCCATGCATCAAACGCCCACCGAGGCACTGACCAATTAAGCAGTACGTGAACATGTGGGTTTGGCTCGCCGTCATCGTTAGCCGGACACTCCGCCACCCAAATATAATGAAATGGCGTGTCTTGTCCTTCGATTTCGCGACATTCGGCGCATTCGTCAATGTGACCTTGTAACGCGTTATCGTTATCGCCTTTCACCACTACATCAAAGCCGCGCTGGTAAAGCTTTTTAGCGCCATTAAGAAAGCGGGATACTTCACTGCCAATCGTAATATCACTAGCAAAAATCTGCTCTCGCAGTTCAGGCGAAAACGTCAGCGTGAGAAACGTTGTAAAACCGCCTTGAGCTGCCGCAACATAGGCGCCGGACTCAAAGATTTTCTTTACCGCTCGCGGCGTTAAATTATTGGTATAGCGCTCACCATCATTCGCGCTCGGTGCATCGCTTGGTGAAGGCTTATACACGGTTTGTACCTTGTATTCGTTTGACCATTCACGCTGCATTAAATAAACACGAGACTGACCATTATCGTGTAGCCCTGAAACGTCATATAACGCGTTGTTTCTGGTTACATGGCTTATCTCCGCTATCTCTAACACTGAACGCGTGCGGCGCTCATGGCTCGAAAGCGTGCCGTTTAAGCGGTCAATTCGGTGTTTACCTGTTGTCCGACTTTTGCGCCTTTTGACGAGCCTAGTACTTTCGGCTTGCGCCGCCGCTTCGCGCCCGATTGGTCGAAGGTGTTTAACGCGCGCAACGTGCGCTTGCTCGAAATGCTTAAGCTTTTGTTGCTCGTGTTTTAGCCAGCTATTATCAACCGACTCAAAAAAACCGCTTTCGATAGCGGCAATGTTTTCTTTGGTTTTATTCGCGCCCTGAACGACCGACGCGGCATAGATAATATCGTTGTCAGTTATCATAAGCGCTCAAGGGAAACGTATTTCCCGCTCTCCGTGTCTCGAAGTGTGTTAAACGTTAAGTGACGGAAGCGACAGCACGCCTCCGCTAACATTTTGAATTCAGACTCTCTCGAATCAGGCACCCAAAGCGTGACTTTCACCAAGCCTTGAGCGCGTTTCTTTTCTTCGTAACGTTTGTTGCGACTCATGCAACAACCTTAGCGCCTGCAATCACCTGTTTTTCAGCCTGACTTTGACAGCCCTCGCAACCACACAGTTGACCGCCGCATGTGCAAAATTCATCTTCGTTGTGACGAGCAACAGTAAAGTTCATTACCTTTAAGCAGTTTTGACACAATACAAATGCTTGAGGGGAAGAATCCGCGCCCACATGGGGCGCTTCATCTTGCTTGCGGATTTCTTCAACACCACCCTGAATCCAATCAAATGAAAAGACGACATAGTCATCTGCTTGTGCGTAATCGGTCAGATACTTGATGCGCACTATGATATAACGCTTACCATCTGACATACGCACTCGGTCGCCTACGCAATAGCCTCTGTCATTTTTTCTAATTTCGAAGTTCTTTTTACCATCGATAATTGCATTTAAATAATTAGCCTTAATCTTTACGCTGTGTAGCTTTGGCGTTCGCAATGTAATACTCATGCTTCACCCCCAACGACAGCGTGACCAATGGCTTTCATTTCATCGTAACTACAAACTTGACGAAATCGCGATGCAATTTTTGTCTTCTTTTTGATTGATGGCGTAAATTTAGCTTTGAGTTGAGCAACCATATCTAGTGATTTTTTGGTTAGCTCAGGGTCGGGATTAGCGCACCCTGCCATATCAGGGCAAGGCGCATGAATAGGGTCTGAAATAGGTAAATCAATGATTGATTTCGATGGTGTGTAATCTACGTCCATAGTGTGTCGCCTCCGCAAGCTTTTTCACATAAGTACGCAAAAAACAATACGGTAAATTATTTACTACCGCAAATGACTTACGGTACTGCAAGTTACATAATGTGGCGCTACAATTTAACAATTAGAATTCGGGAAACTAACCATGACGAACTACACCAATGTACTTTTGGACAGGGTCAAAACTCGGTACGAACTAACCTCAGAGTACAAGCTTGCTCAAAAATTAGAGGTTGGCGAAGGTCGATTGAGACATTGGCGCAAAGGTACATGCTCTATGGGGTGGGATGTCGCTTTTCGAATTGCAGATTTATTAGACGAAGACGACCAAAATGTTGTGTACGGTTTAATAGAAGATAAATATAAAAACCCCCGCCTTATCAATGCATTACAGGCATCAACTGCTAATTTTAGGAACTTGAACTAATTTTACCAGTTGATAGATAATACGCACTGAGATTGTAAGCCCCAGATAGTAATGTCACTTTTGAGCTAGATTAAAATGTCACTTTAGTACTGGTTGCTGACTACATTTCATGTACCAGCTTCGGTTACTAAGGACTACTGAGATGTTGATTGCCATGAGTGAAAAAGAAATTAGTCGATTCAAAGTTATTCAAGACGTCTGTGAACATCGTTTGCGTCGTACTGATGCAGCAGAGATACTTTCGTTAAGTGAGCGTCAAGTTCAAAGGTTAATGAACAAACTACGTGAACATGGTGCGGCTAGTTTAACCCATGCTTCTAGAGGTAAACCCAGTAATCGACGTTATTCTGATTTCTCGCCCACATTTGCACGTGAAAAGATCATAGAAAATCATAATTTAGCTATCTCGTTAGAGACACTTCGCCAATGGATGATTGCCGACAACCTTTGGATCCCGCACTCACAACGAAAACCTAGAGTCTATCAACCTCGTTATCGCCGAGATTGTCTCGGTGAACGCATTCAAATCGATGGCTCACACCACGATTGGTTTGAAGGACACAGCGACAAGTACTGCCTTTTGGCCTTCATTGATGACGCGACTGGACGCTTGATGAACTTAAGGTTCAGTGAAACCGAATCGGCAATTTTGTCGACGCTAATTAGTGTCATATCAAAGGAAAATATCTGCGCTTGTTCAGTTAGGTGTCATCGTACTCGAAAAACATCGAGCAAAAAAAACCGCCTACAAACACACAATAGTAAGTAGGCGGCAAAGCTTTAATACGGGTCTAGGTTCCGTGGAACTAAATATGTAGGATTACAAATAGTTGTGCAAACACTATTAGCAAATCTAATTCAACCTATTAACCAATGTCGTGAGACAAGGGAAAGGCGAACGACTCAACAGTGCCAAAACGCCATTCAAGCGTTGGACAAGATGGATTAACATAAACCGACTAAGTTACGGTGTCACATAGCTAGTGCATTAACACTTCGGGATAGACGCACCATGGGTACGGAGCTTTGGATTACGCGTAATATGCCCCCTACTTGTCAAATCATCAGGAGTAACCCGTATGCAATTGATGACAGACCGGCACGTCTAGCATATTCATCCCTTTCTAAATTAAAGAACCGTAAATCCAGCTTTGACGACAAATCAAAGCGAACGATAACAAACAGCAAAGGTAGAATGACAACATAAAAACCAAGCCAATATAATAACCACCCGCTATTGATTTTCCAGAAGCAATTAATATAACTCAAATGTATCATATGACACCTTTTAAATAGGGATTCAATAGCCTGTATAAATAATATGGTAATAATAAATTAAAGCTGATAATAGTGATTGTTATTTATAAATTTTTATTCGCTATTTTTAACCTTAACCCTTTACATAAATATAAATTTCATTATTCTAACGAAAAGGAAATAGAGCTATTTAAATAAACTTATAGAAATGGAGTATTCTATGACACTGCCTTTAATGTGGTTTGAAACAAGTTACACTCGTATTAAAAAATGGGATACAGAGGGTCTTTCACTGCTAGAAGCTGAGACGGCGCTAGATACGTACTTAACTGAGAACAACCCTATCTCGCTTGAAATGGCGGACTATGTAGCAGAAAACTGGACATGTAGAAGGATACAAATGCTTGATTCAGATGCGCGCCGCACCCTAATGAAAATATGGGATGAAAGAGAAATTGCAGCACAAGGCTAATACAGAAATAAATATGGTAGCAGCCTAGCTGCTACCTAGATTTCTTACGCCCTTTAGATTTAAAGCTTTGGAACGGGAATACATTACGTATTTTTTGCTGGCTCTTTTTATTAATGTCTTTAGAGAATTTTAGCGTCATTCCAGAACGAGTCTGATATACCTTCAATGTGCCAGAAAGATTATCCCTTTCAACGATATCTTTAAGGTTATGACTAAATGAAGGTGGAATATGCCCTTTAATATTCGTAATTTTACCATCACTAGCTTTCACGGTAAGTATAGGACGATCAATCGCGACTAACCAAAATACTAATACAGCGCCGATCAAGATTACATATAGCATTTGCGTCTCCTTCCTTGTTAATCATCGCCGAGCAGTTTACTCAAATCTTGTTTTAAGCTACTTACTGTTTTAGTTGCCTTTTCACTTCGTGACGCTTCACTCAGTAAATATTCAATCGCTTCTGACAGCGTGCACCCCAACTCATTTGCTCGATATGACAGTTTCTCCCAAACTCGATAGTCCAAATCAATCGACTTTTTCTTCGTATGCACCTGTTCTGCGTTATAATGACGTTTTCTTTTTGCGCGGATGGCTTGCTTGAGTTTATTGTCCACTTCCAATGACATATGCTCACTGATCCAATCTAAGACCAATGTCGGCTCATACTCAATGGCTTTGAGTTGTGAAATAGCTTGCTCTATCTCACTTGTATCGACATACCGAGTGATATTTTCGCCATCTCGGTGTTTTTTTGACAAATATTGCCACTTCCAACCACACTCTAGATTTTCAAGTTGTTGGTATTTCATTAAAAATTGCCTCTACATTGGTTAGAGTGACAGCGTAACCCACCTTCTTTACAATCTCAACAATTGTCCATTCAAAGTGAGAATCAAATCTCGTTGATTTACGTGCTATTGACTAACTTTAGTCGTGAAATCGTTGTATACTCCATGCAAATCTAAACTAAGCTCTCAAATAATGAATCCAGTCCTTTGGCAAGATGCCTGCCCGCTCTACACCGATTTTAAATCTACTCTAGATAACGTTGCGAACAGCGCGGGAAAATCCCTGTTCGATTTGCAACCACGTTTGCGACAAACACTTCAGTACTTTGTTTCTCCGGCTTGTTTTTCTAAAGTATTAGTGATTAAAGACGGTGGCAGCCTTACCTATCGCGAGCTTGTCGCTAACGAACTACGTAACCTTGGAACACATGTGGTGGTTAGTGCAGATGTTCGCTCAGAAACATTATTTGACCAATATCAGGTCACCGATGGTCACGTGGAGTCTAAAAAGGGCCTCATTCATCAGGCTGACTCTGGTGTTCTGATAACATCAACGAATACTGTATTGTCTACGTTAGTGAGCTGGACCAATACCAAAGCCCTACTACAAGGTGCTCAATTAGAAGCGACACCAGTGAGTCAGGTCAGTGCCAATATTGAACAGCCTATCTACAGCTCAGAATTTAAACTGATTATTATCGGTGATAGAGATCAATTAGCAGAGTTTGATTATCTAGAGGCTGAGTTTAGATCAGGATTCATGCAATACACAGAGCTAGAAAGTGATTATAAGTTAAATATTGAATCAGTTGCGCCGTATCTAAGCTTTGTTAAACAACTGATGATGGATAACTTACCGAACCATACACTTGATTCATCGGGCTACCTTCGCCTCCTGCAAGCGGGAGCTAGAGAAACCGAAGATAAGCAATATGTCCCATTATCATTAGATTGGCACCTCGCTTTGCTAGGAGAAGCATCCTCTTACAGCAACAATAGTGTGATTAACGAAGACCACATAGAGTCTGCGATAATGGCAAAGCGCTATAGAGAGGCGTACTTACCGGCGCGAGCAGTCGATGATATTTTAGAAGGTCAAGTGGTCATCGAGACTCAAGGCGAGCAAATTGGACAGGTTAATGGCTTAACGGTTATCGATATGCCTGGCCATCCACTCTCTTATGGTGAACCGGCTCGTATCTCCTGTGTGGTTCACTTTGGTGATGGTGATATTTCTGATGTCGAAAGAAAGGTCGAACTTGGGGGTAACATTCATGCCAAAGGTATGATGATCATGCAAGCGTTCGTCAGCACAGAACTAAATTTAGATGCCCCGTTGCCCTATTCTGCTTCTATTGTTTTTGAACAATCATATTGTGAAGTAGACGGTGACAGTGCCTCATTAGCTGAGCTGTGTTCTTTAGTCAGCGCCCTTTCTGGATACCCAATTGACCAACAGATTGCCGTCACCGGTGCGGTTGATCAATTTGGCCGAGTTCAAGCGGTTGGTGGCCTTAATGAAAAGGTCGAAGGATTTTACAATGTTTGTAAACATCAAGGTTTTACAGGCAAGCAAGGCGTTATTCTACCAAAAACAAATGTTCAGCACCTGGCGTTGAGCAAAGAAGTTGTCAATAGCATTAAAAATGGGCAATTTCACATCTGGGCAGTCTCTCATGTCGTGGAAGTGATCCCTTTACTGCTAGGCAAACCATTTAAAAGTGAATCAGAAGAAAGCGTATTAAGTAAGATAGCAGAACGCATTGAAAACTTTGAAAAACTTGAACTACCAGAAACCTTGTTAGAAAAGGTAAGAAACTGGTTTGTTTAGTCGTGGTCGGAGTTGTTTGGCGTACACGTGTTCACTAATATGCTCATATCAAATATTGGAGTGACTTTAAAAATGCAAAACAGACGTGATTCGTATACTCGTGAAGATCTTTTAGCTTCTAGCCGTGGTGAACTATTTGGTGAAGGCTACCCTCAGCTACCCGCTCCAAATATGTTAATGATGGACCGTGTTACCAGAATGTCAGAAACTGAAGGTGATTTCGGTAAAGGTCTTGTTGTCGCAGAGCTAGATATCACACCAGATCTTTGGTTTTTCGACTGTCACTTTATCGGTGACCCTGTTATGCCAGGCTGTCTAGGTTTAGACGCAATGTGGCAATTAGTTGGATTTTACCTTGGCTGGATCGGCGGCGAAGGCAAAGGCCGTGCTTTAGGTGTTGGCGAGCTTAAATTTCAGGGTCAAGTACTTCCTACTGCCAAAAAAGTTACGTACGAACTGCACCTGAAACGTGTTGTTAACCGTAAGCTTGTAATGGGTATCGCAGATGGTCGTGTACTTGTGGATGGTAAAGAGATTTACGTAGCAAAAGACCTAAAAGTTGGATTGTTTAAAGACACTTCTTCTTTTTAAGCGACAGTTTATTTAAAACGGCATCATTGCCGTTTTATTTTCCACCAACCTATTTAGTTATAGTGCGCTAGGTAAGTTAGAAGAAGGACCTCATGTGAGATCCTCCCTCTAACTTACCTAACTACTCCCGACTACTTGAAAAGCCCTGACTGTCTGTCATCTCTCGCATCACGCCAACCACCAAGCCAATAGGACTTAGCATCCATTTGTTGGTATGGGCAAGTTTCCATAGATTTCCCGTTCAACCCTGCTTTATAGCCTTGGGATTGAGCTCGATCTAAACGGTCACGCTTTTGTCTCTTCATAGTGCGGTCCTCGCTATACAAAACTGGCGACTAGCCAGCCTTTTGATATTAAAGATTTGTAGAGTTTTTATGACTCCTCAATAATAATTGCTCAATTTTTAGCAGAACTCAAGACGTAAAAAAGCTCGTATTTATCCACATAAACACGAGCTATTCCTTTCATTACACTATTTGTTACGGCGTAACCCTAAGAAGCCTAAGAAAATCATAGCCATCCAACCTAAGCTACCACCTTTACGCTCTACCGGTGGCGCTTCAATAGTACGCGGAGTAATTGAACGTTCGTCTGTATTTGAGATCGGGATCAACTTAACTGCGACTACTTTCTCAGTAGTCTGCCCATTACCACAATATGAGTTGTGACCAGTGGTGTCATATCCTTGCGGACACTTAATCGCGGTTGCAGCGATGACACCATCGTCGTTAATATCAGCCGCATCGATAATACGATATTTGTTATTGTTAGTACTAAAAGATCCGCCATTAGTCAGATCATCTAACAGCCAAGGTTTACCTTGAAAAACGGCTAAGCGTTCAGCATTGGTACCTGTTGTATTATAAGGATAAATAAATCCACGCTGGCGACGCTTTTTACCGTAGAACTCTGTAGCTTGCTCAGCGTCAACTGCACCAACAATTTCATTGAAATTGTTAATTGCGCCCGTCTTACCACCTACACCACGGAAGAAAATACCGCTGTTACCGTTCAGCTCATCAAAATATTGAGCTGATGCGCCACCGCTATCGTTAACTTGTGCTAAAAACATTCGGTTCGCTGCCGCACCATTTTCACGTTTATCACCGCGTCGTTTTGCTTCACCAATTAGTACAAGTTGTGTATTGATATCAGTCGCTACAGAGTTAGTGTAGATATAATCATCGCCGTCTTTAATCCGCGAGCGGCTCACTATTGATGGTGACCACGCATTTCCGGCGGATATCGCGTTTCCGTTAGGGCGAAATACTGTCGCTTCGACAAAGACATTGCTGCCATCTTGATAGCTGTTCATACCAACAAGAACAGGCTTTCCGTTAAATGCCGTCGCGTTTGCACTGATTACGGCCGCTCTAGCACTGCCTTGCATCGCTTTTTTGTCAACATTGCGCTCAATACCATTATTCCAACCAGATATCGCGTTAACCGTGGTCCCATCAGAAGACCAAACTGCCGCTTTTGAAGCAAATGCAAAATTTTGGCATTCACGCTTTGCCGCAGGGTCATTACCTGACAAGCAATTATTTAGGTCGCCACCCCAATTTTTATTATCGTCATTGTAATCAAATGGACCTACTGCGGCGCTACCCACATAGTAGGTACCAGAGCTATCAGTAAACGAGTCCCATGCCATGGTACGACCCATCTGAGTAGTAATCTGCTTCTCTTGAGTATTGCCGTTATCTGCGAGAGGTTTCAGCATTGTCGTAGTACTACCATCGAAAACATAACCACGTTGACGATAGGCTGTAGCAAGATTGTTTGAATCTAACTTAAAGTATCCAGAACTCGCAGTGCCAATCACTTTATCGCCATCAAGGCGATTAACCACGATGTTTGCAGAATTTGCTTCAGCTGTGGTTTTCCCTCCTGGCGCATAGTCGTCAGAAGTAGGGTTAACCATTAACATCGGTGCCGCAGCAGCTGAAGCCGTATCACCACTAAAAGCCTGAGCATTTGATTTATATTCCGTAGCGACAAAAGCATCACGCTCACGCTTTAGTCCGCCAATCGAACTAAAGCTATGCCACATTTTGTTCGTCCAAGCCGGATCACAGGTTTGGTATCCTAGCTCAGAACGACAGTAGTCTCGATTCCGTCCCCAATCGGTGTAATAAAAGCTAACATCCATATTGAATGGTACTTCATCACGGTAAGAGAAGCCTTCAGAACCGCTCCTAGAGTCACCATAGAGCGTATAGTCAGTACAAGTACCACCTTGTGTAAAACAGCCCATAGGAGTCACAGAAGCACTCGGTGTACTCTCGATCGCAGAACCATAGAACTCAGTGTACTGCGCATCATAAATACCACTACTGCTAATGCTCGCTGTCGGGTCTATCTCGACAATCTGATACAAAGCAGCATTTGCAGTGGTCGCAGCGAAAACGCTTGCGGCCACCATTGAAATTTTAAATTTTGTACAACTCATTTAGGCTAACTTTCCTGTTGCATTGCTTCTAGCTCTTCCCATCGCTCGAAAGCAACGTCCAACTCTTGCTCTTTAGCAGAGAGTTTATCTAATATTGGTTGAGTCTCATCAACGGGTTTTGAGAAAAATTCGGCGCTATTCACAACTTCTTGTAATGAACCTAACTCTTCTTCTAACTGCTCGAGCAGCGCTGGTAGCGCTTCAAGCTCTCTTTGCAGTTTATACGACAGCTTTTTCGGTTTAGAGTTCACAGCACTCGTACTCTTTTTAGGTTCAACCGATGCTTTTTCGACCGTCTTTACGGGTTCTAAATCACGTCTGGCATTTTTAACCTGTAAACGCTGCTGTTGTGCATCATGATAACCGCCAACAAACTCTTCAATAACCCCTTCACCTTCAAAAATCCAGCTCGTGGTCACAGTATTATCAACAAATTGACGATCGTGACTCACTAGAAGCAATGTTCCTTGATAGTTGCCCAATAAATCTTCGAGCAATTCGAGTGTTTCGATATCAAGATCGTTGGTTGGCTCATCCAGAATCAACAGGTTATTGGGTTTTAAGAAAATACGTGCTAATAACAAACGGTTTTTCTCACCACCAGATAAGGCTTTTACTGGCGTGCGAGCACGCTTAGGAGCAAACAAGAAGTCTTGCAAGTAACTAAGGGCGTGTCGTTCACGACCACCTACCGTTACTTCTTGCTTACCGTCAGCTAAGTTATCAATTACTGTTTTTTCTGGATCAAGCAATTCTCGGTACTGGTCGAAGTACGCCACTTCCAGTTTAGTACCACACTTCAATTTACCTGAAGATGGTTGCAGCTTATCAAGCAACAACTTAATTAATGTACTCTTACCGCAGCCATTGGGGCCAATTAACGCGATACGGTCACCTCTCATTATGTTAAACGAGAAGTCCTTAACGATTGTTTTACCCTCAATATCATAGCTGAGGTTTTCTGCTTCGAAGACGATCTTACCTGAACGAACACCATCGTCGACTTTCAGGTTCACCTTGCCTTGCACTTCACGGCGGTCACTTCTTTCTTCACGAAGTTTCTTCAGAGCACGAACTCGACCTTCATTACGTGTACGACGCGCTTTTATTCCCTGACGAATCCACACTTCTTCTTGTGCGAGTTTCTTGTCAAACTCAGCATTTTGCATTTCCTCTACACGCAGCGCTTCTTCTTTCTCGATTAAGTACTGATCATAACGTCCAGGATAAGACACCAACTGACCGCGGTCTAAATCGACGATGCGCGTCGCCATCGAGCTAATAAACGCTCGGTCGTGAGAGATGAAGATGATAGAACCACGAAAATCTTTCAAAAACGTTTCAAGCCACTCAATCGTCGCAACATCTAAGTGGTTGGTCGGTTCATCAAGAAGTAATACATCTGGATCACAAACCAATGCACGTGCAAGTGCGGCTTTACGCTGCCACCCACCCGATAAATCCGTGAGTAATGTTGCGCCATCAAGCTTCAACGCAGCAAGAATATTTTTGATGCGGTCTTCAAAACGCCATGCACCTAAGACGTCTAGCGTATCTTGAATCTTCGCAAGCTTGTTAATGTTCTTTTCACTAGGATCATGAGCCACAAGGTCCAGCAATGCATGATACGCTTTCAATTGCTGACCAACTTCTGCAAGCCCTTCTGCCACGTAGTCTTCAACCGTCCCTTCTTGGTTACGCGGTGGATCTTGCTCCAAACGCGAAACAACAACATCTTGAGTGATTTGGAGTTTACCGTCATCCATAACGATTTCGCCAGCGATGACTTTCATCAACGTCGACTTACCGGCACCATTACGCCCAACTAAACATACGCGTTCATTTTCTTGAAGTGCAAAATCTGATTTGTCTAGCAACGGGTGATCGCCGAATGCTAGTTGTCCATTATGAATGGTAAGTAATGCCATTAAGGTTCAACCATTGTGTTAATTGATGAATATCGAAGGGCCAATTGAGCTCTGAAGAACCATATGAGATCACTGGAATAGTGACCCCGTAACGGCTAAAGAGCTCATCGTTAAATGCTATATCAATAATATCGAATTGTTGAGAAAGCCCGACGCGATGAAGTAATTCGGATGCCATCTCACAAAGATGGCATCCTTCCGTGCTGTATAAGGTCAGTTCCTTTGTCATTATATCTCTTAGCTCTTGTGAGTAATAAGCCAGCAGTTATGAATGTGTTTGTTACGTGAGAAATCAAGTGGCAACGTCTTATCTGAGATATTCTTCGCCTCTAGGCCGATTTCTGCCAATGCATCGTGATCCATCTTGAACAAACGCTTGTTATTGGAAAAGACTATGGTGCCATCCGTTCTAAGCAAACGCTTTAAGTTTTCCATCAACATAACGTGGTCACGCTGTACATCAAATGACTGCGCCATTCGCTTTGAATTCGAGAATGTCGGTGGATCGATGAAAATCAAATCATAATCGCTATTGGCATTTTCTAACCACTGTAGACAATCGGCTTGGATAAACTGATGCTGACTACCCACCTGTTTATTCAATTGCATGTTCTCTTTTGCCCACTCAAGGTAGGTATTAGACATGTCGACTGTCGTTGTGGACTTCGCACCACCTACTGCTGCGTGAACAGAAGCAGAGCCCGTGTACGCAAACAAGTTAAGGAAATCCTTGCCCGCTGCCATTTGACCAAGCTTACGACGAGTGATTTTATGATCTAAGAACAAACCCGTATCTAAGTAGTCATGAAGATTAACGATTAACTTAACACCGTATTCATTCACTTCCATGCGATCAGATTTCGCCGCCAACTTGTTGTATTGGGAAGAACCCTTCTTCTTCTCTCGCACTTTGATCACAACGTTGTTGGTTTCAATACCCGTCACGTTAATGCTTGCACGAATAATGTCCGTCAAACGACGCTTAGTCTTTTCTTCAGGGATATCTTTTGGCGCAGCGTATTCTTGAATAACAAGGTGGTCTTGATAGACATCGATAGCCACGTTGTACTCCGGAAGATCCGCATCATAGATACGATAACAATCTAGTTCTTCACGTTTCGCCCATTTGGCGATTTTTGCCAAGTTCTTTTTCAATCGGTTGGTAAAGTCTGGCGCGACAACTTGGTCGGTACGCTTTTCTGCAAGCTGCTCCGGTGAACGACCCGAAATTGAGTAATTCTTTTGGTGACACGGTAACGCACCATTATTTAGCTTAAACTGCTTATCAGCACGCATGCGCAAGCAGCTTAACAAGTCATCCGAACTAGAGAAGATAGACGCTTTACTTCCACCAAACTCGATTTTTAGTTGGTTACCGAATTCAGTGTAAAGTGCAATAAGACCAGGCTCAGTACCAAGACGCTCACCATAAGGTGGGTTACAAATAACAACGCCTTCTCCGAAACCCTCAGGTTTGGTCAATTTGCTCGCGTCGCCTAGCTCAAACGTAATCAAACTATCGACACCAGCTCGACGGGCGTTATCTTTTGCCGTTTGTAGTACCCGAGGGTCATTATCGAAGCCCCAAAACCTGCTGTCAGTCTTTTTGACACCGCGTCGACCTTGTACACTCGCTTCTGATTTTATCTCAGCCCACAGTTCTGGTTCGAAGTCTTCGTGCGATTCAAAGCACCAGCTTTTTCTCTTTACACTCGGTGCCATATTCGCCGCTAACATCGCCGCTTCAATAAGCAACGTGCCTGAACCACACATTGGGTCAAGCATGTTATCACCTTGGGTCCAACCACTTCGAGCAACGATTGCTGAGGCCAAGGTTTCACGTAAAGGTGCGCGACCTGCTTCAGTACGGTAACCACGCTGATGTAATCCAGACCCTACCATATCAAGGCCGAGAATAGCTTTGTCTTTATGCAGACGCACGTGGACACGAATATCAGGACTTTCTTTGCTGATGTTAGGGCGCGGAAGGCTTCTTTTATTAAAGCAGTCCACTACCGCATCCTTCACCTTCATCGCACCATATTGGCTATTACGAATTTCTTGGTTAGTACCGTTAAAGTCGACAATAAACTTCTTAGAGCTATGGAAATGATTAACCCAATTCACAGCAGACGCAGACAAATACAAATCCATGTCGTCTTGGCAGGTAAATTCAGCAAGAACTTTAACGAAGCGGGAAGCATATCGGCTCCACAGGCAAACACGATAGATCTGCTCATTGGTCGCTTTAAATTTCACTCCAGCCTGAACTGGATTGACGTTTTCAATCCCAAGTTGTTCAAGTTCACGGGCGAGTAGGTTTTCCAGCCCATTTGAAGTAACGGCAAGATATTGATTCATAGTGTATGTCTGACTGCGGAAAAATGGTGCCAATTATACCTGATAATGCGCCATCCCACTAACCAAACAAGTCGCTTTCATTAGGATTCTCGTTTATTTGCGCAAGCTTTAGTCAACTGAAAACTAACACCATGCATTTAACAGAACGTGATACACGCAACTGAAATCAAACCTAATTACATACCACTCAGCGATAGTGACTACTTATTCACTGTAAATCTGGACTACACCAGAATGAATTTACGACTGAAAGTTACTTACAAATATACATAAACGAGGAATTTATAGTGGCCAAATGGTATTTTCCCGTTCAGTATTTGCTCATTTTTTATCGTAAATTTCTGGTTAATTTTTGTTGATAGTCAAAATCTTGTAGGAGCAACGCTCTAAGAGATAGGAAAAAACGAGTGGGAATAATGTAGATTGCGTTGATACTGAGGAAACATAGGCAAAAAAAATCGACCCGTAGGCCGACTTTTATCGCTTGAACACTGTCATGTTCTTGAGACAAGCACCACTGCTTTCTCTTATGGCGTTGTTACGCCGTCTAACCAACCAGTGCGATTGGTTGTAGTGACGTCATGTAAGAATGAGCAGAAGCCATTCTATCATGCATCACTTTAATGCTTTGCCCGAACTGAACGTCCTTATTTGAGGTCAAGTTGAATGGGTCTAAATCAACTAAGGCGCATAAACTCGCGCTTTCCCCTACTTCCAACACAATAAAGAAACCAGAAGAGTATTGGTTGGTTAACCTGACCAATTCACCTTCTTCAGGTTGAAAGGAAACATCTTGATGGTCGAAGAACCAACTCTTAGGCTGTACTGGCTTATGAAAGCGCTTCGCGGCAACGCAGTATAGCGCTAGCTCTGCTTGTCGCGGCTCAGAGAGGTCTAGGTTCGCAATTTGGTCTTTATAGATTTGAAACGCGGACGCGTCATCAACTGTGAAGTTATTCTGACCCATCGCGCACTCAACTAAGAGTTTACGGGAAAGATTGGTTTTAAAAACCATTTCATCTCCCAAATCCAGCATCAGAGAATTCTCATCCTCATCCATATACCAGATCCATGTATCGCTGGGTTTAAGCATCGTTCCGTCTCTTATAACTAAAGAATAATCAGACTGTTAGGTAAAACGCTTAATTACCTTTTTGGTCAGTTGACTCTAATTCTACAAACGATTGAACAAAAAAAAAGGGGAAAACTATTCCCCCTCTCAATGGTTGCAACTTGGACAGAACTATCAATATATGAACATATTGATGGGCCTCTAACCGATATAGTCAGTATGTGCCCTACAGGTTTTTGACGATCTCTTTAACAAGCTTTGGTCCATGGTAGATAAAACCAGAGTACACTTGAACCAATTCAGCGCCAGCCATTAACTTTTCTTTTGCTGAAACATAAGAGTCAATACCACCAACGCCGATGATCGGCAATTGACCGTCAAGATACTTAGCTAGCAAACGAACGACTTCAGTACTACGTGATTGGACTGGACGACCACTTAAGCCACCAGCTTCATTCGCATGCTTCATGCCTTCGACAATTGAACGATCTAGTGTGGTATTCGTTGCGATAACACCATCAATCTTATTCTTAATCAATGAGTCACAGATTTGCTGTAATTCATCATCGCTAAGATCCGGAGCAATCTTTAACGCCAGCGGCACGTACTTGCTATGCTTCTCTGCCAGCTCAGCTTGTTTCGCTTTTAATTCACTAAGAAGATCATCAAGTGCTTCCCCATACTGCAGAGAACGTAACCCTGGAGTATTAGGCGAAGAGATGTTCACTGCGATGTAACCCGCGTGCTCATACACTTTTTCCATGCAGATAACGTAGTCTTCTGCACCCTTTTCAATTGGTGTGTCTTTGTTCTTACCAATATTGATGCCGATAATGCCGTCGTACTTCGCTTTCTTAACGTTTTCGACTAAGTTATCAACACCTAAGTTGTTGAAACCCATCCGGTTAATAATGCCTTCCGCCTCTACAAGACGAAACAGTCGCGGTTTATCATTACCAGATTGTGGACGAGGTGTTACCGTCCCTACTTCGACAAAACCAAACCCCATCGCACCAAATGCTTCAATACACTCACCGTTCTTATCGAGGCCAGCGGCAAGGCCAACTGGATTCTTAAACGTTAAGCCCATACATTCGACAGGACGATTTGGGAGATGTTGACGATAAGCTAAATCAAGAGGAGTGCCGGTAAAGCGCTTAAAATTTTGAATAGCGAGATCATGAGCCTTTTCGGCATCAAGTTGAAAAAAGCCAGTTCTGGCAAGACGGTAAAGCATTGTGCCTCCGATAGATAACCCGTGTAAACGGGGAGGTATTATTGACGCAAACGTTTGAACTTGCAATTGAGAATTCGCTTTTATTTACCAAAAGCAAATGTTTAGCAGAATAAGTAAGCAATTATTAAGTGACCGCGTCACCAAATAGACATCGACATAAAAAAAGCGCCCTATTTGGGCGCTTAGCTAACGGTGTAGCACGTTTCTTTGTATTTAGAGGCTCGTCGCACAATTGAGGTTAAGTAAACTCAACTCTCGCAATGCAACAGAGAACTTGGCAAATTCATGAACACTACCAACTTTAAACTCGTTAAGAATATTGTCCCAACGTTGTAAGCTAACCGCGTTTGTCTCCATCCAGTTATCAAGTGACAGGATCACGTCTTGACCCTCCCCACCACAACCGCACTTCAAAACTTGCGCAGTCAATTGGCGCTGTTGCCAATCTAGGTCTTCTCTAAATGCGGCTCTTGCAAGTGCTTGCCAATTATTGTCTACCGCCTGGCCATTAATTTGGTTAAGGAACCAATGCAACGATAGACGGTCTCCGAGGTGGAAGTACAATTTAGAAGCCTGTTCAACATCATAGTTTGCTTCCGCCGCTATCTCAGAGATATCCACCGCAGATAATAGACTCGATAACCTTGAGACATAGCTCGCGAGATCTTTATCAACTCCGCTTTCTATCCAGCCTTGAGCCTGAACATTATGCTCTGCAACTTCTTCATCTACGAGACATGATTCAAGTTTCTGCTCAATCTTAATGACGTTATCTCGATAACGTGCCACTAATTGCTCAACCGACTGTTTTCCAGGGCGGTTACGTAAAATCCATCTCGCTAAGCGACGTAACGTACGTCTCACGATAAAGAGCAATTCGTATTGAGCCTCGGAAGTCGCGATATTATCCAGTTTACGTATTTGCTCAAACGTAAACGCAAAACCATAAATTTCTCTTGATGCAGCGTAAGCATTGGCAATATCAACAACCGTCGCTCCCGTTTCTTCTTGCAAGCGAGTCACAAAGTTGCAGCCCATTTCATTAACCATTTGGTTTGCTAGGCCTGTGGCAATAATCTCAGCTTTAAGCGGATGACTTGGCATACTATCAATATAGTTACGGCGTAACAGTGATGGAAAGTATTGCGTAAGCTGTTGATTATGATAAGGATCATTGGCTATTTCATCCACTACCAGCTGTTCTTTCAATACCATCTTGCCATAAGCAACTAATACCGACAGTTCAGGACGAGTCATACCGATGCCCTGCTTTTCTCGCTCGAGTAAATCGTCATCAGCAGGAATGTATTCAAGCCCTCGATCAAGGTAACCGGCTTTCTCCAATGTATGAATGAAGCGGATCTGCTCTTTCATTAACGGAACACCTTGGTATTCGGTCACGGAGATTGATTCAGCTTGGCAATAAGCATCATCGAGAACAATCTCACCCACTTCATCTTCCATCGCTTCGAGTGTTTGATTACGTTGCTTGATCGTTAGATCGCCGCTAGATACTAAGCTATTCAGGAAGATTTTAATGTTCACTTCATTATCTGAACAATCTACACCACCAACGTTGTCGACAAAGTCGGTATTAACACGACCACCAGCGAGTGCGTACTCCACACGGCCTAGCTGTGTCATACCAAGGTTTCCGCCTTCTCCGACCACTTTTGCTCGTAAATCACTGCCATTAATGCGTAGTACATCGTTCGCACGGTCACCGACATCGGTATGCGTTTCTGCTGATGATTTGACGTAAGTGCCAATACCACCGTTCCACAAAAGATCCACTTGCATAGACAGAAGCATCTTAATGAGATCGTTTGGTGTCACTGAACTCTTCTTAGTGCCGATCATCTTTTGGATTTCTGGAGTCAGCGTGATCGATTTTGCTTTCCTAGGGAATATCCCACCACCTACTGAGATCAACTTAGGATCATAATCTTCCCAGCTTGAACGCGGCAGATCAAACAAGCGCTTACGCTCGATCCAACTTGATGCTGAATCTGGATTCGGATCAATGAAAATATGCATATGGTTAAACGCGGCTTGCATACGAATATGTTTCGATAACAGCATACCGTTACCAAATACATCCCCAGCCATGTCACCTACACCTATAGCAGTAAAGTCTTCATTTTGGCAGTCGATACCCATTTCACGGAAGTGACGCTTAACCGATTCCCAGCCACCTTTCGCCGTAATGCCCATTGCTTTATGGTCATAGCCGTTTGACCCGCCCGATGCAAACGCATCACCTAACCAGAAATTGTATTCTGCCGAGACTGAGTTGGCTAAATCAGAGAATGTCGCTGTCCCCTTATCCGCAGCAACTACCAAGTATGGGTCATCTTCATCATGACGTACCACACTCTTAGGCGGAGCCACCTCGCCTTCAATGATATTATCGGAAACATCTAGCAACGCGCGAATGAACTGCTTGTAACAGCGTTGGCCTTCAGCAAAGATTTCATCACGAGATGTGAGTTGAGGTTGACGCTTACAAACAAAGCCTCCTTTTGCACCAACAGGAACGATAACGGTGTTTTTCACCTGTTGCGCTTTCACTAGCCCTAGAATTTCTGTTCTGAAGTCTTCCTGACGATCGGACCAACGTAATCCACCACGCGCCACTTTACCACCACGTAAATGCACCCCTTCAATATCCGAGGCATAAACAAATATTTCAAAGGCTGGCACAGGTGCTGGAATATCTGGAATCTTAGAAGGTTGCAATTTAAGTGATAACCAAGGCTTGTGAAGTCCTTTGTCATCTTTCTGATAATAGTTGGTTCGCAGCGTTGCAGAAATCATCTCGACATAACGACGAATAATCCTATCGTCATCTAAACTTTCCACTTTATCTAACTGAACATCAATTTTGTCGATAACGCGTAACTGACCCTTCTTACTGCCTTTCAACGACGGCATAAATCGTTGAGAGAAAAGTTCAACTAAGTCTTTTGCAATTTCCGGATAGTGATTAAGCGTGTCTTCAATATAGTGTTGACTAAACGGAAAGCCAACCTGTCTCATATACCGCGCATAGGCACGTAGAATAGAAACTTCTCGACCTGTTAATCCTGAACCCAAGACTAAACGGTTAAAGCCGTCACTTTCTAGGTCACCAGCCCAAATAGAAGCAAACGCTTGTTGGAAACGATCGCGAGCTTCTCGAAGATCGACCACTGTTTCACTCTTGTGAAGCATGGCAAAATCAAGAATCCAATAGCTGCCGCCATCGCTCTTAATGACTTCATAAGGCGACTCACCAATAACACGAAGTCCAAGGTTCTCTAGCATCGGCATTACATCGGAGAGATGAATGGGCTCATCACGATGATAAAGCTTCAATTTAACTTCTTTTGAATCTGCCGCCGCTTCTTGTGGGCGATAGAACAACATCCCTAACTTGTTACTCTCACTTAACGCTTCTAGACGCTCTATATCTGCAACAGCAGACGTTGGCATCATGTCTTCCTTATACGAACGAGGGAATGCACGTGAATAGACTTTTGATAGCGGTAGGCCTTTGCTTTCACCAAAGTTAGCGACAATCGCTTCCGATAAACGATCATCCCAAGAGGCAGATACTTCCATTAAGTTTTGTTCGATCGCTTTTACATCGACATCCATGTTGTTGTTATCAACCCTTACTATATAGTGCGTTCGAGCTAACGGACTTTCAGAAAAATAGGTGGTGAATTCGACTTCTTGCTCGCAGCCAAAGTAGCTTTTTAAGATCCGCTGTGTATCTTTTCGAAGTTGAGTGTTGTAACGATCTTTACTCACATACACCATACAACTAAAGAAGCGACCAAATGGATCTCGGCGCACAAACAATCGGATCAAATCGCGATCTTGCATTTGAACGACACCCATCCCGATTTCAAGCAATTCTTCTTCTTTTGCTTGAAGCAGTTCATCTCGGGGGTAATTTTCAAGAATGTTTCTTAGTGCTTTATATGAGTATGAACCACTACGGTAACCACTTGAGGCTAAAATACGCTCCATTTTCTCGCGGATAAGTGGAATCGTTGACACGCTTTGGTTATACACTGCTGAGGTATATAGTCCAGTGAAGCGATGCTCACCAATAACTTTTCCATCTTTATCGAACTTTTTTATACCAATGTAATCGGTATACGCTGGACGATGTATCCGGCTTGCTTTATTACCCTTAGTAAGAATCAATAAGAAAGGCTTTTTCGCTTCTAACCTGGCTGAATCTGAAAAGTCCGAAATTTTAACCGCGCGAACACGTTGCTCACTAGAAAACAGCCCTAAACCTTTTTCTTCTGTCGGCTTAAGAATTGACTCACCATCTAGTTGAACCAAATCAAACTCTTTGTAGCCCATAAAGGTGAAGTTATGATCGCCTAACCACTGCAAGAACGCCATGGTCTCGTCAAAACGATCATCTTCTGTTGGCAACATCGCTTTATTCTTAAGTAGATCTTTAGTGATCGCCTTAAGCTTCTGCGACATCGGCTCCCAACCGTTAACCACCAAACTTGTATCTTCAAATATAGTGACTAACTCTTCTTTCAATGCCGTCATTTCTTGCTTATCGCTTAAGCGATCTACTTCAATATGGAAAATAGACTGTAGATGCCCTTTCTTCTCATTGACCGAAGTGATTTGTCCTTTCTCGTCACGTTCAAACTGAGTAGGACCATGCAACGTAATATGACAAGTTAAATCAAGTCGGTTGAGCGCCATTTTGACGGAATCGACAAGAAATGGAGAATCAGGAACCGCAATCTCGACAATGGTATGTGTTGACTGCCAGCCATGTTTACTCACCGCTGGATTAAAGACTCTGACCGAGATTTCATCGTGTTTCTTTTCGTTAAGGTGATGCCAAAGACTGATGACAGCACCATACAAATCGGATTCATTTCTTTGTAGCAAGTCATCTGGGGACACATTGCTCAAGATATGTTTGGCGAGTTTGGTTACTAATGGTTGCGCCGAGCTCTCAAGCTTCGACTCAATCAATTTGTAAACTTTCTCCAGAAGAACCGGGACAACGGGTTCGCGCGTGGTCATAGTAACGCTCCACTTTCTATTTTTATTGGGGGATAGGCTTGCTTTTATTGTAAAAGCTTTATTGATAAAGAGTTAATAAAATTTGGAATAAGTTGGAGAGAAAAGTTTGATAGTGTGACTGATGTACTTATTTATCTTGCTAGCAAAGCGACAAATTACAGTGAATCTAACCGTAGAAATTTATTGTTGTGGTCAGTTGTCAATCTAAAGCGACCTTTTATACCTATTTGTGTTAAATATGGGCGGAAACGAGCCGCGGGTAATTGGAGCTTTAGTCCACTTTCTGTAACGACCAAAATGTTCGCAGCATGCCCAGTGTAATGCTCTATAAATGCCTGATAACGAATATTCACGGAAAAATGATAATGAGTCATGTGAAAACTTGCCCTACCAAAACACTGTATATAAACACAGTCATTGTTAATTCGTCGATTTGTCGCGATTAAAAGTGAATGACTACCCTTCACTACTCTCTACTACGTAAACCGTATAAACATGCACCAACATTAGACAAATACACGCTGTTATCTGATAAAAACCATCACCACTGTTTAAATATACAGTAGTGATGATTTGCCTAATTTTTGCGTATCCGCTGTGGTCAAGTGGCTATAATTCAAGGTCCTAAATTTCAATGATTTAGATATTTAAGACCTATTTATTAAGATTTAAGTATTACAACCTAAGCGTCTAACGCCTTCGTCACTTTCTCATACAGATCGTTGGCGAGATTATCCATCGCTTTCAATTTTTCTAACTCAACAATGATCAGCGCTTGGCGCTTGGCATCGTATTTCTTGAATTTGAGTAGAGGATCGATCAATCGTGATGCAACTTGCGGGTTCGATTCATTAAGACTTCGCAGAATTTCACCAGCAAACTGGTAACCACTGCCCGACTTATCATGAAAACGGCGCGGATTCATATTAAGAAACGAACCTATCAAGCTTCTCACTCGGTTTGGGTTACTCAAGCTAAACGCTGTATGTGACATACACGCTTTAACATTTTCAAGTGCATTGTCACTTGGATTTGATCCCTGTAACGCAAACCATTTATCCATAACCAAGCCATCGTGGCTCCAATCCTCACTATAGCGATCCATGAGGTTTTGTCTAATCGGCAGAGAACTACTGTTGGCAGCCACCATCGCGGCAATCGTATCCGTCATATTGTTTGCAACATCAAACTGATTAGACACTAGAGGTGCATATTCTTCCATTGTCGCCAAGTACTGTAAGCAGAGGTTCCGCAGTGCTCGTTTCGCTATCGCAGTATGATTAACGCTATAATCTTGCTGACCCAGAGAATGATACGTAGCTGACAGTTCATCCTTTAGTTCAGAGGCAATAATGTGTTTTACGCCTTTAAGCACATCACAAACCGCATCGACTGATACAATATCATACCAACCTGCAACCTCATTAAAGCTAGGCAGTGAAAGTACTTCAGCAATAAACGCAGGATCAAGCTGATCGTTTAAGATCACCCCTCTAAACGCATCAATAACAAGCTCTGGCAAGGTAATCGCTTGCTGGTTTAATACTGCTTCAACGTTTGATTTAACATACTTTGCCAGCAACATCTGTCCAGCATCCCATTTAGCAAATTCATTTCGAGCATGAATCATTAAAAATGCGAGCTGTTCATCTGAATAATCAAATTCCAGTTTTACTGGCGCTGAAAACTCTCTCAGCATTGATGGCGTTGGTTCGGTATCAATATTTTCAAAGACGAATGTTTGCTCTTGTTGAGTAAAACTTAAAACGTTTCCTACCGCACTACCGTTACACTGTAACTCTAAAATATTTCCTTCACTATCATACAGTTCTACATCAAATGGAATGTGTAGCGCTTGTTTTTCCTGTTGATCTTGTGTTGGTTTCGTACATTGAGTAAGCGTTAACGCATATGTTTGCGCGTTTACATCATAATCCGCTTTCACGCTAACGGTTGGCGTACCAGATTGACTATACCAAAGGCGGAATTGATTAAGATCGATTCCAGACGCATCCTCCATGGCACAGACAAAGTCTTCACACGTTGCCGCAGTTCCATCATGGCGCTCAAAGTAAAGCTTCATTCCCGCTTGGAATTTCTCTTCACCTAGCAAAGTATGCATCATTCGAATTACTTCACTACCCTTCTCATATACCGTTAAGGTATAAAAGTTATTCATCTCAATAACTTTTTCTGGGCGAATAGGATGAGACATTGGGCTTGCATCTTCTGCAAACTGAGGACCACGAATGATTCGAACATTGTTAATGCGGTTGACAGCACGGGAGCCGAGATCTGAAGAAAACTCTTGGTCACGAAATACCGTTAGCCCTTCTTTTAAACTTAGTTGGAACCAGTCTCGACAGGTGACTCGGTTACCGGTCCAGTTATGAAAATACTCATGACCGATAACAGCCTCAATCCCTAAATAGTCAGTGTCTGTCGCCGTCTTTTCATTGGCTAGAACGAACTTGGAGTTGAAAACATTTAAGCCTTTATTCTCCATCGCCCCCATATTGAAAAAGTCGACGGCAACAATCATATAAATATCGAGATCGTATTCTAATCCAAAACGTTCTTCATCCCACTTCATCGAATTAATCAATGACACCATGGCATGATTTGCTCGATCTAGATTGCCCTTATCAACGAAAATCTCTAGTGCAACTTTACGACCAGAGCGCGTTGTATACTGGTCGCGCAACACATCAAAATCGCCAGCGACTAAAGCAAATAGGTAACATGGTTTAGGATGGGGATCTTGCCAAACCACATAATGTCTTTGCGTATCCACCTCACCTTCTTCTACTTTATTACCATTACTAAGTAGGTGTGGGAACGCCACTTTATCGGCAATGACTTTTGTCGTGTAGGTAGCCAGTACATCTGGTCTGTCTAGAAAATAAGTAATGCGTCTAAAACCTTCGGCTTCACATTGTGTGCAGTATGCGCCATCAGATAAGTACAAGCCTTCCAGTGCGCTATTGGCAATTGGCGAAATCTTGTTTTCAATTTTGAGCTCAAACTCAGCAGGTAAGTTTGATAGTTCAAGACCTGATTTTAACTGCTTGTAATCAGGCCACGCTTGACCGTTGATATACACGGCAACCAGTTCAATACCTTCACCATCTAGAAGTAAAGTCGTTGAGTCTGTATTTTGCTTAACAGTAGAGATCGCTGTCACATGAGTTTCACGTTCGTGAAGATCGAAAGTTAGGTTTACATCTGAGATAAAATGAGAAGGCGATTGATAATCGCTACGGTATTTGGCTTTAGGTGCTGACTCCGTCATCCTTTAGTCCTTATTTGTTATAATTAGCATTGTCGCTGTAAATACCGAACGATTATAACCCCATGTATCAACTGATTGCAGATCCTTAACGCAAAAAACGCCAATTAATATTGACGTTTTTTTGGTGACCGTGTGGCTTAGCATTAACGAATCCGGTTAAGTACCGCAAACATATCCCCATCTTCAACTTCTAACGTAAGTTCATCTTGGTTCAAAGTGTAAGTAGCATCATGCTCACCGTCGGGATAAAGCAATACAATATGATTATCTTCAGTGTAATAAACACCACTGTGTATTGCTTCATTTCCTTCGTTTGAACTCACTCGGAAGGTAAACACAAAGTCAGGCTGCAACACCAAATCCATTCTAGCAATGTCGTTAGCATGTTTGTCATCCCCCGTCACGATTGTTGATGACCAAATTCCCGCAAGCGCATTCGGTAACGCTTTTGTAAATACGACACCATTTAAGTTCAGCATATGATGATTGCCACTATAGTTATAGATTTGCGGTTCATCGCTGTTCAGTCCCAAAATAATGGTATCTTCATTGGCCGTAAACAAACCTTCCCAATGTTCAATACTGTAGTCTTGTTTTTGAATATCGATATTGAACGAGTAGTTCGAGTCGAGGGAAAGCTTAATCGCCAGAAATGCATCGGGCGATTCTTCTGGAGTCGGGTTTATCAAATACCAGTCACCCAGTAAAAAAGGCTGATCAAACTGGGTCAAATCATTATTGTCTTTACGTGTATCTGATAATACGCCAAACGATACCACACATAAAATCACAGTAATCCATCTCATATGCTTCCCCTTTGCTGTTTACTTAAGCTTAGGCGCTCACTACGAGAATGCTAAATTTTTTGATCTAAATCACAAATTTTACTGGTGAGTATCAGCTTTGAGAACACAAATTTTGGACAAAAAAAAGCGAGCTCAAGGCTCGCTTTATTATTCAGATTCGTTTCTATTGCTTAATCATGTCGACCATAATGGCAACTGATTCGTCCAGATACGCATCAGGCACTTCGTAATCTTTTGGTACGTCATCTAGCGTAGCAAAAAGATCATCTCCCGCCGCTTTTTGGCGAGCATTGATACGATCAAGTCGTCGCACGTCATGATTATCACTTTCAGCTTGCCTTGTCGCTTCATTTAACGACAATGTCTTGTCGTCTTTTTCGGCGTTGTACTTAGCAATATCTTCAGCGATAAATCCAAACTCCATATCAGAGCCAATTCGTGCTTCATGCTTCTTCGTTAATGCTGCAATCATCTCGTCGTTACGCTGTAACACTTGGTATTTTGCAGGGTCAATGCTGTCCCAAGGCAGTGCGTTATCTTCTACACTCTCCCCTGTTTCCGCAGGATCGATTGGTGTTGGGAACGCAATATCAGGTACTACCCCTTTATTTTGCGTACTACCGCCATTAATTCGATAAAACTTCTGAATCGTGTATTGCACGTAACCCAATTCTTTATCAAACAAGTCATAGATGTGATTTAGTGAACGGTGCTGTTGTACCGTGCCCTTACCAAATGAATTCTCACCTAAAACTATGGCACGACCATAATCTTGCAACGCAGCAGCAAAGATCTCAGATGCCGAGGCGCTATATCGATTTACCAGTATGGTTAACGGACCTTCGTAACTCACTTTTCCGTCGGTATCGTTATTAACGTTAACACGACCATAGCTGTCACGAACTTGTACCGCCGGACCACTGTCAATAAACAATCCGGTCATTGCGGTTGCTTCTGTTAACGCACCACCACCGTTGTTACGTAAATCGACAATAATACCGTCAACGCCTTTCTCTTTAAGTTCGGTAATAAGTTTGTCGGTATCTTTAGAAAGTCCTACGTAATAGCTAGGAACTTCGAGAACACCAATTTTCTTACCATCCTTCTCAAAGATTTCAGACTTTACTGCACGATCTTCTAATCGAATTTTATCTCTAGTAATTTCAACCACTTGTGCTTTAGCATCTTTACTATCAGACAAAATTTGCAACTTAACTTTGGTTCCTTTTGGTCCCTTAATAAGTTGCACGACATCATCGAGTCGCCATCCAATCACATCAACAATTTCTTTGCCGTCTTGGCCAACGCCGATAATCTTATCGCCTTCACCTAGCTGTTTACTTTTTGACGCAGGGCCACCAGCAACTAGAGAACGAATAATCGTATAATCATCCGTCATTTGAAGTACCGCACCAATCCCTTCAAGAGATAAATTCATCTCTGATTGGAATTGCTCAGCAGAACGTGGCGACAAATAACTCGTATGCGGATCAACTTCACGCGCGAACGCATTCATGTAAATCTGAAAAGCATCTTCATTATGAGATTGAGTGATTCGTTTGATCGCATTATTGTAACGCTTACCTAACGTCTCTTTTATCTCATCCCAATCCTTACCGGCAAGTTTAAGGTTAAGCGCATCGTATTTAACACGTTTACGCCACAACTCATTAAGTTCAGCTTCGTCTTTAGCCCAATTGGCTTCCGAACGATCAAGCTCTATACCTTCATCGACATCAAACTTCATCTCCGTATCAAGCAGAGATAATGCATAGACAAAACGATCGTATCGTTTCTGCATCGATAAGTTATAGACATCAAACGCAACCTGATTGTTACCCGCTTTCAATTGATCATCGAGCAGTGTCGACCAAGCATTAAAGCCATCAATATCAGATTGAGTAAAAATGTTACGGTTGTAGTCGAGCATTTCCAAATAACGATTGAACATCGCCTTGGAAAACTCATCATCTAGGGTGAAATGCTTATAGTGAGATCGTGTAAAGCGAGATGTCACTCGCTTACTCGCGGTTTCATGTTGTGCTTCTGGAGCTAAAGTCGGGATATCAGTTTTCTGATACTTAGCTTCTAAAGCGTGAGCTGAAGACGCTGCTAGCCAAAGGCTAGCAGCAATCAAAGATACTTTTGAACGGCACTTCATGCGTAGGAGTTTCTCCTTTAAGCGCGCAAATGCTCCGCTTTAACAACCATTTGTAGGCCATTGACTAGCTGAACACGCACATCTTCCTTATTGATTTCAACAATGGTCGCAGCCATGTTTCCTTTACCCATGTTTACGTTAACGTCTTTGCCTACGATCATTTCATCGTTATTCAAAGCACGCGTTTCAACAGGTTTGCTTACTTTTGCGTTTTTGCTTGCACTACTTTGTGGTTTACGAGCTTGTGGCTTTTTAGCTTTCGGCTGTTTAGCTTTCGCTTCTTCACGCGCTTTTTGAGCTTGCTCTTTGCGGCGATTCGCAACTTTTGCTTTGCTTTCAGCTAGTGTTGCTTGAGCATGTTCTACATGTTCAGCTTCAAGCTCTCCACAAGCATTACCATCTAAATCTACTCGTACTGCACCCGGTTTAACACCGTGCAGGTAACGCCAAGAAGAAGTGTACTGTCTTAACGCTGCACGTAGCTGAGTTTTACTTACTTTCTCATCATCTTTCAAGCGTTCAGCAAGATCTTGAAATATACCAATTTTAAGCGGTTTCGCTTCACCTTCTACAGTAAAGCATTTAGGGAAACATTCAGCAACATACGCGATAATTTCTTTGCTGTTCTTCAACTTCTCAGTGTTTTCCATGTGGGTTCCTGGTTAATGCGGTTTTCCGCGAAGCATTAAGAAAAATATTCTTGGTATTATAGTGACCTGCTATAGAAAAACCACCAGCAAATGTGATTTTAGACCACGTTTGCATGGGAATTGAGCACCTTTTCTACAGATCTCATGAAGTTTGTCAGTCCAATTTCGTCAATTTCGGAAAATCGATTAATACTTGGGCTATCTATATCCAATACACCAACCACTTCACCATTCACAGAAAATGGAATCACAATCTCAGAATTACTCGCAGCATCACAAGCGATGTGCCCTTCAAATTGATAAACATCGGCAATTCTCTGAACCGTATTGGTTTCAACTGCTGTACCACACACTCCTCTACCTACCGGAATGCGTACACAGGCAGGTTTACCCTGAAAAGGACCTAATACTAATTCACCGTCCTTCATGAGATAAAAGCCGACCCAGTTAAGATCGTCTAACTCCATGTTAAGAAGTGCACTAATATTAGAAAGGTTAGCGATAAAATCCGTTTCTGATTCCGTCAGTGCAATAGCTTGTTTCGCTAGGCGATCGTAATTGTCTAAATTCATTATATTTCCATTAATATAGTGCTTTGATTTTGTTCTAATCCACGTACAATGCCTCAATCTAAATAGGACTTATTATCATAAATATGACCAGTACGAACGACACTATTAGCCGCTCTTGGTTGATAACACAAGTAAAAACTCACAAGTCTCGACTTATTGGCGCAAATTTAATCGCCATTATTGCCACATTAATTAGCGTCCCTATTCCACTACTCATGCCGCTTATGGTTGATGAGGTGTTGTTGGATCAACCCGGTTTAGGGCTAAGTTACATGAATACGCTTCTCCCTCAGTCCCTAGAAACACCAATTGGTTATATCAGTCTTACACTTATCCTTGTTGTTCTGATGCGGGCTTTTAGTCAAGCCTTCAATATTTTGCAAAGTCGTCAGTTCACTCTAGTGTCCAAAACCATCACCTATCAAATTCGTTGCAAAATGATTGATAAATTGGGCCGCATTAGCATACGTCAGTACGAAACAAGGGGCAGTGGTGGCATCAATGCGCATTTAATTACTGACATTGAAACTATTGACCAGTTTATCGGTTCGACGCTTAGTAAATTCATCGTTAGCTTTCTCACCGTCTTTGGCACCGCGATTGTCCTGCTGTGGCTAGACTGGCGATTAGGCCTTTTCATTTTGTTGGTCAACCCCGTCGTTATCTATTTTTCTCGTAAATTAGGTGGCATGGTTAAACACCTTAAGAAGAAAGAAAACCAAGCCTTTGAAGGATTCCAAAATCGCTTGGTTGAAACCCTTGACGGTATCTATCAACTAAGAGCCGCAAATCGTGAACGTGAATTTTTACAACAACTCAAAGGACAAGCTGACCAAATCCGTATCAATGCAGACAAATACGCTTGGCAATCTGAAGCGGCTAGCCGTGTCTCCTTTCTTCTCTTTCTCATCGGATTTGAATTGTTTCGTGCGGTTGCTATGGTAATGGTGTTATTTAGTGACTTAACCATTGGCCAAATCTTCGCGGTATTTGGGTATCTATGGTTCATGCTAGGTCCAGTTCAAGAACTATTGGGCATTCAGTTTTCTTGGTATAGCGCGAAGGCTGCCTTAGCACGGATTAACTCACTGTTGGCTCTCGAAGAAGAGGCTAGAACCGTGAGTAAGATAAACCCGTTCCACAACGGTAAACAGGTTGATGTGTCAATTCAGAACGTGAGCTTTTGTTATGACGACGATAAAGATGTACTTCGCAATTTAACGCTAGAGATACCCGCAGGAAAGAAAGTGGCACTCGTTGGGGCTAGTGGTGGTGGCAAGTCTACACTCATACAGTTACTGATTGGCGTTTATACACAAAGACAAGGCATCATAAATTATAATGGTTCTGATAGCCGCGACATCGGTTTTGACATAATTCGAGATAAAATTGCTGTTGTTTTACAGCAACCTATACTATTCAATGACAGCATAAGGCATAATCTGACGCTCGGACGTCACTATGATGACCGTGAAATATGGAATGCCCTGGACGTCGCGCAACTACAAGATGTCACCAGAAAATTGACCGACGGTCTCGATACCGAAATCGGGCGAAATGGTATTCGTCTTTCTGGAGGACAGCGACAACGGCTCGCCATTGCTAGAATGATATTAAGCAATCCGCAGTTTGTCATACTTGATGAAGCAACATCAGCACTAGACACCTCAACCGAGGCTGCTTTGCATATTGCTTTAAGTGCTTTTTTGCAAAACCGGACAACCCTAATCGTTGCGCATAGGTTGTCTGCGGTCAAACAGGCGGATTTAATTTATGTGTTGGAAGATGGACAAGTTACCCAAACCGGTACCCACATCGAATTGGTTGAACAACAGGGACTCTATCAAACCCTGTATGGTTCGGTGCAATCCGCAAGTTAATCGTGGCGAAATGAACGCATCGTACACGTATTTTGGAGTTTACGATGCGCGTTGTTTCTAATTCACAAGATCCACAAACAAGTAACCAACCCCAGCAGCAAAATGTGCGGCTATGCCAGTGCTGCGAATTGCCAGTCGCCGTCATCGGCCTCGATAAAGGGTATAGCGCCGACTGCCCTCGTTGTGGAACTCAGCTCTACCGCAGTGAACATCATTCTATTAATGGCAATTTAGCGATTGCCATTACTTGCTTATTACTTTTTATTCCTTCTCACTATTTTGACTTTATTACCATCAGATTGGTAGGTGTGATGATTCAAGGCACCTTATTTGAGGGGGTATTAGCACTAAATCAAGAAGGTTACCCCGGTCTCGCATTACTCACTCTTTTTTGTCACACCATTGCACCTGTTGCCATGTGTACTGCAGTCCTCACCACACACCTAGCGCTACGATTTCACTGGTTTAAAACGCTTAAGTGGTCCTTAAGCATACTCACCCATAGTAAACACTGGATGATGTTAGATGTTTTTCTTATTAGCATCGCCATTTCATGTTTCAAGTTGCAAGACTATTCCGACATCTACATTGGTCATGCGTTATATAGCTTAGTACTACTGCAAGGACTGAGCGTTTTGCTTGTATGTCGCATCAGTGTTAGGCGCTACTGGGAGGCATGGAAACCAGAAATCTCTTACCCTTCTTCAGTAAAAGAGATTCATTGCCACAGTTGCCACCTTTCTCAAAAAGAGGCCGACCGTTGTTTACGATGTGAAGCTAAGCTTCATCATAGAAAACCCTATTCATTGCAAAAAACCTGGGCTTACCTCATCGCAGCATCGGTGGCGATTCTGCCTGCAAACTTAATCCCAATATCGATTCTCATCACCAATGGACAACGATTAGAAGATACCATCTTCTCTGGTGTTGCGTCCCTAATCAATAACGACATGATCGGTATCGCTATCATTATCTTTGTCGCCAGTATTGTCGTGCCGGTGGCGAAGATATTAGGACTGGGGTATCTGCTTTTTTGTATACAATTTGATAAAGTGAACAATCACCGTTTTGAAATGACCGTCTTTCGGATCATAAAATGGATAGGTAAATGGTCAATGACCGATCTCTTTGTCATATCAATTATGTTGACCTTGGTAGACCGAGGGCAAATTCTTAATTTTACACCGGGCTTCGGCGCGGTAGCGTTTGGTATTGTTGTCATATTCACCATGTTTGCAGCCGAGAGCCTCGACCCTCGCCTATTATGGGATAAAAAGACAACATCCTCTTCTGTATTAGACACTAAGACGAGTATTAGCGGTAATGAGTAACGAGACTAAGCAACCTATGTCGTTCAACCCTGAAGTGAAGAAAGATCGTCGGATTTCACCGCTTTGGATTCTGCCAATTTTGACTCTCATATTAGCTGGCTGGCTATTAGCAAAAGCCGTGCATGATGCAGGTCAGCGTGTTCAGATCTATTTTTCTGATGCCCAAGGTCTTATCGCGGGACGCACGACCATTAGGTATCAAGGGTTAGAAGTTGGGATGATCCGTGACATAAACTTATCCAAAGACCTTAGTAATATCTATGTTGATGCCGATATCTACCCTGAAGCGACCAAGTTACTTGGCGAAGACACTAAGTTTTGGCTAGTAAAACCATCTGCATCCTTATCAGGGATTTCTGGTCTAGATGCACTAGTGTCGGGTAACTATGTTTCCATTTATCCGGCAACAGAGACCAGCAATAGCAAAACAAAGTTCCAAGCATTGGATACTGCACCGGCTGAGCTGGCAGCCAATGACGGCCTAACCGTCACACTCAAAGCTCGTGATCTTGGTGGTATCTCCGTCGGTTCAAAAATCGTCTATAAGAAGATACCAATCGGTGAAGTGTACAGTTTTAAGCTGGATGAAGACGCAGAAAGCGTACTCATTAAAGCCTCTATTGAACAACAATTTAGCCATATTATTACTGACAAGAGTCGCTTTTGGAACGTCAGTGGCATTGGCGCCAATGTTGGCTTCCAAGGCGTCGACATTCGTTTAGAAAGCTTAAGCGCCATACTAGCAGGCGCGATTGCCGTTGACTCACCAGATAGTGGCGCGCCCGTCGAGAAAGGCACCTCTTTTAAACTCTATCGTGATTTAAAAACGGCTGGTCGTGGTATCCCTATCTCCATAACACTGCCAGACAATAGTAATTTGAAAGCTAACGGTTCTCCGATCGTTTACCGAGGATTGGAAATCGGCCAAATAAATAATCTCGCACTCAATGATGAACGTGATTCCATCATCGCTTCTGCATCTATCGAACCAGCCTTTAGTGATATGTTAAACGAAGGCACGCTGTTCTTACTCGAAGAAGCCAAAGTATCTTTGTCAGGCGTCGAGAACCTATCAAACTTAATTACTGGCAACTTTTTAACACTCGTTCCAGGGACGGGTGGCAAAGCCCGCCAATTCGATGCTATTAAGCAAGAAGAGTTTGATCGAGTAAAAGCCAAATCCATTTCTATTCGGCTGCTATCGGAAAACTCTTTCGGTTTAGAGCCAGGAAGCAGCGTATTATATCGCGGAATTCCTGTTGGCTCCCTCACCTCAGTTGAACTCGTCGACGATCAAGTTGCCATGGACATTGCCGTAGATATTGAATACCGCAACCTTATTAGAACCCAAAATCGATTCTATGTAACAGGAAGTGCCACTGCAGAGCTTACCAAAGCAGGACTCAATGTTACCGTCCCACCAGCAAAGCAATTACTTACCGGTTCGATTAGTTTTGTGAGTGAAGGTAAAGCGACAGAGCGTGTTGAATTCCCGCTATTCCAAACTAAATCATTAGCGGAATTAGCAAAGCACAATCAATCAGGCTCAATGAAACTGGCCCTGTTTGCCAACGAATTACCGCCAATTCAAGAAGGCAGCCCTATCCTTTACCGCAACATGCAAGTTGGTAGTGTAACGGACTTCTCATTAGTCGATGGAGGCGTCTACATCAACACCTCGATTGATAATCGCTACAAGCATTTAATTACCCCTCAAACCGTTTTTTGGAATCGTTCGGGAGTAGAAGTGGAGGCATCGTTGTCTGGTGTTAGCGTAAAAGCTGCACCGCTCAAAACGCTAATAGACGGAGGCATCGCCTTTGACTCTATGCCTGGTATAGAAAATAAGACAGGTAAAAGTTGGAAATTATACCAAGACTTTAATGACGCGAGAAAATTTGGCGCTTCCGTTCAACTGGTCACCACAACTACGGACCAACAAGTCACCAAAGGCATGCCTATTAAATATCAAGGCGTGAAAGTGGGTGAAGTCATGTTAACACTCCCCGACTTTACCCATGAACGTGTTGAGATTACCGCTCGAATACTGCCTGAGTACGTAGAGCAAGTCGCCAATTCGCAAGCCTATTTTTGGCTAGTTAAACCAGAGTTTGGCTTGAGTGGTGTGAAAAATTTGAATGCACTAGTCTCCCAATATATTGCGGTTGAACCGGGAAAAGGCAAAACACAAAAGCAATTCAAGCTCTTTGATTTCCCTAAAGTTGAGAATGGCATTGAGTTTACACTGCAAAGCGAAAACCGAGGTTCCATCAAAGAAGGAACCCCTATTCTCTATCGTGACCTTGAGGTTGGTCGTGTAACAGACGTCGAACTTGGTCCCTTCGCCGATAGAGTGATTTCAACCTTTCAAATAAAGCCAGAGTTCGCCTATTTAGTTCGCGCCAATAGCGTATTTTGGAATGTATCGGGTGTCGATGTTCAGATTGGCCTTTCTGGCGCCAGCATTAAAGCAGGTACAATGGATAGCCTAATTCGTGGCGGGGTGACTTTTTCAACGCCTGAAGGGACTGAACTTCAGCCAAGAGCCAGTGAAGGTCAGAGCTTTTACCTCAATCAATCCGGCGACCCTAAATGGAAGGAATGGCGAACTGCAATCCCTGCTCCTTAGAAAAGATTCACAGCAAAAAGCCCTGCGCTGTTAAATCACACAGATAGGCCCGCAAACGCGGGCTTTCGTTTTCTGTTCAGTGCAGTTCAGGTTATAATTGAGCAAATACTTTCCAACCAGCAGGCTCTATTTTGCACTCTAACGTCTATATCCCTGACGACTTTCTAACGCACATCGCATCTCAACTACCCAAGCATCTAAATATGGATGACTTTGTTGCCGCTTGCCAAAGACCGTTACGAAAGAGTATCCGTGTCAATACCCTCAAACTGACCGTTGACGCTTTCTTAGCAAGAGCAGAAGAAAATAACTGGTCGCTCACCGCTATCCCTTGGTGTAATGAAGGTTTTTGGATTGACGCCGATGAGAGTCAAGTACCGCTAGGAAATACAGCAGAACACATGGCAGGCTTATTCTACATTCAAGAAGCAAGCTCTATGCTTCCTCCAAGCGCCCTTTTCAACGATCACGCTAGCTTTGATACCGTGCTAGATATGGCAGCGGCGCCCGGTTCAAAAACAACGCAGATTGCCGCACTCATGGATAATAACGGCATTTTAGTCGCGAACGAGTTTGCCTCTAGTCGAGTCAAAGTACTACACGCCAATATTGAACGCTGTGGCGTTAGAAATGTTGCGTTGAGTAATTATGATGCTCGCGTGTTTGGTGGCTGGCTACCAGAACGCTTTGATGCCATTTTATTAGACGCCCCATGTTCCGGTGAAGGCACAATTCGAAAAGACGCCGATGCAATGAAAAACTGGAGTCTTGAGTCCACCAATGACATCGCAGAAACACAGAAAGATCTTATCGAAAGTGCATTTCACGCGTTAAAAGTAGGCGGTACACTGGTCTACTCTACCTGCGCTTTGAGCTGCGAAGAAAACCAACAAGTCATGCAACACCTTCGAGATACGTTTGATCACGCGGTTGAGTTTGAGTCACTTGAGCACTTATTTCCAGATGCTAAGCTCGCGACAACGACGGAAGGCTTCTTACATGTTTACCCTCAATTATTTGATAGTGAAGGTTTTTTTATTGCCAAAGTCAAAAAACTGGTGTCTACAACTCCGCCAGTAGTGAAAAAAAGGCTGGGTAAATTCCCATTCCAGAAGCTATCGTCTAAAGAAAATGAAGCCGCTACGTTGTCACTGAAATCCGCATTCTCCATCGATTTCCCAACACATAGTCAACTTTGGAAACGTGATAACGATATATGGCTATTTCCAACAGCGCTCGAACCATTACTGGGTGAGTTTCGCTTCTCCCGCATGGGAATCAAGGTCGCTGAGCAACACAAAAAAGGCTACCGTTGGCAACACCAAGTTGCGACATCACTAGCAAGCAGTCAAGCTGAAACGGTCGCGGTGAATCAATCTGATGCGAGAGAGTGGTATATGGGCAGAGATATTCGCCCAGAAGGCTTAAGTGGTTCTGGAGAAGTCTTTGTTAGCTATAATCACTTCGTCATTGGGTTGGGGAAATGGGTAGGCAACCGGATTAAAAATGGCTTACCTCGAGAGTTAGTGAGAGATAAAAATCTGTTTTAACCCAGAGGCATAGCGGTTTTGTGCTGTTAAAACCGCTGTGCATATCGCTTTTTTACCGTTTTGTACTACACTTTAGGGGTTATCAACATTGGCATGAACAAGCGATATCACATCAACTAAGTGGTTCATTTTAAACTCGCTTGCTTAGCATCAGTACACCGAATAAAGCTATAGCATTAATCGTTGAGTAACCAGTTAATAGTAAGTAACTAACACTCGATTAAAACAGTTAGCGTAGGCTCTCCATGAGCCATTCCCCTAGGCCCAAAACAGGATCAGTTTTGGGCCTCTTTTTCGCTCTTACCTTTCAATAACCAATCGATTGTCACGCCAACAATCGGGATGGTCAAAGGGGATAGCTAAGATTACGCGTCTTCGCCAACCAAGCGAATGCCATCTTTATCAATCGTGATTTTGCCTTGCTTGAATAAACCACCAATGGTTTTTTTGAACGTACCTTTACTGGTTTTAAACGTCGTAAAAATCGCTTCTGGCGTCGACTTATCACTTAAAGGCAAGAATCCGCCCTTCTTCTCAAGCAAACTCAGAATACTTTCACTTAAATCATCCATCTTTGCCGTACCAATCTTTTGTAGTCTAAGATCGATCTTCCCATCTTCACGAACTTGCTTAACAAAACCTTTCAGACGTTTACCAACGAATAGCTTACCAAATACATCCGATTGGAAGATCATGCCCCAATGCTCACCGTTAACAATGGCTTTATAACCAAGTTCACTGCGCTCGGCGATGATTAAATCGACTTGTTGGTTCGTGGTGTAAACCGCAGGCACGTTATCGAGCCATTTATTGAATTTAGTCGTACCAACAATACGCCCAGAGGCTTTGTCGGTATAAACATAAACCAAAATATTTTGACCAACGACCAAGCGTCCACGCTGCTCACTAAATGGAATCAGAAGGTCTTTTTCTTTGATGCCCCAGCTTGCAAATGCACCAACACTGTTAACGCCTTCAATTGTCATCATTCCCCACTCACCCACCTGTGCTACAGGCTTATTCGTGGTCGCTGCAATCTGGTTATCTGAATCAAAATAGAGAAAAACATCAATGCTATCGCCAACTTTTACCCCTTCAGGAGCGTATTTTTTGGTTAGCAAAATTGAACCATAATCTTTGCCGTCTAAAAACCACCCGAAGTCTGCTTCTTTCATCACTTCAAGCTGGTTCATTTGACCTACATTTATCATTATTTTATCTCTATTGGGATTATTCGGGCGATTATACCTGACTCGCTTTAAGATGCTAGTTTCTGCGTGTTCTGATATGCTTAACGGTATCAATACAAACGGAGAAGTTGTTTGATTTCTGTCGACAAACAAGATGCCATCACGTTAAAAATTGCTCATGCGATGGCTAATACAAAAACCTTAGACTTAGATGTTTTTCTATTCATCCCAGGAGAACTCGACCTCGAGTCACACCAAGTTTCCGAGTCAGACTTTTATCACAACTCGTTCTCTCAAAAGCGCACGTATTTCAGTACAGAAACCCTGCTGCCTCTTATCCACTCTCGACTCGCCAAGCGTGGACGTTTATCCAACACTCAATATCGTGTCAGTTTAAGCTTATTCGCCTACCAATATGTATTTGCGTTAGACAATGCGGTTTCTTCACTCATCAACTCCTCAAAAGAAGAAGTCACCGCAGACGAAATTGATGAAGTAATTGAGTTAGCCATCGATATTTTGCGTAAGATGCGTCGAGCTGTGCCCTATGAGGAGAGTCTCAAGCGTTATTATGCCAACATCGACAACTACCTTTCTTGGTATACAGGTCAGAAATTTCTGTCCCTTGTCGTTGCGTTACCCAATAGTAAATCATACACACCGCTCAAAGAACGACTCATCACCATTGTTGAGAAAGAACAAGCACACCGAAACCTCAACAATTATAACTCTGATCAAGTTCGTAAGGACTCGACTCGCCTTAGTAATAAGATGCGATTATTACGACGATTAATCGAGCACCCTATTGTGCTACAAGAGAAACTGACTTCAATGGGTAACAACACTAAACGCTTCATCAAGGGGTCAGCAACAGGGCTTGTGATGTTATTCGTTACCACGGCCGTCATTTTAGCAAGAGATTACCTCGGCGAAATCACGGCCTCGTTTATCTTAGTGTTGTCTGTCATCTATGCGCTTCGTGAAGTATTTAAGGACGATTTACGCGACATTTTATGGCGTTGGATCCAACGAGGTAAGCCTAAATGGCGTAGGCGCTATATCGACCCGACGACCAAAAAAGAAGTGGGGAGAAAAATTGAATGGTTGGATTTTGTTTCTTTTGACCGATTACCTGACCGCATTAAAACAATACGTAAAAAACGAGTGGTTCAGAGAGAGGAAAAAATACTTCACTATCGCACTCACACCACCATGGCTACATCGAAGTTCACCAGTGGCTATGACCAAACCCGTGAAGTGATTAACATTAACTTTCGCACTCTAACTCGCCTAATGGATAAAAGTAATAACCGTTTCTTCCGCCTACAAGAGGGACAAGTGGTAAAAGAGTCGTTAGAAAAGCGTCATCTCCTCAATTTAATTATTAAGGAGAATAATTACGATACGGAACCGCACTATTACCGTTGGAAGATTATTCTTAATCGTTCAAAAATTGTCGATATTGAAGAAATACCGCTTTAAAGCAACGGGATTTAGCTATCACCTACAATTATCAGTGAACGGTTTTCTTGACGACCTTTTTCAATGATAACACCAGTAAAAACTCCGCCATGGGCTCGTCACCGTGTAACGATGGACATATGGCGGTAATTTTTACTGGACGGTTCACTCGCTCTCCGGTGGCAAGTGTCTCATCTAGCATGCTATCAATTAGCGCCCCATCATCACAGATAAAATGAACATCAGCTTCTGGCCGTTTAAAAAACTTACCTTCTACCTCTTTAAAAGCCAGTGATACCCTTTCACCTCGCTGTTGCGCTTTATTCATCGCCATATATCCACCAGCCACATCGGCACCAACAGCCAGAACACCAAAATACATACTATTTAGATGATTTTTTGTCCGTCGCTTTAAAGGGATTTTAATCTCGACCTTACGCTGATCAAGCTGAAGAATTTTAGGGCGGCATAGCCAAATGAAAGGAACTTTGAAAAAACCAAAGGTATTGAGATATAAGTTAGCTTTACGAAGTGGTGATAACATGTCCTTGTCCTTGTCCTTTACAAGAAAGCTCATCCGACCAGTAAACTAAAAAGCAATAAGGATGTCAAAGAAATGTTACGAAACGACGCGGTATTAAAAAGGTTGGAGAATGTAAAATCGCTAAAAGGAAAACGCTGTGGAGTATTAAAATGAAAAATCTTTGGAATATAAAAAGGCTAAGGCTTAGACGCCATTAGCCTTTCATTATTTTCAGCCCCTTAACTGACCTGGAATCATTAAAGAGCTAGCCATCACTGTAGTTACGCCGTCACGTAAACATCAATCTGCCCCAACTCTTCCAGCTGGAGAGCAAGGTGGGGATAATCATCAAGTGAACCAATAACCACAATCGCTGGTTTCTTCACTTCTTTTGCCGTAACCACGGCATCTCTAACCAACTTAAGTACAGCCTCACTCTGTGGATCATACAAGTGGGCTAACTCGTCTTGATGGCGATCCACGCCAAGTGTTAACTGGGTCAAGTTGTCAATTTTTATCACTAAACCATCAAAATACTGCAGTAAACGCTCTGATAGCAGAACAGCAGATGGCGTATCACAAGCAAATAAAATCTTTAAACCATTCAACCCGCGTGGCAAACCTTGCTCTGCAAGTTGATCAATAATTTTTGCCGCATCACTTAGTGCTCTTACGCACGGTACAATAATCTCGACATTAATTCCCTGTTCTCGCAACGTCTTCACAACCTGGCACTCTAACGCAAACGTCGCACTATACGCCGCTGACGCAAAACGAGAAACGCCACGAACACCAAGCGCCGGGTTCACCTCTTCTGGCTCAACTTTTCCACCTAGCAAGGCACTCATACCATAGCTGTCCGCATCATTTAACTCTATTCGTACCACTTTGTGGCAAGGCTGAACGGCCGACACAATTTCAGCAACGAGAGTTTCAACGAAAAAGTCCGACGCTTCACGCCCCCCGAGTAACGCATTGATAGCGTCCAATTCGACGCTATCGAGTTCATCACCAAGTTGAGCATAGTCAGGATGAAAGAATATTTTCTCCATAATGAGTTCGGCAATTGATACATACAAATGCTCTGCCTCAGCTGTTTCAGAGTAGCTTGGAAAAACATGACCAAGACTCAGTGATGCTAAGGGAATGTTTTGACTTTGTTTCTCGCTTTCGTAACTCATGACTGCTCCGTGCTTTCTTAACTCTAACTAAAAGCAAAATACCGACTCAACCTTATGAATACAAGGCATGATGAGGAATTATCATGAACTATTTTGACCACAGTCCATACATTCCGACAATTGCGTTATTTTTAATCAATTATGTGACCATATTTAGCGGTAATCCCTCGTCAACTAAGGAGATTGCCATTAATAGTTTATTTGACTCGGCATTTCCGCTATCTTTACCGCTTCGAAATTAATACGTAGGCTGCCCCATGCCATTAAAAACAGACGAACTAAGAACTCAGGCACTAGGCCCAATGCCCACTCCGTTGGAATTGAGTACGACTCATCCCATTACAGATGATGTCGCGACAAGAATTGCCGATTCTCGCCGTCAAATTGAAAATATTCTATCCGGAGAAGATAGCCGTCTTCTTTGCATTGTTGGTCCATGCTCTGTCCACGATACAGATGCCGCGCTTGATTACGCGAAACGCCTAAGTGCGATTCAAGACCAATACCGCGATGAGCTTTTCATCGTCATGCGTACCTACTTTGAAAAACCTCGCACAGTCGTAGGTTGGAAAGGCTTAATCACCGACCCAAATCTAGATGGCTCTTACGCCCTTGAAACTGGCTTAAACAAAGCCCGCGGTCTATTGCTTGACATCAATAAGTTAGGTTTAGCAACGGCAACCGAATTTCTCGACATGATAACAGGGCAATACATCGCCGACCTTATCACTTGGGGTGCGATTGGCGCTCGTACAACCGAATCTCAAATCCATAGAGAAATGGCCTCGGCATTATCTTGCCCTGTTGGGTTTAAGAATGGCACCAATGGCAGCGTTAAAATCGCCATGGATGCGATCCGAGCAGCTCGCGCTTCACACTATTTTTATTCACCCGATAAAAATGGTCGCATGACAGTTTATCGTACAAGCGGTAACCCACATGGCCACATTATCTTACGTGGTGGTGATACAGGTCCAAACTTTGACGAAGGCTCTATTGCCTCTGCTTGCGAGCAGCTTGCTTCCTTCGACCTGCCGCAGCGCTTAATTGTCGACTTCAGCCACGCAAACTGTGAAAAGCAACACCGTAAACAGCTTGATGTTGCGGAAGAAATAGGTCGTCAGATCATCGCAGGTTCGCATAAAGTTGCTGGCATCATGGCGGAAAGCTTCATCGAGGAAGGCAATCAGAGCATGAGCGACATCAATAACCTCGAATATGGGAAGTCAATCACTGACCCATGTCTAAGTTGGAGCGACACTGTTGATATGCTTAACATTCTCGCCGACGCGGTAAAACAACGTAATAGTAAGGAAATCTAACATGCCATCATTTGATATTATCTCTGAAATCGAGACCGTTGAATTGCGTAATGCTGTTGATAACGCAAATAGAGAGATCACTACCCGCTTCGACTTCCGTAATGTTGAAGCATCATTCACACTAAATGGTGAAGTAGTGAAACTGTCTTGTGAAAGTGACTTTCAACTAAAGCAAATGCGTGACATTTTACGTGGTAACCTGACTAAACGAGGTGTCGACGTTGCTTCTATGGAATCTAAGACGGCTGAGCAGTCTGGTAAACTTTGGCACCAAAACGTTGAATTTAAGCAAGGTATTGAAACTACCGTCGCTAAAAAAATCGTGAAAGCGGTAAAAGACGCGAAAATCAAAGTGCAAGTTTCAATACAAGGCGAGAAAGTTCGAGTGACAGGTAAGAAACGCGATGACTTACAAGCTACGATGCAACTTGTTAAAACCAGTGAGCTAGGACAGCCTTTCCAGTTTGACAACTTCAGAGACTAATCTCCGACCAATACCATTTGTTGCTTATTTAACAGCGACAAACAAATAGATAAAAAAGGGCTTCTGCCCTTTTTATTTTATCCGTGCCAACTCAATGACGTCGTCATTTTCTTTGAGTAATCGATAAGCTGACGAGGTAGGGTCGACAAAGACCACCACTCTTTGCCCATCACTCTTGCACTGGCGTATGTGTGCCGCCACATCAGTAATATCGTGAAAAGAAAGTCGCTCTGCATCACGCCTTACTAAATCCACAAAACCGAATGGACAGGTTTTATCGTGAAATACGATTTCTGCCTCTTGCATCAAGCGTAATGCTCTTAGCGGTAGTAATTCTGGGTCAGCGCCAAACTCAATCCAAGTACATGATTCGGAAAATGTCACCGGTTTCTCTACCATACGCTGATAAACCTGTTCAATCTCTTGATTGTTTACACAACACATCACTTCAGGCTTTCGAAAAAACAGCTCCCAAAACTTACGACGCTCATCAACAGAAGGAAAGCGTTGCTTAATGTCTGTCCGCTTACTCGCGGCAAAATCCGCTAATTGGGCGGTATTCATAGGCAAAACCGTTTCTATTTTTTCGCGTATACCTCGAATGAGCACTGGTGAGGATCCGCCACTAGAAATCGCTATCTGGATGCGCCCTCGGTTAATTACTGAGGGCGTTATAAAATCACAATAAGGCGTATCATCGACAACATTCACAAGAATACGTAATTTTTTTGCATCTTTATGCACTTGATGATTTAAGCTTGGATTATCCGTTGTCGCCCAAACTTGCACGTAATCGGTTGTCATCAATTCCGGCGCATAAAAACGTTGTATCCAATGGCACTTCTCATTTTCTACTAATTGCGCTAGATAAGGCTCTATCTTAGGCGATACGACGGTAACCTGCGCACCAGCACGCAGCAACATATCAATCTTCCGACAAGCAACCTCCCCTCCACCTATAACGAGTACAGGCTTTTCAAGCAGATCCATAAACAGTGGAAAGTAACGCATAAATTTCCCTTTCAAACCGAAATAACTATTCATTCAAACTCACCAGAATGGTGCAGCTTTGTCACCGAGACATTCGTCACAAAACAATTTTTCACTAAATTTTTAAAGATAACAAGCACAATATCCAGAGGTTAAGCCAAATAACAAGCAAGTATTTTAAATTAACGTTTTTTTAACAAATCTACTTCTATCGCACTAAGTTGGTGTTTAGTTGCACTATTTACAAAACTATTACACTTCGTCATTCTAGCAATGGTTTAAGGTCGAGTGACAACTCAAAACATCTTTTAAATTAATAATTTGAGAAATCATTAAACATTATCTACGCTTTAAACGGTTGTTACAACTGGTAGAAAATTAGTTCGAATATTAAGAACTTAAGATGCACCAAAATCATGACCAGAACAAAACAATGATTAGCACATTGTATTCAGGATGGACCTGATTTACACGGAACTTACAGGAAGGATACACAATGGCAAAGAACCTCACTCTAATTGCATCTTTGGTAGCTGCTTCAGCTGCTATGGTAAGCACGTCAGCTTCCGCTGCTGACAGCACTCTAGAGAAAGTCACAAAAGCAGGTGTTTTAACTTGTGGTGTGAGTACGGGTCTTCCCGGTTTCTCTAACCCTAACTCAAAAGGTGAATGGGAAGGGATCGACGTAGAATACTGCCAAGCTGTTGCAGCTGCAGTACTTGGCGATAAATCGAAAGTAAAATATGTTCCCCTAACTGCTAAGGAGCGTTTTACTGCCCTTCAGTCTGGTGAAATTGACGTACTATCGCGTAATACCACTTGGACATTGCACCGTGATACGGCACTTGGTCTAAACTTCGTCGGCGTTAACTACTACGATGGTCAAGGTTTCATGGTCATGAAAGACCTTGGCGTGACCAGCGCTAAAGATCTCGATGGGGCTTCTGTTTGTGTACAATCAGGTACAACAACCGAACTTAACTTAGCCGATTACTTCCGAAATAGTGGTATGTCATACAAGCCGGTGGTATTTGATACCGCAGCACAAACTTCAAAAGGTTTTGACGCTGGCCGTTGTGATGTACTGACGACTGACCAATCCGGTCTCTATGCGCTTCGTCTTAACCTTAAAGACCCAAGTGCAGCAGTCGTACTTCCAGAAATTATTTCTAAAGAACCGCTAGGCCCTGTTGTTCGTCAAGGTGACGATCAATGGTTCAACATTGCTAAGTGGACACTAAACGCCATGATCAATGCTGAAGAATATGGTATTACCTCGAAAAATGCGGACGAAATGCTTAAATCGACCGATCCAAACATCAAGCGTATTCTTGGTGTTGATGGACCAAAAGGTAAAGGTCTAGGCATTAATGATGACTGGGGTTATCAAGTTATCAAACAAGTCGGTAACTACGGCGAAAGCTTCGAGCGTACTGTCGGTACAGGCTCTCCACTTGCGATTGACCGCGGTGTCAACGCACTTTGGAATGCTGGTGGTTTCATGTATGCGCCACCAATCCGCTAAATGTATCAAATAGCTGAAAGCGAACTTCGCTCAAGTTATTTGCACTACAACTAGTGCTTTGAAATACATAATGCTCCAAAACAAGGGCGGTTTATCCGCCCTTTCTCAAAGGATTTGAGGTTATAGCTGTATGAAACCTACTAATACTCAAGTCGCACCGCAGAAAAAACCTGCGAAAAGCGCAAATCTCCTGTACAACCCTACCTTCCGTTCTGTTGTTTTCCAAGCTATTGCGGTTATGGCGCTTGGTGCTTTTTTCTATACGATTGTCACCAATGCTCTCGATAACCTTGCCGCTCGAGGAATCGCAACAGGTTTTGATTTTCTTTCTGAAGAAGCTGGATTTGGTATCGGGTTAACGCTCATTGAATACGACGAAACGTTTTCTTATGGTAGAACCTTTTTTGTTGGGCTACTAAACACGGCTCTTGTCTCTGTCCTTGGTATACTCTTTGCGACAGTATTAGGCTTTGTCATTGGTATTGCTCGTCTTTCTTCTAACTGGCTCGTAAGCCGATTCGCTGCCGTTTATATTGAGATATTCCGAAATATCCCATTACTTCTGCAAATCTTCTTTTGGTATTTTGCCGTACTACAGGCGCTTCCTTCGCCAAGGCAGAGTATGAGTTTGGGTGAAGCCATTTTCCTTAATGTTCGTGGTTTGTACTTCCCTGCCCCCGTTATGGAAGCAGGAAGTAGCATCGTCATTGGAGTCTTCATCATCGGTCTAATTGCTACTATTGGCGTTAATATATGGGCTAAAAACAAACAGAGATTAACCGGGCAGCAGACCCCTATGCTACGTATTGCCTTAGGGCTACTCGTTGCATTACCACTGGTGGCGTACTTCATCATGGGAATGCCGATTTCTGCAGAGTACCCCGTACTTAAAGGGTTCAACTTCCGCGGTGGGATTAGCATTATCCCAGAGTTAGCGGCATTAACCATTGCGCTTAGTATTTACACCGCTTCCTTTATCGCAGAGATCGTTCGTTCCGGTATCAATGCCGTCAATCATGGTCAAACCGAGGCCGCAATGTCTCTTGGTTTGCCTCGCACTCGCACCCTGAAACTGGTCGTGATCCCTCAAGCGATGAGAATCATTATTCCGCCTCTCACTAGCCAATACCTTAACTTAACCAAAAACTCATCTTTAGCGATGGCTATTGGTTATCCAGATTTGGTCTCTGTTTTCGCGGGCACAACTCTGAACCAGGTTGGGCAAGCGATTGAAGTTATTGCGATGACAATGGCAGTCTATCTGACCTTAAGTCTAGTCACTTCCGCGTTAATGAATGTGTATAACCGCAAAGTTGCTTTGGTGGAGAGATAATATGTCGCAGCATCAATTTCAACCTGACCTTCCGCCACCAGCTAACACGGTAGGTGTTGTCGGTTGGCTACGGAAAAACTTGTTTGATGGGCCAGTCAATTCAATACTCACCATTATCGTGAGCTACATCTGTATTACATTACTGTGGCAAGTTGCCAACTGGGCATTTATTAATGCCGATTGGGTGGGTACAACTCGAGATGCCTGTTCACGAGAAGGCGCATGTTGGGTGTTCATCAGTGTCCGCTGGGACCAATTCATGTACGGCTTCTACCCAGAAGCTGAACTCTGGAGACCACAGCTATTTTATGCAACACTCGCGATTTTCGTCGCCTTGCTTGCCTATGAAGGAACGCCTAAGCGCTTGTGGATTTGGTTGTTTTTTGTAAACATTTATCCATTTATCGCTGGCGCACTACTTTATGGCGGCGTGTTTGGCTTGGAAGTCGTTGATACCCATAAATGGGGTGGCCTACTCGTCACACTAATCATTGCACTGGTTGGGATTATCGTCTCCCTGCCAATTGGTGTGGCATTGGCACTAGGGCGGCGTTCAGAAATGCCTATCATCCGCAGTATCTGTACTGTGTATATTGAAGTCTGGCGTGGTGTACCGCTCATCACAGTCTTATTTATGGCGTCTGTAATGCTTCCGCTGTTTTTAGCCGAAGGGACAGAAACGGATAAGCTGATTCGTGCTCTAGTGGGTGTGGTGTTATTTAGTGCCGCCTACATGGCAGAAGTAGTCCGAGGCGGGTTACAAGCAATTTCCAAAGGGCAGTACGAGGCAGCGGATGCTCTAGGTCTAAGCTATTGGAAAAAAATGGGGTTAATTGTTTTACCTCAGGCATTGAAGATCACTATCCCTTCAATTGTGAACACGTTTATCGGTCTTTTCAAAGACACCAGTTTGGTACTCATCATCGGTATGTTTGATGTATTGGGTATTGGTCAGGCAGCAAACACCGACCCAGAATGGTTAGGGTTTTCTACCGAAAGTTATGTATTTGTCGCGTTAGTGTTCTGGGTATTCTGCTTTGGCATGTCGAGATATTCGATATGGCTAGAGAATAAACTGCATACCGGTCACAAACGATAAAACGGAAATTCAAGGACGTATTATGACGCAACAAGAAGATTACATGATCCAACTGAAGGACATGAACAAATGGTATGGTGAGTTTCACGTACTAAAAAATATTAACCTAGAAGTTAAAAAAGGCGAGAAAATCGTTATTTGTGGCCCTTCTGGCTCTGGTAAGTCGACCATGATTCGCTGCATTAACCGCCTGGAAGAGCACCAAGCCGGTAACATTTTTGTATCTGGTACTGAGTTAACGGAAGATCTAAAAAACATCGAAGCAGTAAGGCGAGAAGTCGGCATGTGCTTCCAACACTTTAACCTCTTCCCGCACTTAACTGTGTTAGAAAACTGCACACTTGCGCCAATTTGGGTTAAAAAAATGCCTAAAGAAGAAGCTGAGTCAATAGCAATGAAGTATTTAGAGCGTGTAAAGATCCCTGATCAAGCAGACAAATACCCAGGTCAACTCTCCGGTGGTCAACAACAGCGCGTTGCGATTGCTCGCTCACTATGTATGAGTCCTCAGGTTATGCTGTTTGATGAACCAACTTCCGCACTCGACCCCGAAATGGTACGTGAAGTACTCGACGTAATGGTTGAGCTTGCCGACGAAGGGATGACAATGCTTTGTGTTACTCACGAAATGGGGTTTGCAAAAGAAGTCGCCGACAGAGTTATCTTCATGGACGCGGGTGAAATCATTGAAGAAAACAACCCTATTGATTTCTTCGAAAACCCACAATCGGACAGAACACAAAACTTCTTGAGTCAAATTTTGCACCATTAATGTATCAATCACCAAAAGGCGACGGAAACGTCGCCTTTTTTTGTTGATTCAATCATTTGCAACTCAGACATATTGTGTTACATCTTACTACATACTTAAGCAACTATTTTTATTATGATTTTGTAAAGTGACTTATAATAGGAAAGCTTGATTTTTTGAACAATCGGCCCCATAACTAGTCATATAAGAAAGTTAATCATCTACGAGGAAGATTATGAACGGTCCTATGGTATCTCGCACTTCGTCTGAAGCGAGCGTTCTGCAAACGAACAAAGTATTACGTAACACCTATGCCCTACTATCTATGACTTTGCTTTGGTCTGCGGTAGTCGCTGGTGTTTCTATGGCGATGGGATTACCTCGCCCTGGTATTATTATCACTCTGGTTGGCTTTTACGGCTTACTTTTCTTAACTGAGAAAAACCGTAACAACTCAATGGGGCTTGTATTTACATTCCTATTCACTGGCTTTATGGGTTACACCATTGGCCCGCTGCTAAATATGTATTTAGGCGCAGGCATGGGCGATGTGATCGTCACCGCTCTTGGTGGTACAGCCTTGTCGTTCTTAGCGGCATCTGCGTATGCGCTTACAACTAAACGCGACCTGTCAATGCTTGGCGGCTTAATGCTGTCACTGTTTGTTGTACTGATTGTAGGTATGATTGCCAGCATCTTTATTCAATCTACTATCATGCACTTAGCACTTAGTAGCTTGTTTATCGTGTTCTCTACCATGGCTATCTTGATGACAACACAGGGCATTATCCGTGGCGGTGAAACTAATTACATTTCTGCAACCGTTACGCTTTTTGTGTCTATTTACAACATCTTCATCAGTCTGCTAAGTATTCTTGGCATTATGAACGACGATTAATTTGTTGACGACCAGTTGAATGTAAAGCCCGAGTTTATCTCGGGTTTTTTATTGCTTATTACTTTTTACCTATTCAGTTTTCCTACCGCCTAACGGCAACGCCTGCTCAATTATCAGGCAACACTAATTACTGGCTTGAAATTGTGTTTTAATTTGCGCTAACATCCTAGCGAGTCCAACATACTGATTAATACTATGATCCAATACCAAGATAAAAGCATTGAAACAGATGCGGAAGGCTACCTACTTAACTTTGAAGAGTGGGAAGAAGGCATGATTGCTATTCTTGCTAAAGAAGAAAACATTGAACTCACCGACGCGCATATTGAAGTCGTGATGTTTGTTCGTCAATTTTACCAAGAGTTCAATACTTCCCCTGCGGTTCGAATGTTGGTAAAAGCAATGGAAAAAGCGCACGGTCCGGAAAAAGGTAACAGCAAGTACCTATTTAAACTCTTTAAAAAGGGACCGGCAAAACAAGCAACGAAATTGGCCGGACTACCAAAGCCAGCGAAGTGCCTATAGTTTCCAACTAACACTCTTGCTTCCAACTAACGCTCAAAGCTCGGCTATAGGATCTTAAAGCCACGATATAGCTGATATTCGCATGGCTCTCGCACCACACTTTCAACATGTGCGGTTCTTGGGCCAATCATTAACCATCGCTCCAATGCGTCAACATCGATAGGTTGACCACACACCATCACTTCCACTGTCCCATCAGATTGATTCTTTGCATAGCCCGTGGTGTTTAACTTCAGTCCTTCATGGCAAGTGTGATACCGAAAGCCCACTCCTTGCACTCGCCCCTCAACAATAAACTTCTTACAAATATCCGGCATAATAGTATTCCTAATGTGACCACTCTTAGAATATAGCTAATATATTGGCCTGATCTGAGCTTAAACTGTATTTAAGCGCAGTCATTACCGCGACATCATTGCATTTGTCAGCGACATCACACAAAATAGCCCACCCTTTCTTTTGTACTAACACGTAAGGCATCCCATGGCTCCTGCAATACATCTCGTAAAAGGTCGCGACAAATCACTAAGACGTAAACACCCTTGGATTTTTTCGCGCGGTATCTCCCGCGTCGATGGGCAACCTTCTCTTGGTGAAACGGTTGATGTCTTTGCGGACAACGGTGAATGGCTAGCTAAAGCAGCATTTTCACCAAATTCACAAATTCGCGCTCGCGTTTGGAGCTTTGAAAAACAAGCGATCGATGTAGATTTTTTCGTGTCTCGCATCCGAACTGCCCAGCTACTGAGAGAAGACATAATTGAACGAGATGGTTTAACTGGCTATCGCCTCATCGCTGCCGAATCTGATGGTTTACCCGGCATTACCATTGATAGATACAATCAATACCTCGTATGTCAATTACTCAGCGCGGGAGCGGAATATCAAAAAGACGCCCTTGTTAAAGCCTTGCATATCTGCTTTCCAGAGTGCTCAATTTACGAACGTTCAGACGTATCTGTACGTAAAAAAGAAGGCCTTAAAGAGCGTACGGGCGTCTTACTTGGAGAAGAGCCTCTAGAGCCAGTCGTGATTGAAGAAAACGGCGTGAAAATTAGCGTTGATATCATCAAAGGGCACAAAACTGGTTTTTATCTTGATCAACGCGATAGTCGCTACCAAGCGCAGAAATACACCAAAGGTAAGGAAGTCTTAAACTGCTTTAGCTACACCGGAGGCTTTGGTCTGTACGCGCTAAAAAGTGGCGCAACTCGCGTCATTAATGCGGATGTCTCACAACTTGCATTAGACACGGCAAAGCACAATGCGGAACTCAATGGATTTACCGAGAAGAAAAAGGCCGTCTTTTTAAATGCCGACGTCTTTAAGCTACTAAGAGAGTACCGTGATCAAGGCACCAAATTTGATGTTGTTATCATGGACCCACCTAAATTCGCGGAGTCTAAGGCCCAGCTCAACGGAGCGTGTCGAGGTTACAAAGATATCAACATGCTCGCCATGCAAATTCTGAAACCAGGCGGTACACTATTGACCTATTCCTGCTCTGGTTTAATGGATCAAAATCTATTCCAGAAAATCATCGCTGACGCAGCACTGGACGCAGGACGTTCAGTCAAATTCGTTGAACGATTCGAGCAAGCCGCGGATCACCCAACAGACACAGCCTACCCAGAAGGCTTCTATCTGAAAGGATTTGCCTGCAAAGTTCTGTAGTCAATAACTCGCAATTATCACACTTTCGCGTGAACACTAAACCACTCATCATCACATGAGTGGTTTTTTTATGTCCTATCCGTCTCAATTTTGAGACTTTTTTGCAGACTTATCATTGAACAACCGAATTTCTCTACTATTTTCAATAATATGTTTGTATTTTCATGTTGCATTCAAAAAAGATGCGAAGAGTCTTAATTTGGATACACTAACATTGCAGTTCCTATTTGAAATTATGTCATTGGTCACTATAGTTTATCTATAGATACCGTAACCTAATGACTTAACTTACATTATCAAACTGTGGGATTAACTAATGCATGTTCATTATAAGAACCTTATCAAAGCGACCAATTTGCGTAAGGGCTAAGGAGAGTCACATTGAACAAGTTAACCATTTCAACTATCGCTTGCTTTATCGCTGCTAGTTTACCTGCGGCTAGCCAAACACTAGAACAAGCGGTTGCTACGACATTGGCAACCAACCCTGAAATCAAGGCCGCATACAACGAGTATGTAAGTAAACGATATGACGCCGAAGCCTCGGTAGGCGCCTACAGGCCCAAGGTAGACTTGGATGGTGGTATTGGTTATGAGCGAACTGACTTTGACCGTGCAGACTCGCTTAATAATAGAAATGAGAGCCTTACCAGAAAGGAAGTCGGAATTAGCCTGACTCAATTACTTTGGGATGGTAATGAAACGTTAAACGATATGGACAGAACGGCGGCAGAAGCCGAGTCAGTGCGCTATCAACTTTTAGCTGACGCTTCTGATATCGCGTTAGAGGTCTCTAAGATTTATCTAGAGGCAACCAAAGCTTATGAAATACTCTCACTGTCTGAAGCTAACTTAGAAGTACACAAAAAAATATTTGCAGACATTAAAAAACGCGTGGATTCCGGAATCGGGTCTACTGCCGATTTATCGCAAGTTGAAGCCCGTATTGCAAAAGCTCACGGAAACTTACTTGCTGCCCAAAACAACTTATTTGACACCCACACGCAATTTAAACGTATCGTTGGACAAATACCACTTGGCCTGAAATACCCACAGGCGGACCTTAACGCTATTCCACCAACCGTAGATCAAGCCCTTGAAATTGCCATAGAGCAGCACCCCGTCATTCGAATTTCGCAAGTCGATGTCGACTCAGCTCGTTTTCAATATCAACAAACCAAAGGTGTAAACTACCCTACTTTCTACATCGATGCGGGTCACAATTGGCGTGATGACGCTGGCGGCAACATCGGCACTGATAACGAAACCAGAGCAATGGTTCGAATGCGTTACAATCTGTATAACGGTGGATCTGATTCCGACCGCACAGAAGCCGCAGCTTATCAATTAAACAAGGCCAAAGATTTCCGTGACCGCACGTTCCGTATGGTTGAAGAAGGGTTAAATCTGTCATGGACGGGACTTGAATTCACGGTGCAACAAAAAGAATTTTTAGCTGATCACGTAGATTCTGCATCCGATACCGTTGTTGCTTATCAAAAGCAATACAAAATAGGTAAACGAACGCTTCTTGACGTTCTCAATACAGAGAATGAATTGTTCGAAGCGAGAAAAGGTTATTTGGACGCAAAGTACGCTGAGCAATTGGCTAAATATCGCGTCATGAATGCCACTGGCAACTTGTTACAAGGGCTACGTATTGACACCCCAAAAGAGTGGAATGAAAAGGTGGAGTACTAAATCATGAAACTACAAAATTTACTGTTACTTTGTAGCCTAGTGGCGTTTTCAGCCACCTCAACCGCCACCACTCGTGATCAGGATGAGTACGACTACATACCTACTCCTTTAGCAGACCAGAAAGCAGATTTAATTGACGATGATAGCGACGGCGTTATCAATGCAAGAGATTTATGTGTTGTCACTCCTAATGGCTCAGTTATCGATAACGACGGCTGTGAAAAACATATCGATACCACACAATCAATGGCAATTAGAGTGTTGTTCGATAATAACTCAACGATAATCAAATCTGTTTTTCAAAATCAAATTCGACAAATGGCTGATTTTTTGAAAGCCTACCCAGATACCACGATTGAAATTCAAGGATATGCGAGTATCGTCGGCAACCCAGAAAAGAATTTGGTATTGTCACAAAACCGTGCCGACGTTGTTAGGCAAGCGATAATTAACAATGGAATCGCCCCCGACAGACTGACTATTATTGGCTTCGGAGACACAAAACCAGAAGAATTAGGAAACAATGAATTCTCCCATGCGATGAACCGCAAAGTGGTCGCCTCAGTTGTAGGATATAAGGGCGAAGTAGAAAAACAATGGACAATATTTACTAAAATAGATAAATAGCCCCTTCTTAAGCGCTATTTTTGCTAAGGGCGGTCAAATCGACTGCCCTTTTTAATGTCGCTCATTTAGTTCTTTTGAAACTCGTGCTACTCTTAACGCAGTTATTACTAAGAGTATAAAAATCATGAGCAAATTGACTTCAGATGTCGAGCAAAACCTAGAACTTTTCATTCGTGACACCAAAGCTACTGAGCTAGTTTGGGGTCTACGAAATGAAGAAGGTTGGTTGGCATGTGACTCAACGGAATTCGAAAATTCTGAAGTGATGCCATTTTGGTCTTCAGAAGAAGAAGCAAAATTACATAATGTTGAAGAGTGGGCCGATTTTGAAGTGTTACACATTCCGTTAGATATCTTTGTGGAAGATTGGTTGCTAACTCTTGCAGAAGATGGTGTCTTAATTGGTGCAAACTGGAACACACAGTTAGATGGTAAAGAATTAGAACCATCTGATCTCGCTAAGCTGTACCTGAAATAGAACCCATAACACATAAAAATAGAGGCTTTTGCCTCTATTTTTATGTCAGTACTAAATTACATACCTATTAAACAATACCGTTTATCCCGCTTGCTTTTTCGTTAACGAGTCTGACACAGCTTGTTTGTTATCCAAGTAGTGCTGTAGCCCATTTTTCCGAAGATCACACGCAGGACAATCCCCACACCCATCTCCAATCACGCCATTATAACAAGTGAGCGTTTCTTCACGTACTAACGCTAACGCTTGATGCTGGTCAGCAAGAGCCCACGTTTCGGCTTTGTCCAACCACATAAGTGGTGTTTCAATGGTAAACGCTCTATCCATCCCTTGAATTAAAGCCGTATTCATCGACTTTACAAACTCATCACGACAGTCAGGGTAGCCCGAAAAATCCGTTTCACAAACCCCTGTAATAACACTCTGTGCGCCAATTTGATATGCATATATTCCAGCAAGAGTTAGAAACAAAATGTTACGGCCTGGCACAAATGAATTTGGTAAGCCATTTTCACCAAGTTCATGTGACACAGGAATATCATCGCGGGTAAGTGAGCTTATCGCGAGTTCATTTAGCAAGCCTACATCCATCACCTTATGCGCGGCAACACCCAGCTTTTTGGCCAATGCTTGTGCGACTTCAATTTCTAACTTATGACGCTGCCCATAGTCAAACGTAATGGCATGTACTTCATCGTACTCCTGCAACGCTTTCACTAAACACGTAGTGGAGTCTTGCCCCCCACTAAATACGACGACGGCTTTTTTCATTCTAGTTATTCCTAATCCTATTACGCGATACTGAGATATTTATGTGTTTGAACTGAGAGACGCCAGTTACGCTTAATACACGTTTCAATACACAGCTCAGTCGCCCGTAATTTTTGGCTGATGGGTTGTAAGGCAATCTCAACATTAGGCTTTAATGTCACACCTACGAGTAGTTCATCAAGCTGGTCTATATTTTTCTGCGTTGCCACTGGGTGCTTGATTTCATTTGCTCTTTCTAGCGCTGATGTCAGAACTGGTAGCTTGCCTTTCATCGCCACCTTTGGTGACACTGTCACCCATGTGTTTTCGGTAACGCTAACCGGGGCTGTACCACTGGTTTCAATCTGACACTGACAGCCAATCGATTCAAATGCCTGCGTTAAAGAAAGTAGATCAAACTCACAGGGTTCACCACCGGTGATGACAATGTGTTTAGCGTTATAGCCCAATGCTTTGTACTGGGTAATCACATCACTCGCGGAAGCAGAGTACCAAGTAGGATCATCGCCTTGCTTTGCAATTACTTCCCCAAATGTGCGTTCATCCCCCTTCTCAGCAAGCCATGTCTGCTTAGTATCACACCAAGCACAACCGACACTGCACCCCTGTAGACGAACAAACACCGCAGGGACACCAGTATAAACGCCCTCGCCTTGAATGGTCTCAAACATTTCGTTGATTTTGTATTGCGTAGTATTCATTAAAAGCTGCTAATCATGACTATTGATAACCGATGTGCAGACCTTAAAGTATGCGTATTAGAAATTCAACACAAAGTCACCACCTAAATGTCTGGTAGTTCTCTAAGAGTTTTTTTATTCTAGCGGCATTGTTTTAATTTAAGGTAAGTTACTGTGTATAAACTCATCGCCATTGATATGGATGGCACACTTCTCACGTCTGAAAAAAAGATTACCGAGCGCACTAAGCGCGCTATTCAAGCGGCTAAAGAAAAAGGCGTAACCGTCGTTCTCGCCTCCGGGCGCCCAATCAATGGCATGCTCGATTCAGTCAAGGAGCTGGGGCTAAATTCACCAGACGACTATATTATTCACTTCAATGGTGCGTTTGTTCAAAAAACGCAAAGCGGTGAAGTTCTTCACCAAAAAATCATAGATGGCCGCAGCGCAAAAGAAATCGCCGCTCTCGCTAAACAACTTGGTTTATATTGCCACGCATTTAGTCAAGAGTTGGGCCTTATCACCACTGAGGCTAACCCCTACACCGATCATGAAGCCGAGATAAATAAACTCGATATTACCGTATATGATTTCGACAAACTGGAAGACGACCATAGCATCATTAAAGCCATGATTGTGGGCGAACCAAGTCAGTTAACAGCAGGCATTACGCATATTCCGAGTTCGTTTAAAGATACTTATACTATTGTACAAAGTGCCCCATTCTTCTTAGAGTTTCTTAATCCTTTAAGCAATAAAGGAGAAGGCGTCAGTGTAGTCGCTAAACAGCTCGGTATTTCCCCAGACCAAGTGATGTGTTTTGGTGACGCAGAAAACGACCACCACATGATTCAGTTTGCTGGAAAAGGGGTTGCAATGGCAAACGCTATGGATGCAACCAAAGCCTTAGCCGATTACATCACAGATAGTAACGACGAAGATGGTGTCGCTAAAGCCATTGAAACGTTTGTACTATAGTAACAGTTATTCTAGTAACAACATTAGCGCTGTAATGATTAAACCTATTAGTCAGTACAGCGCTGCCATCAGCCCTAAACCCAGACTAAAGCACCTGAGCAAACAGATTAGGCCAAACAGAATTCACTTGTAACGCTAACAGTTAATCGCAGTAATCGTGCTTAAAATAGACCGTAATCAACCGATACGATGGAGCCACCATGACGACACGCCTACTTCTTAATGGCAAAAAAGCCGCCCAAGATGATATTAGACAAGCTGTGAACCAACTTCGTACTGAAGGTTATGACATTGAAGTACGGGTTACATGGGAATCAGGCGACATGGACCGTTTAGTGACAGAAGCTTGCAAACAAGGTGTTCAACGTCTTATCGCAGGCGGTGGCGACGGCACTGTTAATGAAGTTGTCGACTCTCTGCTCAGAAACAAGGACGCTAACGTAGAATTAGCGATTTTACCCTTGGGAACCGCCAATGACTTTGCAAGCGCTTGTACTATTCCAACCAACTCGCCTTATGACGCACTAAAACTTGCTCTAACAGGACAAGCATTCCCTGTAGACGCCGCACAAGCGAACCAACGACATTTTATTAATATCGCGACCGCTGGTTTTGGTGCACAAGTGACCGCGAACACGCCTATTGCTTTGAAAAACTTCCTCGGTGGCGGTGCCTACACGCTAGCCGGACTTGTCCAAGCGATTAACTTTCAACCCTTTCAAGGTACAGTAAAATATGATGGGCATGTCATTGATAGCCATATTGTCATAGGGGCGGTTTGCAATGGTCGCATGGCCGGAGGTGGTCAAGCTCTTGCCCCTATGGCATATATTGATGATGGTTATTTAGATGTTGTGTCTTTAGAAGAATTCACGCCTTCCGATATTCCAACCGTTCTCGATGAGTTGATACAAGAAGACGACTTTACCGGTCAATTTGTAAAACGTAACCAAGTTAAAACCATTGAATGGGTTTCCGACAATATCATGCCGACGAACTTAGATGGTGAACCACTGGCTGACACCACTATCACCTTTAGCATTTTGCCACTGGCAGTAATGTTGGTATTACCAACGAGCTGCCCACTTTTATTTAAAAATCGTCTACTTTAAACAAAAAAACCAGCGAATATTATCCGCTGGTTTTCAATTCACGCTTTAGCCGTTCGTTATCATGAATAACAATTATGGCTTACTCACGTTACGTTCGTGCTAACTCAACCGTTTCTTCTTTTTGTCCTGCGGCAGGGTCATTAAATTTATTGATATCTAACGAGCCCTCAGATTTAGCTACAATACACGTTACTGCGCTATCACCCGTAATATTAACCGCGGTACGAATCATATCAAGCAGGCGGTCAACACCCATAATCAACGCAATACCTTCAAGAGGTAAGCCTACTTGGTTAAGAACCATTGCTAGCATAATCAAACCTACACCAGGAACACCAGCCGTACCAATTGACGCAATTGTCGCCGTTAGGATGACCGTTAGATAATCTCCCATTGTCAGGTCTATGTTAAACGCTTGAGCAATGAATGCCGTCGCCACACCTTGCATGATCGCGGTACCATCCATGTTGATGGTTGCCCCTAGAGGAATGGTGAACGATGAGACTCTATTGTCTACCCCTAAACGGTTTTGCGCCGTTTCCATTGTAACTGGAATCGTCGCGTTTGATGATGCTGTAGAAAATGCAAACATAATCGCATCTTCCATCTTCTTCATAAATGTCAACGGACTAAGGCCCGTGAATGACTTTAATAGTACGCTATAAGTAACTAGACCGTGCAGCAATAACGTTGCCGTCAAAACTAGGAAATATTCGGCCAAATTAAAAATGGCACTGATTCCCAAACCAGTAAACAACTTAGCCATAAGGAAGAAGACACCGAATGGTGCGATGTTCATTAGTAAAGCAACAAGCTTCATTATCACATCGTTCAGATCTCTAAACATGGCTGCAATACGCTCGCCAGGTTCACCCGCTGCACTGATAGCAATACCAAACAAAACCGCAAAGACAATAACTTGAAGCGTTTTGCCTTCTGCCATCGCGCTGATCGGGTTCGTTGGGAACATGTCAATAATCACCTGACCTAGGGACGGAGCCTCTGCAGAAGCAAAAGTACTAGCCGCGGTTAAGTCGGCCCCTTGTCCTGGCTGGAACAACGTTCCCATGGTCAGAGCTAATGTAATGGCAATTGCGGTTGTCGCAACGTAAAACAAAACCGTTTTACCGCCTAATCGACCGAGTGTCGTCACATCTTTCAGTGAACTAGTACCACAAACAAGAGAAACAAAGACCAGTGGCACAACAAGCATTTTAAGGCTGGCAATAAAAATCTGCCCGCCGACTTCAAAAAGACCATTTACAATGTATGCGTCGACAAATCCATTTTCAGCAAATAGGGCTCGAATTGCGAAACCCGTTAAAATACCAGCAACCATACCGATGATCACTCGTGTCGTGAGTGACATTGGTTTCTTTGCATTAGTCATAATTACTCCTTATTTTTATAGTGCTTAGTGATGGCGTCATCAAAAGCGCCTGCAGATTAGCAGCAAGACGCGCCAAATTAGAATGAGAAATTTGTTTCGCTAATCCGCATCGTGACCAACCTCACACTAAAATGACCGCACACCAACAAACCATTAACACAAATGGTCGCATAACAATAAAAATTCAGCGTAAAATTTTACATATGCTTATATTTGATATATTACTATCTTTTAACGATGACATTAGAAAAAATAATATCATCCTGTTTTTATAATATTACAGGAAGACAAAAACCAAAAAACCAGTGCTGAGCACTGGTTTTTTGGGTTATATATCTCTACTAAAATCTATTACATCACTTGTTCTACGTGCAAATCAAAAATGACCGCAGTATCAGCAGGAACGGTTTGATGGGTGTTCTCTTTGTAAGCTAGATGACTAGGTACATACAGTCGCCACGTCGCACCAACATTCATTTCTTTCAACGCCACCATCCATGCAAGCGGTACTTGATGTAGCTGAACAGTCATCGGTTGAGGTAAATGCGCAGATCCATCAACTAACTGCCCATTCAATAGCCAAGTTTTATGACGTACGCATAAGGTACTCTGTGGAGTCACGTCTGCAGTATGATTTCCTTCGTTTAGAATTTCATACTGAATCCCGGAACTGTGGCTCAATACCGTGTCACGTTGGCCATTCTTGGTGAAGAACTCACGTTCATAATTGGCCTTTTGCTGCTCTAACGTGGTTTCTGCCTGTTTTCTTTGCTCTTCAAGTTCGGCTTTCAATGACTCCGCGTTCTGGGGATCAAAAGGCCATTCTTTTTGCAAGAACGTATCCATAATGGCTTCTTGGATAATTTTGATGTTCATTTTAGGAAACGACTTTTTTGCTAACTCCGTGGCCACTTCTCGCCCAAGAATATAGCTGACTTTTTGTTCTAACGTTTCGATATCCATGACAACCTCAATACTTGAAAATACACTTAGTATTTTATGCGTTTATTAAAGAGTTTAAAGTATTTTACGGATACACGCTAAGGCGTTACGTATTGCGCCTAGCTCGTTACTGACAGATAGACGAATCGATAAATAGGAAAAGTGATAAGCACTAAACTCAGGTCTAAGGTCTAAGGTCTAAAGTCTAAAGTCTAAAGTCTAAAGGAGTTTTTAAATGCGTTCATTTCACTTTGTGAGGAAATACGTACGTAAGCAGTAAGCAGTAAGCAGTAAGCAGTAAGCAGTGTAGAAACCATGATTTAGGCCTCCACACTCACTTTATCTGTACTGCATGTTTTGAATTGCTTTCATTTGATAAGGTGAACTATACCAATGACCAATTCAACTGCCGATTTATGTACTTTCTAAAACTTCAGCCTTTGAGTGATCGGCATTGGAACCTGCCGATGGGTTCTCAATGGGTAACGTTTGCAACACATACTGACCCGGCGCATCGCACAGTACCGGAAACGCTTCATTGCCCACAGAATAGGGAGCAACCTTCTCATCAGCATTAAATTGACTCAACCACTTATCCCAATGAATCCACCAAGACCCTTTTTGATGCTCTGCGTTGTTCATCCAATCATCAGCTGACTCTTCCAGTGTGGAGTTAGTCCAATAACCATATTTCTCCTTTGCAGGATGGTTGACAATGCCAGCAATATGACCAGATTCTCCCAATACAAATGTCTTGTTTCCACCAACCTGCAATGCACCTCGATAGGTACCTTGCCACAAAGCAATATGATCCTCTTTAGTAGAAACAAAATAACTAGGGATACGAATTTTATTCAAATCGATCCACACGCCTCCTACTTTCACGCCCTTATTTTGGACTAACTGGTTTTCCAAATATAACTTCCGAAGTAAGAAATTGTGTGTTGTTGCCGCTACATTGGTACTATCGCTGTTCCAATACAGTAAATCAAAATCAACCGGACTGTTTCCCTTTAGATAGTTGTCTATATAGTAGTTCCAATACAAACTGTTCTCTCGCAACAAGCTAAACGTCACACTTAAAGAACGACCATCCATATAACCCTGCTCATTATTCTGCGACTCAATAGCGCTAACGATAGTGTCATTAATGTAAGCTCCAACCTCGCCAGGTTGTTCGAAATCCAAAAGCGTAGTAAAAAATGACGCCGACGCTATACGTTTTTTCATGCGTTTCGCAGCATAGTAAGCGACCGTTGAAGCAAGCACGGTTCCGCCAATGCAATAACCCGCAGCATTCACTTGTTCTTGCCCTGTGATTGCCTCAATTGCTGACACGGCTTTAACAACACCTTCAGTGACATAATCACCAAATTCTATTGTTGCTTGTTCCGCTCCAGGGTTACGCCATGACATCATGAAAACCGGATGGCCTTGCTCTAAAAGCCACTTAACCATCGAGTTCTTTTCTCGAAGATCTAGTATGTAATACTTATTGATAAAAGGCGGAACAATGAGTAGCGGTGTCGAATTGACGGATTCTGTCAACGGTCGATATTGAATCAACTCAAAGAGATCATTCTTAAATACGACATCCCCCTTTGTGTTGGCTACGTGCTTGCCAATATCAAACGACTTAGTATTGGTCATTCTGATTTTAAGCACGTCGGCACTGGCCTCCATATCTTCTTGAAGCTGCTGCATACCGGAAAGCAAATTTTCCCCTTTTTGCTCCAACGTTAATTGAAGTAACTCAGGATTAGTTGCGATAAAGTTGCTTGGCGACAAGGCGTTCAAGGTTTGTCGAGAGAAAAAAGCTAACCTTTCTTTCGCTTTTTCATCAACACCTTCAACCGCATTTATGGTGTCGAGGTAGGTTTGACTAAACAGTACGTAAGACTGTTTGATAACGCTGTAAAACGCTTCATCTTTCCATGCCGCATCTTCAAAGCGACGGTCACCTTTCTCGACAGATATCACGTCTGTTTTATCATTTTGAAGGGCAGCGCGCTGCCAAATTTCTAACTGTTGCATCCACCATTTCATCTGAACATCAAGCATCGCTGCTGGCTGCTTAGATGCTTTATCCATGAATTCTGCAGTATCCTCTATATTGAGTTCTTGCATCGCTTTTGAAAGCGGATTATTAACGGCTGCCTTGCCCTGCTCGAAATCTTTCCACCATCGCTGGTTACTTTCCTGCAATGTTACAAGGTAGTCCGAAAAGAAGTTTTGAAACATAATTCAAACCCTTTTCTAAAAAATAAAAAAGGGGCACGAGATACGATGTACCCCGAAACCCCTAACATATACTTATATGGCCTAATTAAGCTGGCGTATTAGTTTTAATTGTCTCGGTCGTCAATGTTTCAATATCATCTTTAAACTCTTTAGCAACCTGTTGAAGCTTATTGCTATCATCCATCATTTGTTGTGATAAACGAGTTAGTGACGTAACTTGCTGCGTATTAAAAACTGTCAAAGAAGAAATGTCTTTCACTTCCGCTACAGCTTTCATCTGGGAAAGACCTAATTCACTATACGTTCGCATAGCATTTAGTTGTAACTCGGTCAATGTTTCAACATTTTTTGTCATTAACTTGCTGAATTTTGCATAAGGTTCGAGTGTTTTTTCTGATTGCTCGTTAATTACTTTAAAAATATCTGTGTACATAGTCGCTCTCCTAAAAATAACAGTTCAGTATTTAATTAATAATTTATAGCTGCATTACAAGATATATTGGAAATATATAAATTGATTAACAGAGTTTTAGAATAAGTGCCGTACCCATTCCACCACCCACACATAATGTCGCTGCACCATAAGTATGATTTTCGCGCATCATTTCATGAATTAACGTCACAACAATTCGATTTCCCGATGCACCCAATGGATGTCCAAGTGCAATTGCACCACCATTAGGGTTGGATTTTTCTATAATCGACTCAGACGGCACTGAGCACTCCTCTGCCAGGCTTCTAATAACACCTAGAGCTTGTGCTGCAAACGCTTCGTTAAACTCAAATGTATCCACATCAGATAGCGAAAGTTCGGCTTTATTTAAAGCCTGCTTAACCGCTTCGACGGGTCCTAACCCCATAATTTTAGGGCTTAAGCCAGTTTGTGCCGTTGACACAATTTCACAAAGCGGGGTTAAACCTAATCGCTTAACGGCATCTTCAGAAGCAATCACGACAGCACTTGCTCCATCATTAATACCAGATGCATTCCCAGCCGTTACCGTCCCTTCCTTGTCAAATGCAGGCCTTAACTTAGTTAAGCCTGCCAACGTTGCATCAGATTTTGGATACTCATCTGTTGTAAACTGGGCGGGTTGGCGCCTAATTTTAATGTCAACTGGAACAATTTCATCATTGAAGCGCCCAGCTTCTATCGCGGCAACAGCCTTCATTTGGCTTTCTAACGCATACGCATCTTGATCCTCACGCGAAATATTGATTTCACGAGCGACGTTTTCTGCCGTTACCCCCATGTGGTAACCATTGAATACATCCGTTAATCCGTCAGATACCAGTAAGTCTTTCGCTGACATATCGCCCATTTTATGCCCAGAGCGTACATTGGATGGTAGGGTAAATGGAATCTGCGACATTACCTCAACACCAGCAGCAACCACGACATCAGCTTCACTCGCCCTGATATGGGAGACTGAGTCCATGATTGACTTCATGCCACTGCCACAAACCATATTCAACGAATACGCAGGAACTTGCTCTGGAATATTCGCGTAGAGCGCAGCCTGTCGCCCAACGCCCATTCCTTGGTTTGCACTAATAACATTACCAACAATAACCTCATCGATGTCAGCTTCATTAACAGCACAAGAAGCGAGTGCACCCTTTATGGCCTGCGCCGCTAACTGACCCGCTGAGCAATTTTTCAAACTGCCACCAAAACTACCAATCGGGGTTCGCTTCGCAGCGATGATATATACTTTTTTCATTGCCTACTCTCCCTTAAGCCATGTATAAGCCGCCATTGACGGATAGCGTTTCACCCGTAATATACGCTGCGTCGTCGCTAGCTAAAAAGGCGACGGCCGCCGCTATTTCTTCAGGTTTAGCTAATCGCTTAAGAGGAATTGTGCTCTTGATCGAATCAAGCACATCTTCACGCATCGCTTCCACCATCGGTGTTCCGGTATAACCAGGCGCAATAACGTTGACGGTTACTCCTGAGCGAGCACCTTCTGCGGCTAATGCCTTGGTAAAACCAATCATGCCTGCTTTCGCGGCCGAATAGTTAGCTTGCCCAAACTGCCCTTTTTGACCGTTTACTGAGGAAATATTAATTACGCGTCCCCCTCCCTTTTCGCACATCGCCGCAAATAAGGGTTGCGTTACATTAAAGACACTATTTAAGTTGGTATTAATAACCTCGAACCATGCTTCTGCAGACATTTTTTTAAACTGTCCATCTCGAGTAATACCGGCATTATTAACAACTAAATCAAAAGTGCCTTCTTCTTCTTGAATTTCTTCAAGCTTTCTTTGGCACTCGTTCGTATTGGTCACATCAAGCTCAAATAAACGAACTTGTTCATCAGTAAAACCCTTTGATTCAAACCATTCTTTCGCACACTCATACTTACCTGTATAATAAGTCGCGATCAATCGATAATCGTTTTCCACAAGGCGAGATGATATTGCTGAACCTATACCACCCTTTGACCCCGTAATTAACGCAAGTTTTTTCATTCCTTGACTCCATTCCTAACAACTAACTATTAACCAATCTAAAAACCTGTTCCACTCTATATTTAGAATGATGTTTATCTTTATTATTTAATTTACCTTGCAAATGTTACAACTTTTCTAAACAAATCGATGTTAATAAAAACTTAATATAGATACAGCAATTAAATTCAAAAGATAGACAATTAGTAGCGAGTCATCACACATCAGCGTGAAATTGACAACTCACATATTTTCAATTTGCCAGAGAAAAAATAGAAACCATAAGATACTGATAAATATAGAAATTCAAATAGATGTTAGCGGTGTGTTTCTTGCTTGTTAAAAGACATAAGCTAAATAACTGCACTCATAATGAACATATCAATTATTACACCTATTAGTTCTAACAATATAAGCGTGTGAATAATATAAGGATTACTATGTGCCATATTATTGGCGTCACGAAAGGATGCAACCTGTTACATTTGCTCATTTGGTTGCACTGTTTTGGTGAGACTGGCTGGAAAGAAATACAACACTGATAAATACGATCAAAGTCACATAACCCGTAGGGGGTATGCGACTCTGTTTTAAACACTCATCATTCGGTTATGGACCTAACAACTGATCAAACTTTAAATTGACCCACAGCTCTATCTAAGTTTTCACACCGTGATTCCAAAGTGATGCATGCATGCTCCGCTTGCTTAATGATATCTGACATTTTGTGGCTATCGGAGGCTATTTTTTGAATGCTACCATTTAACTCTTCACTGACTGCGGTTTGTTCAGTTGCAGCAGTCGCAATATGTGCATTCATTTCATTAATGATTGTAATTGAACTGGTAATTTCCGCTAAAGAGGTCGAAGCCGTCTGAACAAGACTGATCGTTTCATTACTCGTTGAGCGGCTAGATTCCATTGCTTGCACCATTACCGATGCGCCTTGCTGCAAGCGCTCAATCATTGTTTGAATGTCACCTGTACTTTCTTGGGTCTTACTGGCGAGAGAACGAACTTCATCAGCAACAACGGCAAAGCCTCGCCCTTGCTCACCTGCTCTCGCTGCCTCTATAGCCGCATTCAATGCCAATAAATTAGTTTGTTCAGCAATCCCTCGAATAACATCCAGCACAGACGCTATATTGGTGACATCACTCGTTAACCGGTGAACGCTTTCTTCGGACGTAATTAACTCTTGAGCTAAGCCTTCAATGGAAGATACCGTCAACCCGATGCCTTCATTCGCATGCCTTGCTTCGTCTGCGCTACGATCAGTCGCTTGTGCTGCCTCGTGTGCATTTTGACTCACATTGTCGCTCGTGGCACGCATTTCATTAATTGCAGTGGCTACCATTTCACTTTCTTGCTGTTGCGACTGTGAAGCTCGCGTAATCTGGCTGGCCAAGTTAATCAACACGTTCGTGTGCTCTCTTACCTCAGATGTGGACTCAACAACTTCAGAGACGGTTGTTTGGATGCGATCGACAAATTGATTAAACGATCCCGCTAAATGGCCAATTTCATCGGTCGATTCGACCTTTACGCGCTGTGTTAAATCACCATCACCAGAGGCAATTTCGGCCATTGATTTTTCGAGCACGATAACTGGTGCAACGATGAGCTTCGATACAAAAACCGCAACAACGAGAGCAATAAATATCGCAACGACGGTACCCACTTCTATTGCTAGTTCAGCTTCTGTTACCGCTTGTTCACTGTCTATTCGCGCTTGGTCTTGTAGACGCTCAATCTCGTCCAAAATCACCTTTAAGTTGCTTCTTATATCGACAAATAGTCCAGTTATCGACTTTTCTCTGTCATTAAAACGCTGATAAGCATCACTAGGAGAGGCAAACAACGCTTCGTATTCACTCACAAATACCTTCGTATCAGCCAATAGCTGTTTTAAGTAAGGAGAAAAACGTCGGTCTAGTACACCTGCGTCAATCAGTTCCTGAACCCGGCTCACTCGTGGCACGGCATTGTAAGCGTTATCTTCAAATTCAAAGCGCTGCTTCTCTACTTCTTCTTTGTTGTCTGTTGCAATTATAAACGCATATCCGGCCGTTGATACTTGGTAAAAATCGCGATAGGCATCTTCTAAAGCGTTCATTACCGGCTGAATTTCATTATTTAACTGATCATTAATAGCAGCCTGCTTGCTAAACAACGACGCATTGTAAACTACCAATCCACCGAATATCGTCGCCATCAAAATTACCGGTACCATTACCTTGATTTTGAGGCTTAAATTGTTAAACCACATCATGTCACTCTCCAAAAAGGTTTACTGTTTCATGTACTGTATCGACAGACTTCTTTTGGTCTTAACCTTAAAGATGGCTTTATCGACAGATATCTCAATATCCTTGTTTTAATGACACTTTTTCCTACGCAAATCGCATTATTCTATAAAATGACCACTATATTTCACCCTTAAAAAGGTCCCTTTTGTCTAAATGTGACATTTTTGTTACTCTCTATATTCACGACAATAAATGACACTCGTGGTACGACTTAAAGGACTTGGAACCATGCCTCAAGCTGAACCGTTTCATGCACGTAATATTCGAAAAACGTTGGTGGTGGGTGCCGCAACAATATTGGGCTTTTTGGCGCTATTTTTTTATACGGAATATAGTGTTGAGCGTTCAAAGAATCAGTTGATGTCACTTAAGAGTGATATTTTGACTGCGTCTAATGGCATGTTGTTGATGAGGCGGCATGAGAAAGACTTTATCGCTCGGGTGGATAGTCAGTACATTGAAAAGATGCAAGACAGCTACGTAACGTTAACGGAGCAATTAAGCAAAGTTAATAAGCAAATTCAACGCTCTGGTATAGACACCGATTACTCTAACCAGCATGCCCTTAATTACATAGACAATTACGTTCAATCCTTTCTGTCGCTCGCTGACCTTGTTGTCGTTATTCATGGTAGTGACCACCAAAACGGACTCATCGATAACCTAAGGGATAGCTCACTTAGCTTGGGGCATGAGCTTATTAAGAGCAATGACCCCTTATTAGATCATATTGCCTTAACGACGCAAGACTTGATGTATCAGTTTTTTTCCAATTTTGACGTTGAGGTTTTACCACGCATCGATCGTACTTTGAATCAGATGGAAAGCGAAATTGCTGCTCAGCAACATTCTTTCGAATTATTTAATGCCTTTGCTAAATTCAAATTAGCTTTTTATACGCTGCAATCAGCGTATGAAGATTTTGGTTACACCCACAACGACGGACGCCACGGTGACTTACGCACCACGGTTCATCAGCTTGAAGCCAAACTCAATACGCTATTTGACATTTTACCTAACCAAATTACCAATAAAATGGCGACTTACGAAAACTACCGAACCTTGACCACGATCGCTTTGATTGCGGCCATCATTCTCACGTTGCTCTACGTCATTCGCCAAACATCATTACTAGAAAAGCAATTGATAGACGCAAGAGAACACGAAAGGCAAGCTAATCGTGCTAAAAGCGCTTTCTTAGCAAATATGTCTCATGAAATCAGAACCCCGCTGAATGGCATTTTGGGGATGACCGAAATCCTCACAGATTCAAAGCTTAACGCCATTCAAAAAGACTACCTCTCAACGATCAGTTCTTCGTCGCAAACTTTACTCATGCTTATCAATGACATTTTGGATCTTTCTAAGATTGAATCCGGGCATCTCGAGATCTGCCCCCATACCTGTGCAATTAAAGAAGTGTTGTTCGATACGGCTGCACTCATCGTGCCTAAAGCGCAACAAAAATCCATAGAGATTGCTATCGATATTGACCCCCAATTACCCAACTATATAAAAGCAGACGAACAAAAAGTAAGACAAGTGCTTATGAACCTCGCTTCAAATGCGATCAAGTTTACGGAAACGGGCACTATCACTTTTACCGCTAGAATGATGGAACAACAGAGTTCTACCGTGACGATCCATCTTGCAGTTCGAGATACTGGCGTTGGTATTGACCCAAAGAAACAAACACATATCTTTGAGGAGTTTAGACAGGAGGATTCATCAACCTCTCAACAATACGGCGGAACCGGACTTGGCTTAGCAATTTCATCAAAAATGATCACCATGATGGGCGGAAACATTCAATTGAGCTCAACCAAAGGGCAAGGCAGTGAATTTTCTTTTTCATTACAGTTTGAGCGAGACGACCAGCAACTTACCCAGCAATCACACATATCCGTACTGTACATTACCCATCACGCGAACTCGCTGTTTGTTGAAGAGCTGCGTCGATTTGGTTTCCAGTCTACCGTCGTTGCACCTAACGCTTTAGTGTCAGAAAGCGCCACCCCACGACGGGTCGTCATCCTTGATGATATTAAGGTCTACCGTCAACACGCAGCACAGTTAAAGTCCCACCCTATCGTTTTTCTAAGAGATAACCAGCTAACCAACGCTCATGATGAACTCGATGTTGCTGCATTTATCACCTCGCCAGTATTTGGCATGAGACTGAGTCACACCATAAAATCAGCATTTGAACAAGAGCCAGCCCAAGTGCCTCAGGCAACCATCGAATCCCTACCATTATCAAACTCCAAGATCCTAATTGTTGAAGACAACAAGGTGAATCAGCAAATAGTGACCATCAATTTGAAAAAGCTTGGTATCGAGTTTGTCATCGCAAACAATGGACAAGAGGCCAGTACAATTTATCAACAGCAACATGAACGTATTGGGCTTATTCTAATGGATTGCATGATGCCCATTATGGACGGTTTTGACGCCACGGTTGCCATTCGCCAATACGAATCTTCTAAAAATTTAGCTCGTAAGCACATCATCGCCCTCACCGCTTCCGTTCTAGATGACGATATACAAAAGTGTTTTGATTGTGGTATGGATGATTACCTCCCTAAACCATTTAAACGAGATGTATTGCTTGAGAAACTAGATAAACAAGTAAATATCCGAGTGCAATAACACACGCTCCAAGGTGTCCGTATAAGTAAACCATTACCTGTCGTTACGTAAAACTTGTCGGACACCGGAACCTCGAATCACAGCCTAAGCAACAGAAACCGAGCGATATTCATACAAGATCAAGACTTTCCGCATTCCATCACTCATCTGAGCTGGATTAAACCGTGATCTCGTTTGCCATGAACTTAGCTCAGTGGTCTAATAGATGTTATCTCTGTACCAAACCACTTGATATTGCTGATGGTTGTGCCATTCCCTTTAAACCTGCATCTTCGCTTGCTTAAGGGCGATACCGAATAACTTACCATCACTTCAAGTAGAATCAGTGTACTTCAGTAATAACCTCCATCAGCCACTCTCTGATAGGAACTAAGGAAAGACCATGTCACAGCAACACGAACCCAGCTATTTCTTTTTTGATTATGAAACTTGGGGAATTAGTCCAGCTAACGATCGTCCCTGTCAATTTGCTGGTGTTAGAACAGATATGGATTTCAATATCATTGGTGAGCCCCTTGTCATCTACTGCCAGCCACCCTCTGATTACTTGCCTTCCCCAGAAGCGGCGCTAATCACCGGTATCACACCACAACTGTGTATGGAGAAAGGGCTAAGCGAGCCTGAATTCATCAAAAAAATACACCATGAATTGGCGACGCCAAACACCACTAACTTGGGCTATAACAGTATAAGATTTGATGACGAAGTAACGCGTTATACTTGCTATCGTAACTTTATCGACCCATACGCTTGGAGTTGGAAAAATGGCAACTCTCGTTGGGATTTATTGGACTTAATGCGAACCTGCCACGCGTTGCGCCCAGAAGGCATTGAATGGCCTGAAAATGAAGATGGCTTTACCAGTTTCAAACTGGAACATTTATCGGTAGCAAATGGCATTGAACATAGTAACGCTCATGACGCAATGGCTGACGTCATCGCCACGATAGAACTGGCAAAAAAAGTTAAGAACGCGCAACCCAAGCTGTTTGATTACTTTTATTCCATGCGGAATAAGCGCAAACTCAATGAGCTCGTCGACATCGTAAACATGACGCCCCTTATGTATGTATCGGGTATGCTTGGAAGAGAATGTCAATATACCAGTTGGGTAGTGCCTATTGCTTGGCATCCGACCAATCAAAATGCCGTCATCGTTGCAGACCTTGCGAAAGACCCTCAACCTATTTTGGATTTATCGGTTGAAGAGTTACATGATCGACTCTACACCAAGCGCGAAGACTTAGCGCCAAATGAACTCCCCGTGCCACTGAAGCTCATTCATTTAAACAAGTGCCCTATTTTAGCGCCAGCCAAAACACTTACGGCTGAAAACGCTGAAGTGATAGGGATAGACCGTCAGCAATGCCTTACGAATCTCGCACTTCTTAAGCAGCACCCTGAAATTCGTGAAAAACTTATCGGGCTATACAACATCGAACGTGAGTTTGATAACAACAACGATGTAGACACCCAACTCTATAGTGCTTTCTTCTCACCGTCTGACCGCGCGGCAATGGATATCATTCTAGAAACCGAACCAAATAATTTGGCCGCGCTAGACATTTCTTTTAGTGACTCAAGAATTGAGCCGTTACTGTTCAGATACCGTGCTCGCCACTATCCTTGGACACTCGACGAACATGAACAGTTGAAGTGGGCAAACCATTGTAGAGAGCGATTTGAAAACAAAATTGAAAACTACATGCTTGATCTTGAAAATCTGGTACTCAATAACGAATCTGATGAACAAAAAATGACCGTATTAAAATCCGTCTACCGCTATGTTGAAAAGCTAGTCTCGTAGAATTTACCCCGACCGTCACGTATGGATGGCTTTTCATAAGGCATCCATACGTGCTTTATCTGTGACTGAATGTCATTCAATCGCTAACTTTACTGATAACTAGTACTGACCTTTCACTAGTTCCAAACCAAAATGAGGGTGCCATGATCAAAACTGCGCTTCATTATATAGTGTCATTCACTGTGATTTTTGCTGCACTGTTTGCGGGAAATACCATTCAAACCCTGCTCGATGTATCTATCCCAGGTAGTGTCTTTGGTATGCTATTACTGTTTTTATTAATGGCGGCCGGGGTTATTCCAGTCAAAGTCGTACAGCCTGGTGCCCATGCATTTATTCGCTATATGATTTTGCTTTTTGTGCCCGTCAGTGTTGGATTAATGAACCACTTCGACACGTTGATTAACAACGCTCTGCCTATATTGGCCAGCGCGATTGGTGGCACGATGATCGTCCTCATTGGACTCTCTGTCTTCCTTGACCGTTTTCTAAAGAAGGGGAATAAATAATGTGGATTTTTGCGACCATTATTGTGTTTTTTTTCGCTCGCTTTATCGCCCAGAGAGTGAAGAACCCTTTGTTCAACCCACTACTCATTAGCATCGCCATTTTGATTCCAGTACTGGTCATTTTTAACGTCCCTTTTGACACCTATTATCAAGACAACGAATGGATAAGTTTCCTCTTGCAGCCGGCGGTTGTCGCGCTTGCTTATCCACTCTATGAACAAATACCTCAAATTCGAGCCAATTGGCGTATTATTCTTTTAGCCTGCAGCGTTGGTAGTATCGGGTCAATGTTCACCGCCTCATTAATCGCAGTATGGTTAGGCGCCGACATGACATTAGTTGCAAGCCTGCTGGGTAAATCTGTCACCACCCCAATAGCAATGGAAGTGTCCAGCCATTTAGGTGGGGAACCTGCCATTGCCGCTATCCTCGTCTTACTCGTTGGGCTGTTTGGTGCCATCTTAGCTTACCCACTCTATCAATTACTCGGTGTGACTCACCCAATTGCTAAAGGGTTAACAATGGGAACCGTCTCTCACGCACTGGGAACAGCCACGTGCGCAGAGAAAGATTCAAAAGATGCCGCATTCAGCTCGCTCGCGTTGGTCATTTGCGGTGTCATTACCTCAGTGTTAGCGCCTTCATTTTTCGCATTTTCGCTTTGGCTAGGACAAATAATGTGACACCCTCGGATTTACGTGACATTCCTTGCTCGGTTCGTAAACCCCAAACCTAAAATGGTGTGATATCACTCTAATTGTGAAATGTTAACCTACGTTACATCAAATAGAGTGATCAGCATCACTCTATTTGTCTGCTAAGTTACATAGAATGAATAAAAACACATTAGCCAAATTAGAGGTACAAGCATGACGGATCGTTTCGATTCAATGTTAGCCGAAGCACCAGAAGCTATTAGCCGATACCTAAAACCTATCGTCACTCATAAAAACTTCGACGCGACATTAACGCCAGCACAGTTTGATGAATTGTTGTCTGTGTCTGGGCTCACCGATAACGAATTACGCGTAGTATTATTACCTTTCGCTGCGGCGTATTCATATGCACCAATATCCGACTTTTATGTTGGCGCAATCGTGAGAGGCTTGTCAGGCAAACTCTACTTTGGCGCAAACATGGAATTTCTTGGCGCTCAGCTTGGTCAAACGGTTCATGCGGAGCAATCTGCAATTAGTCATGCATGGATGAAAGGGGAAACTGGCGTTAAAGACATTACCATTAACTTCAGTCCTTGCGGTCACTGTCGTCAATTTATGAACGAGCTTACCACCGCTCAAGATCTTGTTATCCAATTGCCTGAACGTGACGCAAAGACATTACAGGAATACCTACCAGAATCGTTTGGCCCTAAAGATCTTGGGATCACCGAAGGATTGATGACTCCAGTGACACACAGCAATGCCATTAATGATGTCGGTTCCTTAATGGAAAAAGCAGTGTCCGCACTCAATCGTAGTCATGCCCCATATACCAAGAACCTCAGCGGTGTTTCGATAGAGCTTAACGATGGCCGCACTTTTCAAGGTGCTTATGCGGAGAATGCCGCTTTCAACCCTAGCCTGCCGCCTCTGCAAGTCGCACTTGGACAACTGTTATTGGCAGGTCAATCGCTCGATAACATCAAATCTGCGGCATTGGTAGAGCTGGCTACCGGAAAGATTAGCCACCTTGCCGACACTCAAGCCACATTGGAAGCGATTAACCCTGATATTCAGGTTGAATACGCGTCTATTTAGTGCGTACTTATCGTCAAATAAACATTCAATAATTCTGTCACTACTTATCTTGGTGTGTCCATAGGCTTAGCCGCGGCCACACCTCTTTCCCTACGAAAAAATCCACCATACATTAACTAAATAATTCATCAGCGCAAACGTTTGCTTTCTTTGTGAAATCCAGTATGATTCACCCAAATTTTCCTGAAGAATGTGCAAGGATCTTATATGTTTGGTACCGCAACTCGTGAAAGTGCTACCCGTGTGTTATTACTAGGTTCTGGCGAGCTTGGTAAAGAAGTCGCCATAGAATGCCAACGCTTAGGCTTGGAAGTCATCGCATGTGACCGATACCCTGATGCGCCAGCCATGCAGGTTGCTCACCGTAGCTACGTACTAGACATGCTTGACGGTGATGCACTCGAGGCACTGATTCACAAAGAACAACCTGATTACGTCGTACCAGAAATTGAAGCCATTGCAACAGAGAAGCTTGTAGAGCTCGAAACCCAAGGCCTAAACGTCGTACCAACAGCAAATGCAACCAAACTGACAATGAATCGTGAGGGGATCCGTCGCCTTGCCGCTGAAGAGCTAGGTTTGAATACTTCACCCTATCGTTTTGCAGATAACTATAACGATTTCGTTAGTGCCGTTGAATTTGTAGGCATGCCATGCGTTGTGAAACCCGTCATGAGTTCATCAGGTAAAGGGCAAAGTGTTATCAAAACGACAGAAGATATTGATAACGCATGGAAATATGCTCAAGAAGGCGGTCGTACTGGCGCAGGGCGTGTCATCGTTGAGGGCTTTATTGATTTCGACTATGAAATCACGTTATTGACTGTAAGAGCTGTCGATGGTGTCCACTTTTGTGCACCAATTGGGCATCGCCAAGAAGACGGCGATTATAGAGAATCTTGGCAGCCCCAAATCATGTCAGAAAATGCTAGAAAAGCAGCCGAGTACAGTGCAGAGCAAGTGGTGAACGCACTAGGTGGCTATGGTCTATTTGGTGTCGAACTGTTCGTTAAGGGTGACAAAGTCATCTTTAACGAAGTCTCCCCTCGCCCGCACGATACCGGTCTTGTTACGCTAATTTCGCAAGAAATGTCTGAGTTTGCTCTTCATGTCCGTGCATTTACTGGCATGCCGATTAACGCTATTGCACAGTACGGACCGTCCGCATCCGCGGTTATCTTGGGTCAAGGTACGTCAGAAAACATTCGTTTCTCTGGCATCTGTGAAGCCGTGTCTGCGCCACAAACACAAGTTCGCTTATTTGGTAAGCCAGACATCGATGGCCGACGCCGCTTAGGTGTCAGCCTGACGCGTCGTAAGTCTATCGAGTCTGCCATTGACGATGCTATCGATAGCGCAAAACAAGTAAACGTTATTTACTAAGCATAAAGGCTGTCGAGTCTCTCGACAGCCTTTAATTATTATCAGGAAGATATTGCGAGTAAGACCCGTTACAATAATTGCCTAATTAGCAATCCCAAACGCTCTATAGCGCTTACGACAGAGTCTGTGGCTTCCAGGGAAGCATTCATTCTAAAGCAATGCTGAAACTGTTGTGTCGTTGCAAACATTTCCCCAGGTGCGATACTAATATCATCGCCAATCGCCATTTTATAGAGCTCTGTTGCGTTGACATGAGCAGGCAAAGCGACCCAAATAAAATACCCCCCCGATGAGTAGTTTACTTGCACGTCTTTAGGTAGATGTGAGCGTAACAATTGCCAAATCTGAAATTTGCGCTGTTCTAGCTTTCTTCTTAATAGCCGTAAATGACGTTCATAATGCCGAGTCGACAAATAGTCGGCGAGTGTTAATTGAACCGGCGCACTGGTTGACAGTGTGCTCATCAATTGGATCTTTTGAATCTGTAAAGCTCGACTACCAGCGGCGACCCAACCAATTCGAAACCCAGCAACCAAAGATTTTGAAAAAGAAGCACAATGCAACACGATGCCACTATCATCAAACGCTTTCGCAGGTAAAGGCTTCGCCGCGCCATAATACAATTCGTTATAAACGTCATCTTCGATCAAATAGACGTTGTATTGCTGAAGTAGCTTAACAAGACAACGTTTCTTTTCATCTGAAAGGCTAAAACCGAGCGGATTTTGAAAATTGGTCATTAACCAACACGCTTTCACTTGATGTGTTTGGAGGGCATGCTCTAGATCAGCAAGATCAATCCCTTCCGTTGGGTGTGTGTTAACGGAAAGCGCGCGTAAATTTAGACGTTCAAGTGATTGTAATGCGCCATAAAAACAAGGCGACTCTACAATCACCCAATCTCCGGCTTTCGTCACCGACTGCAGGCTTAAATTAAGCGCCTCTAACGCACCTGCGGTAATAACAATTTCATCCGGATGAATATTCACACCTTGTGCAGCATATCGCTTGGCTATGATATGCCGTAACGTTTCATTTCCAGGCGGGAGATTATCGAGGGCATGAGAGGTCGTTATGTTACGCGCTGCTTGAACCAGAGATTTATTCACTTGATTGTGTGGATATAAATTGGCCTCAGGATAGGCAAACCCAAAATTTGTTACTGTGCTTTTTCGACTCGCTTGCAAAATATCGAAGACAAAATCATTAATATCAACCGATTCCGTTTCGTGCAGGTGCTGTTTTGGAAGCAGCTCAGCAACATCGTGAACCGGAGGAGCAACAACATAACCAGATCGAGAGTGAGAAACCACCCAGCCTTGGCTCTCTAATAACTGGTACGCGTTCATGACCGTCATTAAGCTCAGCCCAGACAACTCGGTTTGCTTTCGTAGCGATGGTAATTTAGTCCCTACTTGCCAGACATTGTTCTGAATTTGCTCTTTAATCTGATTTGCCAGCTCAACGTACTTGGCCAATAGGTACACTCTTTTTCGATAAACGTAACGATCATACTACCTTAAACGCTAACTGTTATACATATTTACTAGAAATCTGTATCTATTATAGCTGCCGCTCGCGAGCGTATAATCCAATGGTGTTAGCCGCAACTCAATCACCGATCTTAATCACCGTTCTCAATCACCAATAGGAAGTGCCTGCGATGGAAAATAGCATGACTAATAATAGCGTTAAGAAAGAACTACTTTTGTGCACCATTGCTGCTGCCTTAGTGCTACTCAATATTGGTGCACACCTGCTCTGCACCAAAATGTTCATTGATTTACCTTTGACTGAAATCACTCTCGCCTTGATACCGATGACAATGCTGGCGTTGTGTTTTATCGGCTTCAAAATGGCGGCGAAAGAAGAATAATCCCCTCTCGCCGTTTAAATTGGAATGCTGATTTGCTGACTGCTTCAGCTGGTACAGTTCTGACTGGCTATGCGTCAATTACGATGATTTCGGCTCAGACTATCTTTACTAAAGGTAGTTAAACTGAAGGTCATTATACCTAAAGATAACTAGGCTAATAGCTTACTAAACCAGAGCCTCAATTAGCCAAACTTCCTCAGCAAAGCGGGTCAGCCCTTGCTTAATACGACGATGTTCACTGCCTGCTTCGTCTCGCGCTAAACGAGTAATTCGATAGCCTTCATCAAAATACGCGGCAACTTCAGCTTCTGGAACACTATAAGGAGGACCTGCTAGCTGATCTTGGATATAGTCCAAGGTTACCAGCAATATTTTTCCTCCTGGCTTAAGCACCTGCTTGAGCTTTTCCACATACATCGCTCGTAGATCATGGGGGATGGCTATTAGCGCTGCTCTGTCATAAATCAAATCGACACTTTCAACTGGAGCTGAAAAATAATCTCCGGCATAAATGCTTAGTTCATCAAACTGATACAGCTCAAACTGGCTATTTAAGGTAGTCACTAGAGGGGTATAAAAGTGTTCCGAAAAAAATGAACGAACCGCAATTTGGCTTAGCTCTACACCCTGCACATTGTCATGTCGCGCAGCAAGCCACACTAGGTCCTCTGATTTACCACACAAAGGGACAAATACACTTTGCTCTCGAGTTGGCGTTAGCTTGTTCCAGTGCTCGATAAGTAAGGGATTAACATCATCAAGATGAAAACCAATTTTGTTCGCCGCCCATTTATCGTGCCAAAGTTCATAATCGTTCATTTTATATTCATTTTAGATCTGCATAATGATTAACGTAGAGTTTACAGATTGAGGACAAAAAGTCATGTCTCCTTAGGGTAATATTTCTATGAGACAGGCTTCACAGTTTACTCAACGCTACAAAATATGGACTTGGTAATGCCATTTAAAACCCCATATCATAGGTAGTACTGCTCCACACGTTATAGCACCCTTTTTTACACCGTTTTTGTAACGTAATCAGGAGAGAGCATGAGCATGTTTTTCCGTGCCGCAGCACTAACGCTGCTGGTACTCAGCCGCGCACCAGCATTTGCGGCACCGCTTGATCAATCCAATTCTAACCAAACGAAAGGGAACCAAGAACAGAACCAGATAAGCCCGTCGAACTTTAAACATAGTCTCAGTGGTCTTTATGGTATTGACCCCATTGACAGTCGCGTTGCGCAACCACACGACGACTTTGACGTCTTATACAGTAAATCTCATCAAGCTCAACACGAACTAGAGTCTCTGTGTAAAACGACCGCTCTGTTAACTCAAACAGAGTCACACTTCGCCGGTGTGAAATCCTCTGACCGTGCCTTGAAAAAAATAAACACGGAATTAAACGGTCAAGTTGATCAAATCACCGATCTCGCTCGGGCAACAATCATAGCAAATGATGTATCGTCATTAGTTAGTGCATTCGAAACATTAAGCAGAGAAGCGAAAGTAGTGCGAGTTAAGAACCGATTTAAATCACCTAACCCATCTGGCTATCGTGATTTGAATATCCTTGTCGAGCTTCCAAAAACTCGTATCATCGCTGAAGTTCAGCTACACCTAAAAGCGATTGCTGAAGTAAAAAGCGGCCCCGAACACGATTTATATCAAATTATACAAGGTATTGAGCGTAATGCTGCGTCACATGGACGCTCACTTAACGATATTGAAACCGCTCAAATCACAAGCCTACGACGACAATCAATGGAACTCTATCAAAACGCATGGCAACCCTATATCACCACGCATATTCAAGCTGCTTAATCTTATTAAGTTACCACCTTCCCTAAAACAAAAAGACCACGCATTGCGTGGTCTTTTTGTAACAATCAAATACTAATCTAGTTTGATGTTTTCAACACGAGCCTTCAGTTTTTGGCCTGGACGAAACGTCACAACACGTCGCGCAGAGATTGGAATATCCTCTCCGGTCTTAGGGTTACGACCCGGACGTTCATTTTTGTCTCGAAGGTCAAAATTACCGAAACCAGACAGCTTTACCTGCTCGCCATTTTCGAGTGATTTTCTGACTTCTTCAAAAAATACTTCTACCGTTTCCTTGGCATCCCGTTTACTAAACCCGAGTTTCTCAAAAAGGTTCTCAGCCAAATCGGCTTTTGTGAGCGCCATAAAACTCCCCTCAAAGCTATTTCATACTTAGCTGCTACAATAGCAACACCACATATTTAGTTCGACCAATCAACAACATAACGGTCTTACTTTGAAAAGTGTAAGCCAACCTTATGATTTTCGCCAACTTTTTTATTTCATGGAAATGTCAGGACTTTATTGCCACCAACCAATGAGTTAGCATTATTTCAGGATATATCACTAAAAACAAAACGAAACCCATACTAACGCAAAACAAACCACCAAAAAGAAGTAGTACGGCAGAATAAACACTTGGCAATACAAATTATAAAAACCTTAAGACAGGGCACACTTTTACGATAAATTACAAGTAAAAACAGTCAGTTGCGCCTAAATGCACAATATGAAACACGTTTAATCCCCTGTTAAATTTTACGCAAAATGTCTTAAACCCAACTAGAATTTTAAATTGATTTTTGTATTGATATAAAAAAGACGAACCCAAAAGGGTTCGTCTTTTCAGATTTATTTTCAGTTAGTGCTCATTAATCTCTTAAAGAAGCACCAAATTTTTCTGAGATTGAAGCGACAATCGCATCTACTGAACCAGCTATGTCCGCATCTTCAAGTGTGCGCTCTACAGACTGTAGGCTAAGTGCAATAGCCAGGCTCTTCTTGCCTTCTTCTACGCCTTTACCTACATAAACGTCAAACAGTTTAGCGTCTGTTAGGAATTCGCCACCAGCTGCGATACACGCATCAACGATGTCGCCAGAAGCCACAGCTTCATCAACAACAACGGCGATATCACGACGGTTTGCAGGGAACTTAGATACGGCTACGGCTTCTGGAAGCACGCGAGTGTTGATAGCTGCCCATTCGATTTCGAATACGATAGTACGGCCGTTAAGACCAAACTTACGCTCTAGTTCTGGGTGAACAGTACCAATGATACCCACTTCTCTCTCAGTTTCGAGGCCGGCGTCTACTACGATCGCTGCAGTTTGACCTGGGTGAAGTGCTGGGTGCTTAGCGGCTTTAAAGCTGTATGCTTTTTCGTTTGCTGAAAGCTCAAGAATTGCTTCTAAGTCACCTTTAAGATCGAAGAAATCTACAGTGCTCGTTGCCATGTCCCAGTGCTCTTCGCCACGCGTACCAGAGATAACGCCCGCAAGCATCATTTCTTGACGCATGCCGTTTTCAGCCGTTGCTTCAGGGATGAAACGTAGGCCTGATTCGAATAGACGAACGCGAGACTGTTGACGCTTCTGGTTGTGAACAACGGTATTTAGAAGACCTTGGATTAGGCCAAGACGCATTGCTGACATGTCCGCAGAGATTGGGAATGGCAGGATTAGCGGCTCAACACCAGGTACAACCAATTTTTGCTGTTCTGGTTCTACGAAGCTGTATGTGATTGCTTCGTGGTAGCCACGGTCTACAAGAAGGTCACGAACGCGCTTAAGCGGTTGGTTAGCTTCTTTGTGGTCATTCATTTTAAGTGCCGCTTTAGGCGCTTGGTTTGGAATGTTATCGTAACCGTAGATACGACCTACTTCTTCAATTAGGTCTTGCTCGATTGCGATATCAAAACGCCAAGATGGAGACGTTGCCGTCCAGCCAGCTTCTGTCGTCTCCGTATCTTCTACAACAGAAACAGTACAACCTAGGCGAGTAAGAATTTCTACCACGTCTGTAGATGGGATTTCGTGACCTAGTAGGCTGTCTAGTTTAGCGCGACGTAGAGCGACTACGTTTGCTTTAGGAAGATCAGCTTCAGATTCGCTGCCGTTTACTGGCGCAACTTCACCACCACAGATTTCAACTAGAAGCTGTGTTGCACGCTCCATTGCCGCTAGCTGTAGCGTTGAATCAACACCACGTTCGAAACGTAGAGAAGAATCTGTGTGAAGACCGTAAGCACGTGCGCGACCACGAATGTGATCCGGTGCGAAGAATGCAGCTTCAAGAAGTACGTCTGTCGTTTCAGTAGTAACACCTGAATCTTGACCGCCAAAGATACCAGCGATGGCTAGTGCTTTGTTGTGGTCAGCGATAACAAGTGTGTTGCTGTTTAGTTCAGCTTCGTTACCATCTAGAAGTGTTAGCTTTTCGCCCTGCTCTGCACGGCGAACTACGATGCCGCCTTCGATCTTAGCAAGATCAAATGCGTGCATTGGTTGGCCTTGCTCTAGCATCACGTAGTTTGTGATGTCTACCACTGGGTCGATTGAACGGATGCCACAACGACGCAGTTTTTCTTGCATCCAGATTGGAGATTCCGCTTTCACGTTTACGTTCTTAACCACACGGCCAAGGTAACGTGGACACGCGTCTGTTGCTTTGATTTCAACAGATACTGTGTCTTCAATGCTTGTTGCAACAGCTTCAACTGTTGGCTCTGTCACGTCTGCGCGGTTTAGTACGCCAACTTCACGAGCAAGACCACGGATACTGAAGCAGTCTGCGCGGTTTGCTGTTAGGTCTACGTCGATAGTGACGTCGTTAAGCTCTAGAAGCTCGCGAACATCCATACCAAGCGTCGTGCCTTCTGGCAGCTCAAGGATGCCGTCAGACTCTACGTCGATACCTAGCTCAGAGAAAGAACAAAGCATGCCGTGCGATGGAACGCCACGTAGTTTTGCTTTCTTGATTTTGAAGTCACCAGGAAGTACTGCGCCAACTGTCGCTACTGCTACAGTTAGGCCAAGACGACAGTTAGATGCACCACATACGATGTCTAAAAGCTCTTCTTCGCCGATATCAATTTTTGTAACTTGTAGTTTGTCTGCGTCTGGGTGCTGACCGCACTCAACCACTTTACCTACTTTAACGCCGGTGAAAACACCCGCAACAGGTTCTACATCGTCAACTTCCAAACCAGCCATAGTGATTTGGTGAGCTAGCTCTTCGCTGTTAATTGCAGGTTTAACCCACTCGCGTAGCCAAGATTCACTGAATTTCATAGTTTGACTGCCCCGGATTACTTGAATTGTTTAAGGAAACGAAGGTCGTTCTCAAAGAACGCACGAAGGTCATTTACGCCGTAACGAAGCATCGTTAGACGCTCTACACCCATACCGAATGCAAAACCAGAGTATTTCTCAGGGTCGATGCCAACAGAGCGAAGTACGTTAGGGTGAACCATGCCACAACCTAGAACTTCTAGCCATTTGCCATCTTTACGTTTCACGTCAACTTCAGCTGAAGGCTCTGTGAACGGGAAGAATGAAGGACGGAAACGCACTTCAACTTCTTCTTCAAAGAAGTTACAAAGGAAATCGTTAAGAATGCCTTTAAGTTGTGCGAAGTTTACGTTCTCGTCCACTAACATACCTTCCACTTGGTGGAACATTGGCGTGTGAGTTTGATCGTAGTCGTTACGGTAAACACGACCCGGAGCAATGAAGCGGAATGGCGGCTTGCCGTTTTCCATCGTACGAATTTGAACACCAGAAGTGTGAGTACGTAGCATTAGATCAGGGTTGAAGAAGAAAGTATCGTGATCAGTACGAGCTGGGTGATCGTCTGCGATGTTTAGTGCATCAAAGTTGTGGAATGCATCTTCAATCTCAGGGCCAGACTCAGTATTAAAACCAAGCTCACCAAAGAACTGTTCGATACGCTCAACAGTGCGAGTCACTGGGTGAAGACCACCGTTCTCAATGCGACGACCTGGTAGGCTCACATCAATAGTTTCTTCAGCAAGTTTCGCTTCAAGCTCTGCGCGCTGTAATTCGTCTTTACGCGCGACAATCGCTTGTTGAACCGCACCTTTCGCTTTGTTGATCTCTTGACCAGCAGTGCGACGCTCTTCCGGTGGTAATTTACCTAGGCTTTGTAGTTGAAGAGTCAGTTCACCCTTCTTACCTAAATACTGAACGCGCACTTCGTCTAGTGCGACTAGCGACTCGGCAGCTTCAATCGCAGCCGTTGCGTTAGCAATAATCTCTTCTAGATGTTGCATCGTATCCTCATCTACCTACTGGTAGTGTTCATAACGGTGTTTTTTGATAGCTGTACATAGTAATCAAACACGCCAGCAAAGCCAAATTGATTTGTAATTTGAACGGGTTACTGGGCAAAAAAAAGCCGTTTTTTGTTAATTCAATACCAAATCACTATTTAATTGGAAAAGTTTTCTTATTTCTAGCGTCATTGGCTGAGCTTTTTGGCACGAATAAACACAAAATTTGGACGGCGAGAAAGGGTTTCAAACGTCTCTGGTGCAACGGATTTCATTTTTATATCCGGTACGCCTTCAGAAAAGCGCTCCATAACAAAGCTACAATCACTTAACGCAGAAAAAATAGACGTAAGTGAGCGACGGAAAAAGCTTACTTCAACTGGCTCTCCCGTGGTGTCCCAGTCTTCTGTGATTTGTTCAACCGCAAAGTAGTTGCTGTTATTGTCAGAGGGATCAAAGTCAATAATCGGATGATGGGTTGAAAACACAAACACCCCCTCTTTCTTCAATACGCGTGATATATCTAAAAATAGAGGTTTAAGGTCTTCCAAATAGTGAATCATAAGCGGGCACACTACAACATCAAACTGCTCGTCGTGCTCTTTTGGTAAACCTATCGATAAGTCTTGCGCATAAGCGTGTACCTGTTCCTTGAGTTTACTGCGCGTAATGGCAACCATTTCTTGCGACGCATCAATTGCTGTAACGCGTGCGCCTTGCTCGGTAAATAATTGCGCATAAATACCCGGACCACACCCCAAGTCCAACACATCTTTATCAGTGACATCACCAATCAGTGCCAATGTTGTTGGGCGTTCGTACAATGCATTATAAGCATTATCTTGAATGGCCTCGTCATACTTAGTCGCATGAACTGTGTACATTTTACCCATCAAATCCTCACTTACTTATGTGACCCGGCGCGAACCATACTAATCGCAACATGTCTTTATGTTGAATACCCGATTCTATTATCGCTTGCGGGTAATGATCGAGGAAAAAATCTTTGACCACTCGGTCTACTCTAAAACCATGGCGTTGATAAAAGGTTAATTGATAGCCAAAGGTTCCCGTTCCCAACTCTACGCGCGTGACGCCTTCTTTTGCCATGCGTTCTAGCGCGGTCGATAACAACTGACTACCTAGCCCTCTCTTCTGCCAGTTAGGGGCTACCGATATATTATAAAGTTCCGCATGTTTTTTATTACCATTCACCCCGATAAAAATCAGAAGTGCGGCCACCGTTTGGTTATTATTCTCTTGGCTATGTTCTCCGTCAGATATTACGAACGCAGTGCAGTCATTGCGATAGCTTTCAATGACCTTACGGTCTGGGTCAGCCTCTAAAAGTAGCTCAATGGGTACGCAAGACCCACTACATCTCCTAACGTCTAACATGCTAAATACATCCTAACTCTACTATTGACTTATCTAGGCACTCTATCACGACCAGGTCATAACATTAACTAATTGAAATACCTTAACCAATTGAATTATCTTAAATTGTGTACTAAGTATTAGTTCAATAACATTAAACCTTCACCCTAGAAGTGAGTCAAATTTCATGACAAATAAGAAAAATAAAGTCTTGGTTCTATACGCACATCCGTCGCCACGTCGGTCTGAAGTTAACGCTCCTATGTACAAAGATGCCTGTGATATTCAGGGCGTAACCGTTGTCGATTTATACTCAGAATACCCGACGTACCATATTGATATTGACCGAGAACAAAAACGGCTAGTCGAACACGATGTCGTTGTTTTCCAGTTCCCACTGTATTGGTATTCTACGCCTTCAATTCTGAAAGAGTGGCAAGATCTTGTCTTGGAATATGGGTTCGCCTACGGACAAGGTGGCACATCCTTGGTTGGAAAGCCTTTTTTTTGTGCCATTTCAGCAGGAGGCAAAGAAGAAGCTTACCAAACCGACGGGTACAACCACTTTACTATTCGCGAGCTGTTACAGCCTCTTGAACAAATGGCGAATCTAACTGGATTCATCTACCTTCCTCCATTGGTATTATTTGGCTCTCGAACAGCCAAAGAAGAACATAGAATTTCCAAGCATAGAGAGCAATGGAAAGCGTTGTTGACCTCTTTAGTTAACGATGAATTTGACATTCAAATAGCCAAACCGTTAGACAAACTCAACCACTACTGGCCAAAAGACTCGGAGCAATCCCTATGACCGGATATTTTTTGCAAGCCTTCATTTACCTATTTGCCGCGGTTATTGCCGTACCCATTGCCAAACGCCTTGGGCTGGGCTCGGTACTGGGGTACTTAATCGCCGGCGTGGTCATTGGGCCCATAATCGGCTTAGTTGGCGAAGAAACCACAACCATTCAGCATTTCGCTGAGTTTGGCGTTGTCATGATGCTTTTCCTTGTCGGCCTTGAGCTAGAACCTAAGATGCTTTGGGCTATGCGACATCGTTTGATCGGACTTGGTGGACTGCAAGTAGGTGGTTCAACAGCGGTCGTCATGACGATCGCAGTACTCATGGGATTATCATGGACGATATCACTCACCATCGGACTTATTTTTGCTCTGTCATCAACCGCAATCGTGCTACAAACCTTCAATGAAAAGGGGCTAACGAAAACAGAAGGCGGAAAGAATGCGTTCTCTGTTTTACTTTTTCAAGATATTGCTGTTATTCCTATGCTAGCTTTCATCCCATTACTTGCCTTGCCAGAGCTTGTCGCACAGGCACAAACAGCCGTTACCGATGCCGCTCAACATCACGAAGAATTTAGTCTGGTCGCAGGTTTACCTGGCTGGGCGTATGGTTCGGTCATCATTATATCTATCGCTATTGTTGTTGTCGGCGGACACTACCTAAGCCGACCACTCTTTCGCTTCGTGGCGTCTTCTGGGCTTCGTGAGATTTTCACTGCTACAGCTTTAATGCTGGTTATCGGTATCGCAGCGTTGATGAGTTTAGTGGGCCTTTCTCCCGCATTGGGCACCTTTCTTGCCGGCGTTGTATTAGCGAATAGTGAGTTTAGGCACGAATTAGAATCGAATATTGACCCATTTAAAGGGCTATTATTAGGGTTGTTTTTTATCACCGTAGGCGCTGGTATAAATTTTGGTATTCTATTTGACGACATTGCGCTCATTCTCGCGCTGACCTTCGGCGTGATGGCCATTAAAGCAGCTGCCCTCTACGGGTTAGCCTTGATCTTCAAAATCAAAGGCAGTGACCGTTGGTTGTTTACTCTCAGCCTTGCTCAAGCCGGTGAATTTGGGTTTGTCTTGTTGAGTTTTTCCGTACAAAATCACGTATTACCCACCGACATTGCGCAGATATTGTCACTGGTTGTCGCGCTCTCCATGTTTTTAACACCAGCACTTTTCATTTTCTTCGACAAAGTCATTTTGCCGAAATTTGAAAAAGACACCAATGATCGCGAAGAAGATACCATTGATGAACAAGGTAGCGTTGTTATTGCGGGGATCGGCCGCTTTGGTCAGATTGTAAATCGATTGCTTGTCGCCAATAATGTCAACACGGTCGTCTTAGATATTCGCGCAGAACAAGTCGACCTGATGCGGCAAATTGAAACTAAGTCTTTCTTTGGTGACGCCACTAAACCGGACATGTTACACACAGCAAAACTAGAAGAAGCCAAGCTGTTTGTTATTGCTATGGACAACTATGAGGCCAGCGTCGAACTTGTAAAATACGTCAAACATACGTACCCTCACGTCAAAGTATTAGTTCGAGCTTATGATAGAGGCCATGGCTATCGTTTGAGACAGGCTGGCGCCGACTATATCGAGTCAGAAACCTATCACTCAGCTCTCGAGCTTGGCTCAAAAGCCATGCGCTGCCTTGGTTTTCATCCGTTCTTTGTGGAACAACAAAAAACCATCTATAAAACCATTGAAAATAAACACTCGGATACCTTATACAATGGCTGGACCAACGTGGCCGAGGGAGCACGATATGACAACAACTATCGCCAGCTTTTCATGGAGTTGGAAGATCTAATTAAAGACGCCATGAAAGTTGACCGGAACGACAAACATTCTCGAGAACGTGGATGGACACCGCCTCCTAAAGGTTATGCCGACGATTTAAACGAATCAAAAGACTTTTGATTCCACAAGAAGCGGGTAGTAATACTCGCTTCTTGGACACACTAATAAAAGAAGATAACGTGAATACAGACACCAAAAACCTCGCTCAACAACTTTTCAAAATGACACTCCCGATGGTTTTGGGCGTTCTCTCCCTGATGAGCTTTCAACTTGTAGATAGTGCTTTTATTGGTCAACTCGGTGTTTTACCTCTTGCTGCCCAAGGTTTTACCCTACCCATGCAGATGGTGATCATTGGTATTCAGGTTGGTCTAGGCATTGCAACTACCGCCATTATTTCCCGCGCCTTAGGGGCAGATAATCCACGCTATGCTCAACAACTCGGCGGTCTCATTTTACTGTTTGGTAGCCTTGGTGTCAGTGCGATTGGCATCCTGATTTGGCTCTTGCGCTACCCTATTTTGGCCATGTTGAGTGCCCCTGAATCTGTCTATCCCGTAATAGACAGCTACTGGCCATTTTGGCTGTTGAGCTCGTGGGTTGGTGCAGTACTGTATTTCTATTACAGCGTTTGTCGCTCCAACGGCAACACCGTTTTACCCGGCATGATGATGATGGTCACAAGCCTAGTTAACTTAGCGCTTGACCCACTGTTCATTTTTACCTTTGACATGGGCATCAATGGCGCCGCGATCGCGACTATCGTCGCTTTTGGTGTTGGGATTCTTGTGGTCGCACCGAAAGTTATGAGGAAACAATGGGCAACTTTTGATTGGAGTGATCTCAACATTGTCACCAGCCTCAAGTCTATTTGGAGCATTATGGCGCCAGCGATGGTAAGCCAGCTGTTGCCACCTCTGTCATCCATGCTCGCCACTAAATTATTGGCCACTTTTGGTACGGCTGCTGTTGCGGCATGGGCGGTCGGGTCTCGTTATGAGTTTTTCGCTATTGTAACGGTACTTGCATTAACCATGTCGATGCCGCCAATGGTCGGCAAATTATTAGGCAGAAAGAACCTGCAAGACATCAAAAAACTTGTCAACATCGCTGTTATCTATATTTTGGCATTTCAATTTCTGGTTGCTATCGCCACCTTTATTTTTGCGCAACCTTTAGCGCAGTTAATGACGAGCGAAGATAACGTATATCGAGTTCTGCATTATCACTTACTCCTTGTCCCATTTAGTTTAGGTCCGCTTGGTGTATGTATGTTAATGGTGTCAATTTCAAACGCACTAGGTAAAGCAAAAACCGCACTGACTATCTCGACGCTACGACTATTTGCCTTCTTCTTACCTTGCTTATGGATAGGCTCTCAACTCGGTGGCATCCAAGGACTCTTTTACGGGGCCTTTATTGGCAACATTTTAGCTGGTCTAAGCGCATGGCTGACTTACAGTTATTCGGTGAAACAGCTCGAGCGGACACTCGCGCAACCGCAATCTTAGGTTTATTTTGTCATTATTCATCGACAATCATCATGTTCTCACAAACTGCGAACACTCAAACCACTATGATTGAGTAAACACCCTTACCAATAGGAACCGGTTATGAAGCGTACCTTATCCACACTACTTGCAGCACTTTGTTTGGCAAGTGTCAGTTTTAATGGACTTGCAACAGAGCGTGCCCAACAAGGCTGGCAGCTCATTGAACAAGGTGCAATGCTTGTGGACGTCAGAACACCACAAGAATTCGCCGACGGTCATATAGACAACTCGGTCAACTATCCTTTATCTGAGATTGAAAAGCACTTTAGTCACGTTGATAAGTCAACATCGATCGTTTTATATTGCCGTAGTGGTAACCGCTCCGGGCAAGCCTATCGCTATTTGCAATCACAAGGGTTTACCCAGCTTCATAACGCAGGTGGCCTCGAGGAAATGCTGGCACAAAAACAAGACTAATTTACGCATTTTTACATCAACATTTTTATCATCAGCCTAAGTCACAAGGGACCGTGTTTTCGAGTGACTTAGCACGTTAATATTCAACTGCTTTAGCTACTCAACTGCTTTACCCGCTCATCACCTCTCTTTTCACAAACACCGAATTACTTCCCTGACCACAATATCAACAGACTGGATTATACAACCCCCTCACTACACTTATCTCATTTTGCATTGTTATTACGTTACGTTGTTGCGTTGAAGTTCTATTAGGTGAGTTTCTATCAGGTGAATGGTGAGTTGGCACAAAATGGTAATCCTTAATATTCCAGCTCGTTATGATACACCCCAACGAACAGGAGCCCAGCAATGACCTACCGCGATTTTCAAAATACTGACGCATATAAACTACTTCTTGGTACCAACCAACTAATAACAACAGTCGGAATATTTACTTTTACCGCTTTAAAAGCCACAGCAAAATTACTGATTTGGGCTATCAAAAAAACGTATTTCTGGATCGCTAAGCGATAGTTGTAATTAGACTAATCAATATAGGAAAACGAATGAAGAGCAAATTTCTACTCTTGCTAACATTGGCTGTTGGTAGTGCGGTTTCAACGCTTGTCGTGGCGGGACAAACTATCATCGACCAACAGTCGGCTTTGCAAACCGACATAGAAAAACTGGCAAGCCATGCGGTACTAAATCGCTTTGAAGAAAGCATCATCCACAGGAAAAACTCTGCGATCAGGCACAACATCGCGGAGTCCCTAACAGACGACGTCGCGGATGAACGCATCCAACAAATAGTGACGAATCAACTGTTCTTTATGCAGACTCTGCTAGATGCAAATGAGCAAGAACTCAAACGACTCTCCGTTTTATCAAAGAAGGGTGATACCACCACACGAGATGAAATCCAATTCGCAATACAAAAACGTATTAAAACAATGGACGAGTACTACGCCGAGTTATCACAAACGATATCATGGGGCAAAAAACTCGGTCTTGATACTCAAAAAGCAGAAGCATCCCTCGAAAAAGATTTGGCATCAAGGGCTGAATTTCTCTATAACAGTGTCCTATTCCTCGACAGCCAACTTGAAGACACACGAGAACGCTTAACCTATACGTCAGAGGGCGACAAAGCCGCGTTAGAAGAACAGGCTATTCGTACCTCTGCGCAGATCAATCTATTTATTCTAAGTCTGGAATCGAGTATTTCTTTACTTGAAAATTATGGCGTAGACACGACCGAATATAAACAACTGTTATTTACCGTTACCGGCGACATCAGCACAGACGTGCTTGATTTGAGTGTTCTGATGGGATTGGTGAGTGAATGGGTTACCGCATTTAAAAACTGGGCGATGGAGCATACCCCATCATTTATTGTGAAAGTATTCGTGTTCGTCGTCATCTTATGGCTGTCGCGTTCATTCGCAAAAATTGTAGGCAAAGCGGTACGAAAAAGTGTCAGTCATTCAACAATGAAGTTCAGTATTTTGATGCAAGACTTCTTTGTTTCCATCGCTCAAAAAGGCGTAACTGCGCTTGGATTACTGATCGCACTTTCACAACTCGGCATCGAGCTGGGTCCCTTATTGACAGGTTTCGGAGTCGCGGGTGTCATTATTGGTTTTGCTCTGCAAGATACGCTATCCAATTTTGCATCTGGGATGATGATTCTTATTTACCGCCCGTTTGATGTAGGTGACTTAGTCAACGTTGCTGGGACATCCGGCACCGTTAATCATATGAGTTTAGTATCAACCACAATACGAACCGTCGACAATCAACGATTAGTGATTCCAAACAATAAGATTTGGGGAGACACCATCAACAATATCACCGCAGAAAAAACACGGAGAGTTGATATGACTTTTGGGATTGGTTATAGCGATGATATCGACCAAGCTAAAGCAATCTTCAATGAGATACTATCGCAGCACCCTAAAGTCCTAACATCACCTGCACCAATGATATATGTCCATACATTAAATGAAAGTTCCGTCGATTTCATAGTACGCCCGTGGGTAAACACCGAAGACTACTGGGATGTGTACTGGGAAGTCACTGAAAGTGTTAAGAAGAGTCTAGATAGCAACGGGATTAGTATTCCGTTCCCACAACGAGATGTTCATATATACCAACACAATGCTGAACATTCCACAGAGTTATCAAGCAAAATGAAGCTAGATGCCGTCAATAAACAACTAGCATAATAATTCCCCCACTATCACTGCTCTAACAGGCCATGTAATATTTGGTTCAAAATAGTGATGGTGGGAAAGCTATTCACGCAACGTAAAAATTTAGTCCACGTAGCTACGATATGACAAGCAACCATACTCAATAGCACCAATACACCAAGCAATCACTGAGCGATAAAGTATTTTCATTGTGAATAAGTAAATTATATACTTAACAACCGATTTGGATTTAATATTCAGTAAGTTAACATTGTATTATATCAAATTAGCGTTAATATTAAGCGTAACGTCGAATCCAAACCATGGAAGGAATCATTGGAATTGAGCAACAAGCCCTATCGTTTTCTTGAAGTACTCGCCATACTGTTGGTCAGCACTTGGATTTTACTCCAAGCCCCTCAAGCAGCGGCAAACGAGCTCAAAAAAACGTATGTCGTTGCGGCTCATAAGCACGATTTTTTAGCACGATTTATCTTCTCCACTATCGAACAACATACCGATGTCACGTTCAAGTATTTAGACTACCCGATATTTAGTGAACGACTTAGTGCTGTAGAGAACAAAGAACTCGATTTTGTTGCCAATATTACGTTCACACAAAGCAGAGCAAGTCGCTTTGCCTTTTCTCCCCCCACCAATATAGAGCCAACTTACGTATTTAGTATTGACGGACAGTCTTTCGATAATCTTGGCACCATTGGCACCACCATGGGCACGGCATTTACTGATATTATTCAAAAGTATTACCCTGATAAAAGAGTGTTGGATTTTAATGATAACAATGTTGCCTTTGATGCTATCAATGCAGGGTATATCGATGGGTTTATTGGCACCTTCCTACAGCTAGAAGACTTTCTAAATGCTGGCTTTAAACCCGTACTAATCAACGATCAAGTCACCATTCCCCCAGTGTCGCTTATCACAAACAAGGCCGAAAATATTTCATTGCTCAATCTATTTAGCGATATTATTTTACAAGAGCACGTACAAAAACAATTAAGACAGTACATTGAAAATTACATCAACGATATTGCAATTAACCAACTTAAACAAAAAATCAAGACATCGAACTTAGACTTAAGTAAACCTATAACTATCTACTTAAACCCGCGCCAACCTTACGTATTCTCAGGTTCAGAAGGGCAACCGGAAGGCATTGCAGTGGATTTTGCCAAAGAGATATGTACGCTGAATATGCTTACCTGTGCGTTTAACTATGACCCAAATGAATCATGGTCTACCAGCATTGAAAAGCTCAAACAAGGTGACAGAGATGTGACGACCCCTATCGCATCTTCAAGAGATCGCAAGTCTTTCGCGTATTTTAGTCGACCATTTGACTCTATCGATGGCGTGATAGCAAAACGAATTGGCTATAAAGAAGAAGTGCACAAACACATCTCTGAACTCTTTGCTGAAAAAATCGGGGTCGTCAAAAACGACATATTCGCTCTAATCACCCAGCGCTTACTTCCAAATAAAGTTCTCACTTATTACTCTGATACCCCAGCGATGTTAGCCGGATTAGCGAATAAGGAGATAAATTATGCCGTTACCAATAGAGTAACACTGAACAAAATGTTATTCGATGAGCAGGTATCGAATATCATTGAAGATCGATATTTCTATCCTTTTTACAGTTCTAAGCTTAGCTTCGGTTTCCCTAGAACAGAGCGAGGCGAAGCTCTCATGCAGCTATTTAATCGTACACTTGACTTCATTGATGCCGACAGCATTAGCAAGCGCTACCTACCGCCGGCGAACTGGCGCGAACTGCATGAAAAAGAACAAGAAAGGCAGCGTTTAGATGTGATCATCGCGTTACTTGTATTGCTGGTATTGGTTTGCGTATTTTTCTGGTTAGTTACCCATTCGCGCGCGAATCGAGATGCTTTAACCAAGCTTAAAAACCGTCACGCTTTAAACCGTATTAGAAAACAAGCGTTAGGCAAAGGCAATTATCTCATCTATATTGACCTAAACAAATTTAAACACATTAATGATACCTACGGGCACAATGTCGGTGACCAAGTATTACGCTGTTATACTAAACGTCTTAATCAAACGATTAAAGGAGATATCTATCGTATTGGTGGTGACGAGTTTGTCGCAATCAGTAACCTTTCAGGTAAGCACCTTGATGATATTTTGCCTAACTTAGAAGCCTTTGAGTTTCTAGTTAGAGGAAAGGAAACAACACTTGCACTATCCGCATCTATTGGCGTATTTCTACCCGATACCAGTAACCTAAGCATCAAACAATTACTTATTTACACTGATTTTGCGATGTACGAAGCAAAAAATGACGAGCAAAAGCAAAGCGTTGTAGTAGATAAACAAAAGCTCACAGAACTCATCGCGATACACGAGCCTATGCTTCGCAGTCGACGAACACCTACGCCCTCTTCAGCACAAGACGCGAATATGTCACCACACTCCTAATGCTATTGTCTGTTTTAACACAATAGTTACAGGGTAACTCACTTTTGCATTGTGCTCGTTTATAAAAACTCATTTTACAATAAAGCTATTTCGTGAAAATTCAGGCATAGTCGTCATTTGTTTAGTACTGGTGAATATTTCACCTTAAAACCTATCACCGAAAATATATGTTGTCCTAATGTCAGCGTAAGTGAGCTCCTGCTCTTCCTAACAAGGAATAATCCGTCATGTTGTTTAATCCACTACTGAATCAACCCCGTATTCATTGACGTTTTTTACCATCCATTGTGGCGTTGCAACTCACCTGTTGCGTAACGCTTAGTTAGGTAAAAAATGAAATAGGATGAATAATAATGACGAATAAACATTGGTCAAAATTTCAGCTTTTGCATGATGTCGTGCAAAACGAAAACATTGAGATTAAAGGTAAACACAGCTATTACAGTGATTGTTGGGATAACGGCTTCGAAGAATCCGTAATTCGATACTTACACGGTGATGCAGTCAGCAAGAAGTGGGATCCGCGTTGGGCGATAGACAAGCTTTACATCGGTGACTATGTCTGTATTGCAGCAGAAGCAATCATTCTTATGGGCGGGAATCATAACCACCGATCAGACTGGTTTTGCCTCTACCCATTTATGGAAGACATAGAGCAGTCATACCAAAGTAAAGGACCAACAAGAATACACGATGCCGTTTGGTTGGGAATGCGCTGCATGATAATGCCCGGAGTCACTATTGGTGAAGGTGCCATTGTCGCCGCCAACAGCGTAGTCACCAAAGATGTCGAACCCTATAGCGTTGTAGCAGGCTCACCTGCCACTCACGTAAAATATCGTTTTGATACTGATACGATTAATACTCTGCTATCGCTAAACATTTACAATTGGCCTGAAGAAAAATTTATGGCTCTCAGACCCTACTTATGTAGCGCCGACCTCACTCACCTGCAACAAGCTAATGATGACTACGATCTCGCATGCTCGAAGTAATTCGCTAATGTAGGCAAGAGCCGTTCGCTCTTTGTTTCTTTTCCACTGAACAACGCACTGATTTCTTTTACCAATCAGTGCGTTTGTTGTACCAGTAATTGCGGCAGCCAAAGTCGCTAACTTGGTCGGTACTTAATTGAACATGTGATTAATTAAATGAGACAAGGGGATACACACTAGTTATCGAAATTTGCGTTAACATCAATGTTGCCCTTTCCAAAACAAGTTATATTTTTATCCATAGAAACGGCAACTTCAATCACCATGCAAAAATCAGATATTCAACAAACAATTGAAAGCTTTACATCCATTGAGCAAGCATTAGAGTACTTTGACATTGGCTTTGATAGTCGTTTTATCGCGGCAAATCGCCTTCAACTCATTAAACGCTTTAATGGGTACTTACTGTTGGAAAAACCAGACGATTGGTTCTCTGCCAGACGAGCGCTGAAAAACGCATACTGTAAAGTGCAGCGCAGCCTGTTAGATAAACATACTCGCTCAGCTTGTAGAGGCTGTACCTCTTGCCAAAGAAGGTAAGTCTGAGACAACTAGATACCTCAGCGAAGATTCCTAGCGTTATTAATCATGCCAGTCGCGATGAGCAATAAAAAATCAGCCTCAATATCCCCGGAATTTCAGGCTATTAAAGCTGATTTAGCAGCGGTTAGGCGCTTAGTGAGTTCGAGAGACTAAAACTTCACCACTTTTGCTTTTACCGCAACGCCTAATACGAACGCGCTAATCTTGGTCGTTTAAGTACGCTTGAAGCGACATATTAGTCCACTCACGCATCTTAGCTAAGTAATTTGCCTGCGAGTCCAAAATTTCTTTCGCTAACTCATCATTATCGGCTTGCTCTTTGAGTAAGGTTTCATTTGCCTGTTTAAGTTCATTAATGACCTCAGGCGGGAAGCTGCGAACTTTAATATTGGGGTATTCGGTACTCATTTTCGACCAACTTTGTGCATTTTCATGCAATGCTTGAGTATACATATCAAACGCAGCAACACGGAATGAGGTTTCTAAGATGATTTTTAAGTCCTCGGGCAATTTGGACCACACCTTTTTATTCACCAAAAACTGCGTTTCTGATCCCGGCTCATGCCATGCGGTGTAGTAATAAGGGGCAATTTTTTGGAAACCCATTCTTAAGTCGAACGCCGGCCCTACCCATTCAAGCGCATCGATTGTGCCGCGCTCCAGAGAAGTATATAGTTCGCCGGGTGCTATATTCGTTGGCTTTGCTCCGACCTTAGCTAATACTTCGCCCGCAAAACCTGGAATACGCATTTTTAGACCTTGTAGATCCTCAATAGAGTTAATTTCTTTTTTAAACCATCCCCCCATTTGTATATCTGAGTTACCACCAGGGAAAGACAAAAGATTATGAGGGGCATACACTTGCTGCATAAGCTCAATACCGCCCCCATGATAAAACCAAGAATATTGCTCCATGGTCGTCATACCAAATGGCATCGAAGAAAAGTATAACGTGTTTGGCACCTTCCCTTTCCAGTAATACGAACTTGAATGGCCTAAATCGTATTGTCCAGATTTCACCATATCAAAAACACCGAGTGGCGCCTTGTGCTTATTGGCAGAGTCAATTCGGATAATTAGTCGCCCATTTGACATTTCCTTGGCAAGCTTAGCCATATTTTTACTGGCGTCGCCCAAGATTGGCGTGTTAGGCCCCCAAGTTTCAGCCAACTTTAACCGGTAAACCTCTTGGGCCGCTTGCGCAGTAGAGATGCCCAACGCTACACCACTAACAATAAGCAGCGTGCTCACTCGACGAATGGTATTTTTGAATTCCATTTCTTTGATTCCTTTCTACTTTATTGGATTACTGTTACACCATGAGGGCTTGATGTGCCTATGTCAAAACGTTCATTAAAACTAACAGCCAAGACAAGCCGACACTTCTTCTCTATGGGTATCTAATAACAACGCATTTCACTAGATAAGCTACCTATCGCACTCTTCTCGACCCCAATTTGGGATACTCCTAGTACTCTTCGCATTTTTAAAATTGCGTTATTTATCACGATATTCGAAAAACGAAGAGTACCTATTTTGAAGTTGGTACTAAGTTTCTCAATAATCCGTCTACCACCTATTTCATAGAGGATACACAAGCAATAATGGAAAGAGTGAAACGTAACTATATTGAACGACTCTTTGCGGTAAAAAAATACCGATATGCCGGTAAAATAATCTACACCTTCCGCTGGCAATAGTCGTGCGATAACATGAATAATAATGTCTATGGCTAGGCATGCCCATAGGGATTGGGCAACCCTTACTTGCTCCCTGTCCACTACACAACGTCATATTTTCTCTGATAGGGACTTTGTTTACCTATCTTACGTACTTTCTATAGTGTTTGTTCCGCAACTCTGTTAAAAATAGCAAACTGATTTCTTTATCAATTGAACGCTATGAACTTGTCAACACTCAGTATTTTCATCCCCACTTTTTTCTTTGTCTCTATTACGCCAGGAATGTGTATGACACTTGCACTGACAATGGGTATGAGTATTGGGTATCGTAGAACGTTATGGATGATGATAGGCGAGCTGGTTGGGGTTGCGTTAGTAGCGCTTGCGGCCATACTTGGCGTCGCGGCCGTTATGCTGCGTTATCCAGATATTTTCGTGGTATTTAAAACCGTCGGTGCCAGTTATCTATTTTATCTTGGCATTCAAATGTGGCGTTCAAAAGGCAAGCTTGCTATTTCAGCCGATTCAACCAATGAAAAAGCACACAACGACTGGGACTTAGTCATGCAGGGTTTTGTCACTGCCATTGCTAACCCGAAAGGTTGGGCCTTCATGATCTCGCTATTACCACCGTTTATCGACCAATCCCAACCTATGACTGGACAAGTGTCTATCATGCTAGGAATCATCCTTCTAAGTGAATTTGTCTGTATGACCATCTATGCCACTGGCGGCAAAGGGTTAAAACGCACACTTGGAAACGCAAACAACGTACAGACCATGAATCGTATCGCTGGTACATTAATGTGTGGCGTCGGGGTATGGCTATTCTTAGGTTAAAATAAAGGCTCCTATAACAGGAGCCTTTGCCTCCATTGCTAATCCATCTCTATGCCTTACCCTTTTATTGAGTCACACCGGCAATAACCGCCGGCTCCCCCTCGACAAAAGGCATACTGCCAATATCAGCACTACCCGTAACTGACGTCGGCACATCAACAGCAGGATCTTGCAGAATGAGTGTGCTGCACTCTGAGCTGGATAACGGCGTCATCAATTCTTCGATTTCTCGAGCTTTAATCACATATTGCTGAGACCCCCCCATTAACACACCATCATTAATTGAGAATGCCGCACGATAGTGACTATTCTCACCGTTTTTGATACTTGGGATCCCCCAAAGGTCACCGTTACCACCGTAATTAATCATAAACGTTTGGCTAGCATAATCGCCAGCATCGCCACTACGGTCATTGAGTGAACTATGGATATAACTAAATTGAATGGGTCGATCAAAGCTAACGATATCGCCATTACCATCTCGTACTGTCGTTAATCGGTTCCACTCGTTTAGCCCCGTTTCCCAGACATAAAACTCTTGAACGATTTGTGGGTCATACATTTTCCACGAGTCCGTTACCGATTGACTTGAAAGTACCATAGGGCCCGTTCTTACCCCCCAATGGTGAGGCGTCGATTCTAACATGGTTGTGGTAACAGCAGAGTCAAACGCAACTCGCTCGCCGCTTGCGACACTCACCAGTGTTAACGCATTATCGCCACTAATTGAGAAGGTATAACTGTACGGTGCGTCATTGCCCGTTTCGAATGGGCTACTTTCCCCCCAATACTCGGCGACATGTTGCGCATCAATGTTACCAATTGGGCAATTGTCAAAACAAGTGAGCGTGATAGTGCCGTTGTTTGGTATTTGCGCATCACCGTTTTGGGAACCGTCGATAAACGTTTGCACATAATAAGTCATGTTGTCTTCACCACTTAAATACTTCACTTCTCCACCAAGTTGCTCCGAATACATATGAAGACTGTCGTATGCGTTTAACGAAATGGCAATCGGTGTGTCAAGTTGAACAATGCTCGGACCATTATCTTGCCAAGACAACTTAGCAACCTTCACAAATTGCTGATTACTATAATTCACTACCCATTGATCAAACGAACCATCTTGATACACAGCATCATCCCAATATTGGAAATCAATACCGTCTAGCTCCGTTAAAGCCAATGACTTGACACTATTTTTGATAAGGCGACCTGGCGCGGCGACAATTGTGAATGATTCTTGCTGATTATCACTTTCTCTGATCACACCATCACCGTGGTTGAACTGATGACCGTTTTCAGTCCAAATCCCCCAATAGCCAACAAACCCATAACTATCGGGATTACCGTTATCGGTCGAGTCATAGCGAATTGGAAAACCACTATTGATTTCCACCACTTCGCCCGTACTAGAGTCATATAAATCATAGCGATGAACATAGGCGGTTAACTCAGTTCGGCTAAGGCACTGTGTGGCAGTAACATGATCCCCAGATTTATAAGGCAAATCATCAAACCCACCATTTGTACTTTGTACTAATACTCTGTTTTCATTAAACGCCAATGCAAAAGATTGTCCCCCACTGCCATTGGAACCTGAATACTCTCTTCCCGTCAGTGCGACACCGTGAGTGCGGTCGTCAGACATGACGACACTCGCGCATTGTTTATAGCTTTCATTACCGCCATGATTACCTTGTTCATATAACGTAAATCCTATTTTTCCTTCTAGCCCAGATATCGTTTTAACTTCACCGCCACCGGATTGATTGTTTTGAGCAAAGTTATCAAAAAAATCAAAATTAAAAGTAAAGTCACCAAACGGATTCGCCTCCGTTGCTCCATCTCGTATTTGTGCTTTGAACTTGATGGCTTGCTCTCCTTCGTCACTCTTGCCCATATCAGGAAGCCAAACACTCACGTCCAAAGGGACATCATCTGAAATACGCTCAACAGTGCTGACCGCTTTCATTAATTTCGTTTGATTACCTCCCCCCGACGATTGACCAGTAGCACCTGATTTTTCCTCATCAAAACAAAGTGATTCGTCCGCTAACACCAGGTAAGCCCCCTGATTCGCAAACTCAACACTGTTGAATTGAGCAGTAAAACACAAAATACTATTCACCAGCTCAATCGGCTCTAGCGCTTCATTCCAAACATGAGTTCGTTGCTCCGCTAACGTGTACTCAGTATCCGTATCGTCATAAGCGCCATAAAGACCAAAAGGCGACAACATAAGTAAGATAAGAATTACATTATTCGTTTTCATTGGTCACTACCTCCAGTTGTTCAGGCAGCGTCAGCTGAGAAGTGGGTATAGTTTGATTCTGTGTATTCGTCTTTGAATCTCCGCCACTGCCATTACAACCAACCAATAAGGCGAGGACAAAGGTAATGATTACTACTTGGATATGAAAGATATTCATATTCCCTCCTTGTAAATCATGTCACGATTAAGCGTCTACCAACTGACTTTATTTATAATGTTATTACCAATAAGCTAGGATAATGTGAGCTAAGGTTTATAGAATAAAATCCCATATAGTTATGGCTTTTCCTTATAAACCACACAAACAAAAGGGTTTATGTAAGTAAATTACAATATGAGTAAAAATATCACTAATAGTAACGTCTCAGAATATGAGCATTATTAACAAACGGTCGAATTTAACCGTTTGTCATTCGAAACAACCGCATATAACCCCCATCTTCCATCAATTTGGCGATTAGTTACTCAAATCATCTACCCCTTTAGAGTAGTTTATTTCTGTAATTGATTTACATCATATATTAATTTTCTTTCACAATTAACAATGCGCGTAGACTTGAAGAATAACCCTTAGGTATTAATATGAGCAAGATGAAGCTTGTCGTGATCGGTAACGGCATGGTCGGTCATCGGTATCTTGAAGACTTAGTCGACAAGACCGATGTGTCCAACTTAGACATTACCGTTTTTTGCGAAGAACCGCGCGTCGCCTATGACCGTGTCCACCTCTCCTCTTATTTCTCTCACCATACGGCTGACGAACTTTCTTTAGTTAAAGAAGGCTTTTATGAAAAACACGGTGTTAATGTGTTAATCGGCGAACGCGCGATAAACATTAACCGTGAGAATAAAATCGTTTACTCCAGTACTGGTCGTGAAATCAAGTACGACAAGCTCATCCTAGCAACCGGTTCTTACCCGTTTGTCCCGCCAATCAAAGGCAATGAAAGTAAAGACTGCTTTGTCTACCGTACTATCGAGGATCTTAAATCGATTGAAGCGACTGCCAAGAAAAGTAAAAGCGGCGTTGTTATCGGTGGCGGTTTACTTGGCTTAGAAGCTGCTGGTGCATTGAAAGCACTAGGAGTCACCACACACGTTATCGAGTTTGCGCCAGTACTAATGGCAGAGCAACTTGACCTTCAAGGTGGTATGCAACTTCGTAACAAAATTGAACGCATGGGCGTTCAAGTCCATACCAGTAAAAATACGCTAGAGATCAAGCCTGAAGGTGAGACTGCGCGTAACACTATGGTATTTGCTGACGGCACAGACCTAGAAGTTGATTTCATCGTATTCTCGGCAGGTATTCGTCCACAAGACAAACTTGCTCGTCAGATGGGACTTGGCATTGCACCGCGTGGCGGCATTGAAATCAATAACCACTGTCAAACTACCGACGCCGACGTCTACGCGATTGGTGAATGTGCTTCTTGGAACCGTACATTCTACGGCCTCGTTGCTCCAGGTTATAAGATGGCAACCGTGGCTGTCGATCACCTTGTTGGCAACGACAGCCAGTTCGAAGGTGCAGACATGAGCGCGAAGTTAAAACTTCTTGGCGTAAAAGTTGGATCGATTGGCGATGCAAACGGTCGTACTCCAGGCTGTAAAAGTTACGTTTACCAAAACGAAGAACAAGAAGTATATAAACGCATCATTGTATCTGAAGACGGTAAGCAATTACTTGGCGCAGTAATGGTCGGTGACACGTCGGATTATGGTGACTTATTACAACTGAAACTCAACAACATCGAGCTTCCAGAACACCCAGACACCCTAATTCTTCCTGCTCACGCGGGTGCAGAAAAACCATCATTAGGCGCAGATTCACTGCCTGAAACAGCGGTTATTTGTTCTTGTTTCGACGTAACAAAAGGCAAAATAGCTCAAGCTGTTGCTGATGGTCACCACACCATTGGTGATATCAAAGCAGTCACGGGTGCAGGTACTGGTTGTGGCGGTTGTATTCCACTTGTGACTTCAGTACTCAATGCTGAGTTAGCCAAATCAGGTATTGAAGTTAAAAATGACGTTTGTGAGCACTTTGCTTACTCTCGCCAAGAACTGTTCCACCTGATTCGTATTGAAGAAATCAAAACGTTCGAAGAGCTGCTAGAAAAGCACGGCAAAGGCTACGGCTGTGAAGTATGTAAGCCACTAGCGGGTTCTATTCTAGCGTCTTGCTGGGGCGAGCATATTCTCAAGCCTGAGCTGGTTAAGCTTCATGACACTAACGATAACTTCCTCGGCAACATCCAAAAAGACGGAACCTACTCAGTCATTCCTCGTATGGCTGGCGGCGAAGTCACACCACAGGCCCTTAAGGTACTGGCGGAAGTAGCGGCTGAATACAACCTATATACCAAAGTGACAGGTGCACAGCGTATTGGCCTATTTGGCGCGCAAAAAGATGATCTTCCAACCATTTGGAAAAAATTAATTGCTGCGGGTTACGAAACAGGACAAGCGTACGCAAAAGCACTGCGTATGGCGAAAACTTGCGTTGGTTCAACATGGTGTCGTTATGGTGTGCAGGACTCTGTCGGTCTTGGCTCTCGTATCGAGAATCGCTACAAAGGCATTCGTACTCCTCATAAGATGAAGTTTGGTGTCTCTGGCTGTACTCGTGAGTGTGCGGAAGCGCAAGGTAAAGATTTAGGTATCATCGCAACTGATGCAGGTTGGAACATGTACGTGTGTGGTAATGGCGGTATGAAACCTCGTCATGCCGACCTACTAGCTTCTGACTTAGACGAAGCAACATTGATCCAATACATCGACCGTTTCATGATGTTTTACATTCGTACCGCTGCGCCATTACAACGTACTTCTGTATGGATGGACAACATGGAAGGTGGTGTTGATTATCTTCGCGAAGTGATTGTAGACAACAAGCTTGGCATTAATGAGCAGCTTGAAGCAGACGTCGCGAAGCTTATCGGTAACTTCAGTTGTGAATGGACAAATGCGGTTGAAGACGAATCTCAACATAAACGTTTTGCTCACTTCATTAACAGTGATTTACGTGATGACAATGTTGTTTTCGTACAAGAGCGTGAACAACACCGTCCAGCCACTTACACAGAGAAGCACCCTGATGCTAAGGGCGACATCCTACACGTAGAGCTGGAGAAATAATCATGGCATTTCAAAAAGTATGCGATATCCAAGACATCATTCCTGGAACTGGCGTTTGTGCATTGATTGATGGACAACAAGTAGCAATCTTCCGTCCAAGAAATAACGAAGAAGTCTTTGCTATTAGTAACATGGACCCATTTGCTCGCTCAAACGTGCTCTCTCGTGGTTTGACTTGTGAACACCAAGGGGAACTTTGGGTAGCAAGCCCGCTAAAGAAGCAACGCTTTAATCTAAGCACAGGTCTATGTCTGGAAGACGAACGTTTTAGCGTAAAAGCGTACAAGACACGAGTGACGAAAGGCAAAGTAGAAATCTCAGCCTAATTTCAAAGATTAAATAGCCTATAGGGGTTGTCCGTTCTAGCAACTAAGAACACGTTTCAGCCCCTATCACTATTCAATCTTAACTTTTAACTTAAACTTTTATAGGGACAATTTTATGTCTGATGATTTTAAACCTGCACAGTTCGTGCAAACCATGATCAACGTTGGCGAAGCAAAAACAAACACCAGCACTCGTGATCTACTCATCCGTAGTACGATGGCCGGTATCATTCTCTCTCTTGCCGTCGTGGTCGCAATCACCACGATCGTTCAAACAGGCATGGGCGTTGTTGGCGCACTCGTCTTCCCAGTGGGCTTTGTTATCTTAAGTGTAATGGGCTACGACCTTGTAACAGGTGTGTTTGGTCTAGCGCCACTAGCTAAATTTGCTAATCGCCCAGGTATTACTTGGAATCGTATTTTCCGTTGCTGGGGCATTGTTGGCTTAGGTAACCTAATCGGTTCTTTGATCGTCGCTTACCTTGTTGCTGTATCGCTGACAGGCAACTTCTCTCTTGAACTTAACGCAGTAGCAAAAAAATTCATCGCTGTTTCTACGGCTCGCAGCTTAGGTTTTGAAAACATGGGTATGGACGGCTGGATTACCTGTTTTGTACGTGGCATCTTTTGTAACCTTATGGTTTGCCTAGGCGTAATCGGTAACATGACGGCACGCTCTGTATCAGGACGCGTAGCAATGATGTGGTTCCCTATCTTCATCTTCTTCGCATTAGTGTTTGAGCACACGGTTGTTAACATGTTCCTATTCCCACTGGGTATGATTTTAGGTGCTGACTTTGGTATTGCAACGTGGCTAAATTTCAACTTAATCCCAACTATTTTAGGTAACATCGTTGGTGGTTTAGTGATGACGTGTATTCCTCTATACTTAACGCACGCTAAAACAGCACCAGCAATCAATGCAGAGACAGAGACTGCTGTTAATGCTGAACCTGCACTAAGCACTAAGTAGCTGACACTGTAATAATTAACATAATAAGTGCAGTCCCACGCAAGCGTGAGATTGCACTTAACTTGATTTGGCGATAAAAAGTAGCGACTCTATTCAGTCTTTTGAGTGTTACTCTTTATAATCAAATTTGACGGATAGGTATTATATGACCACCACTCCTAACCCAATAACGCGCGGCTTTGTTTCATTGGTTGGTGCAGGCCCCGGCGACCCTGACTTATTAACCGTAAAAGGCTATCGTGTCATTCAAGCCGCAGATGTTGTGGTTTACGATAGGCTTGTTTCAACCGAAATACTTGCCCTAGCAAAACCTAATGCTGAACTTATCTATGTGGGGAAAAAACTCGATTTTCACTGTGTTCCTCAAGAACAAATTAATCAAATTTTAGTTGATAATGCCTTAGCAGGGAAAAAAGTCGTCAGGCTTAAAGGTGGGGATTCGTTTATCTTTGGCCGCGGTGGTGAAGAACTGGAAACGTTGGCAGAAAATGACGTTAACTTTGAAGTGGTACCGGGCATTACTGCGGCTGCAGGCGCCACCGCTTACGCAGGTATTCCTCTCACCCACCGAGATCATGCACAAAGTGTACAATTTATTACTGGTCATGTACAAAAAGACGGGCGTGAGATTGAATGGAGTGCGTTAGCTCAATCGAACAACACGTTAGTCTTCTATATGGGCTTAAAGCAAAGTGGTCATATTACCAAACAGCTTATCTCTCACGGTTTAGAAGCTAATACGCCTTGCGCCATTATTGAAAATGGAACACGCAGGGAGCAGCGCGTATTTCAAGGTGAACTCCACACCTTGCCACAAATGGCGAGCGAAGCGCAAAGCCCTGCCCTTATCGTCGTTGGTGGCGTGACGCAATTGCACAATAAATTAAAATGGTTTGAGTAAGCTCATATATCACTGTAGTACCCTCCCCTTCTAATAATAAAACCAGCATTCATCGCTGGTTTTATTATTAATGGAGATTATGGTGCAGGGTTGGACACATCCCCCTCAGGCTCTTCCACCGGAATATACACATCTGAGCGTCGATTTTGAGATCGCCCATCTTTGGATTTATTGGATGCTATTGGCTCTGACTCACCAAAAGACTTCAATGTCGTATTTTGTTTCTCAATACCATACGCATAGAGTTCGTCTGCGGTACTCTGAGCACGATTGAGACCTAAGGCTTGATTGTAAGACTCACTACCGACCCAGTCTGTGTGCCCTTCAACTGTCACCTGAAAGTTATTGTCAGCAAGTTGTCGTGCAACACCTGACAACACATCTTTAGCTAGCGGTGTAAGATGATATTTATCAAATGCAAAATGTACCCGTGCGACCAAGTACCCTTTATCCGTCGCCTCACCAAACGAAGCAATGCCGAGATTTGAGATGTAAGTAAGGCAGTCACTTGGATCAGTCAATAAGGATGAGCGTTTTAGTAACAACATTTTTAGTTCATCGTCATTACTTGTCTCAGTCACCTGTATATAACCTTGCCGATGAGAGCCAACCCCCGTTATCTCTCCGATTGTGATCTTGTGGGAATATTCATAGTGCTTAGTTCCACAATATTCATTAATGAAAGTACTGGGGTCCTCTGCTAAGGCAAAAGAAGACACGAATACGCTGGTTGCAATCAATGCATTTAGTTTTGACATTCCTAATCACCCATACAGTCTCGTTACACCTGTACCACGAGATCCTTTTTTAATTAACTCTTCCAATACTTCGATAAAATCATCGGTATCAGTCACATCAATGATGTCTTCATCAACATCGATCACGCAGTCTTGAAAACCACTTTGTTCCGATGCCTGAAAATCAATACCAATAACCGCGATGTACAAACCCGGTATCTCTTCTCGTGCCTTATCACACATCCCTTCTGTCACTAGAGCACTCAATATCCCATTATTGGGGCTTTCCACACCATCACTTAAAACAATCACCATTTTGATTTTTTCGTCATAAGTGGCAAGCTCATCTTCGTCTGTCGTGTCAGGCTTACCAGCAGCAAGATGCTGAAATCCTCTTAACATTCCTTGGAATGCGGCTGTACTACCACTAGCAAACATATCGTCAATTTGGTCGATGTTATCCCTATCGCTCGTCAAAGCGATACTAAAAAACTGGCCAACACTCGAACTCCCATAACCACGATAAAGTTCATTATCCGTGACTCGATATTTAGTTTTTAAATCAGGAAAAGTACTCTCAAACATCTCACTAACGGTAAGTGAAAAGTTCACGTAATCATAAACATCTGCATGATATGAACGATTATCATCGTCCTCATCGATATCAAAGATACTCACCAATCGTTGCGCTTGCTTTCTCTCACCTGACTTCTGATTTGGACACTCACTCTGATCTTCTGAACAATCATAAACTTCCTCTGAACTGTATTTTCTCCATTTATTCCAGTTCACCTGTTCATAGCTTCGTTCAGAATCAGACGTGTCAACATCATCTCTATATCGTAGCTGGCTAACTGCAAATTCAGTGCCTGAATCATTCGTCTCACGCGTCCGAATATTAAAAGGTACAACTGCAATACGATTATCTAACTTACTGGATAGCCCACTTTGGTCGTCATCACTGCATGCATCTTCACCCGTTACAGGATCCGAGGTTATATCAGAACAAAGCAACTTATCTGCTATCGCCTTCACTGCCACTTTTAAGTCAGTAATTTTACAGTTTGAGCTGGTACAAGATGAACTGCTTCCCCACTGCCAACCCATTGAGCCAGAAAAGTCAGAAACAAAAACAATGTCGATATTTTTATCACCCAAAATGATTGGGTATTTTTTTGCAACACCAATACCGTTTAAATCTTCAGTTGTATCAAAGGAAGGAATAAGATCGCTTGAAAACCATGAATTGTGAGTCGTCGTCGCATTGACTGAATATTGTATGTATTCATCTTGTGTATCTGTTTGTGGCTGATGAACCCACTCTACGGCGACATTAGAAACTTGAATATTACGTACGTAGTCATGAATATAGGCACCTGAGATCCTCTGTTCATCAGCAGCATACGTATCACGCTTATCTTCAATCGTTTCAGCTATTGAAGCCGCTTTTGCGGCGTCTCTTAATCGGTTAGTTTCCTGAATGTAGCGCGTCCCTTCTACTGCCCAGAACGTCACTCCCAGAACAGGTACCAATGTAAAAGCCATCCAAACAGCGGCGATTCCCCGCTGCGCCTTCATCTTATTTCGTGTTAACGCATTTCGGTACTTCATATTACCTCCCCGCCACTACTGAACTAGATGTGATCGTGAAAGTAGGTGTTCCAGAGTTTCCCCAAAAATTTGCAAACCAAGAATCCGCTTGGTCACACAACGTCACTTGATACAACGAATAAATCGTACCTTCTTCTACAGGAGCCAATGCACCTTTTTCAGATATATCGGTAGCTTGACAACCTAATGCCTCATACGGTGCACTTGTATAGACGTCAACGCTCGTTTTATTGTGAAGGGCTTCTATCTTAATCGCCAAATCTGATTCTTCTTTTCCGAGCATTCTATACGCCAACGCCTGCATATCATCTCGGTCAGAATCATTTAATGTCGCGACTCCTCCATAAAACCTTGTTCGTTCTTTCAAAATATTAACTAACGCAAAGCTCACACGATCAAGTTGAGAACGAACCAATAATTTATGACTGATGTCAGTCATAAAAAGGTAAATTCCGAGAAACACGATCAAAACCATGGTCAGCTCAATGGCAAATGCGCCCTTCTGACTTCGTTTACTGTTATTCATTCTTCCCACCCCTCATGCTCAAGGTTTAACACGGTGGTTCTTGAAATAGTCTGTGGTCCGTTACCAAAAATGTTAATAATAGGCGTGTACTCATATGACAACGTCAGTTCAGCTAAGGTATATGCTCCGGTAAACCCTTCATCATCTTCTGATAGCCCAGTATTATTCACAAAGTCGCTGTAAGAATTGAAGTATTTACCTGTTAATGTAAAATTTTCATGCGGAGCCATAAAATTCCATAAATGGCCGTCTCCAGTCACCAAGTCATCAATACGAGTTTTGTAGTTATCATGAGTGCTACTACCCGCATAAAACTGGGTATTTCGCACGGTTTCTCGTAATGCATAATCGACAAGATTGTTCACATAAATGTGGTAACTCGACTCGAATATCATCAACGTCGTAAGAATCAACACCATAGCACCGATTGCAAACTCGACTGTTGTTACCCCTTTCTGACGCTTTTTTTGAGCACACATAACAACTAACCATCAAATTCATAGAGTTGTCTTGAAATTAACGACACTTGCGATTCGGTATAGTCACCATCCAAGAGTTCTCTTGCTTGTCCAAATTGACCAAGTTTGAAAAAAGCTATCGCTAAATTCGCCTTGACCACCTCATTATTTGGATTCTCCTTGAAAACAGGGGCTAACAACTCCGTCACTTGCACATAGTTTCCTTGTGCAAGAAAAATTACTGCCAAATTGTTCTTCACTGTGACATCGTTATGTCCTTTTAATCTCGCCTGATTAAATTCCTTTTTTGCTAATTCAAAGTTGTCCAACTTACTGTATGAAATTCCCGATAGAACATGAATTTCACTGGTTTTATTTCCTAAACTGGTTGAGTGTATATAGCGCTCAATCGCCAATTCACTTTCGCCTTTCTTGTCATGAATTTGCCCTCTTAACTGATGCAACTGCCAATTATTCACGCCTTGCTCTAAAAGGTGATCAGCATAAAATCTTGCAGACTCTACATCACCTTTACCGAAATAGACTTCTGCTAACTCTTGTGTCACTTTGAGGTCATCTGGGTTATTCTGAAGGTGCGTTTTATAATGCTGAATAAGTCCTTCATGATTATCTACTCTTTGCATACTCGCCACCAACTCTTGCTCAGTCGGTGCGGTGCTAGTGGCGCAACCAGATAACCACATCGTTGCAATAAGCATCAAAATCCATTTAACATTCATGTTCACTGTCCTACATTAAAATCGACCTGCATCACACCAGGCGCTAGAATTAAAATGACAATCGGAAACATAATTAACAAAATAAGCGGGACACTCATTTTGGCCGCTAGTTTCCCTACTTTTTCCTCGATATTTAGTAATTGTATCCGTCTCATATCTTCTGCTAGATCACTTAGGATATTAGCCACAGACGTTCCATAGTGAAGGTTTTGAACAATCGTAAGTACAAAGCTCTGAACCTCTGGAGCAGGAAGTCGAATGTTTAAGTCATGAAGCGCTTTCTCTATTCCGTGTATTTTGCTGGCATCAGACGTTTTTTTAATTTGATAACTTAAATGTTTATCAAACGCCGATAGTTCCTTATGTAAATAACTAAACGACGCTTCAATTGTCATACCAGTCTGCACACAAACGGACATCATATCGAGCAAATATGGTAAACTCCGAGATATTTTTTTTACCATATAACGCTTCCGAGCTTCTAATAAAAAGTCAGGTACAATAATAATCATAACGATAGAAACCATCAGAGCCGCAAGCTTATTGACAACCGTCATTTCAAGAAAAAATATTGCAACACTCACTACGACAGCGACCACTATTTTCGATGGTAAATAATATTTGGCGAGGCTTTTGTTGTAATAACCAGCATCGAGTAGTTTCTGCTCCAAATCTTTTCTTTGCTCTTTAGCAAAACCAATGATAATTCGATTGGATTTAACCGGTACTAATGGTTGGTTTTTCATCATTAGCCCAGACAGTCTCTTCTGACGAGTGTGCGTACGAAAAACTTCAGAAAATAAAAATACTACTGCAACGAAAATTATGAACACACTTATTAACATCATCATAATTTCACCGCCTTAACCAGTAACCAAACGATGAATAGTCCGAGCAACTCACTCCCTACTACGTAATACAAGATATATACACCTTTTGAGTCGTAGAGGATAAATTCAATATTGGCAGGGTTAACTTGGTATAAAATGAAAGCAAAAATTAACGGGATAGCTGCGACAACTTTTGCAGATATTCTCGCCTCTGACGTCATTGCCATTTTTTTACTTTCCATCGTTCTTGCGTCGACTAGCACTCGGATTAAACGAGCTAGAACACCTCTAAGCTGCCCTCCTCGACTAATATTTGCCCTTAAAGTCACCGTAAAAAAGATAAACTCAGGATATGGAAAGCGTTTACTGGCTCTTAACAATACTTTTTCGGGTGACTCACCTAGCTTCAAGCGGTCCCCCATATTTTTAAACTCTCTTCCTACCTCATTATCTAAATTCTGTCCAACAAAGCTAATCGCTTGCATCAAACTTTCCCCTGCTGAGACCGCACTCATCAGGATATTAAGGGCATCCGGAAAGGTTTGCTGAAACTGCTTTCGACGACGCCCAAGTAACCATTGATAACCAATGAACGTGAGAGCCAACATAACTAGGATTGACACCACTAGTGCATTATTTTTCAAAAACTGAAAGCCTATGTACCACGCAACAAAAGCACTAGCAGCGAGGTAAAGCATCACAAATAGATTCGCTTTTGGTCCTAGCGATTGTGCCGAAAAACGGTAAGATTCTCGTGCACGTTTCAACCCCTTTTTGGGAACCAACGAACCGACATTAATCGCAGAAGCTGACTCTTCACCTATTTCACCTTCAGGGAAATAATCTGCAATATGATGCTTCTTCCCAGTAATAAGCAAGATAGCAACAACACCAAATAGGAAAAGCGACAGCCAAATCATCATAATTTTGCTCCTTGGAACGAGCTCATTAACTCTTCATACAAGCCATAAAATTGTGCTTTTTTAACCAATTCAGAACGCTGCATAATACCTTCGGTGACATACTTTCCTTTTACTGCTTCACCGTAGCCCGACTCTTGGTACTCAAATCGATAAAGCTCCTCCATCACAACACTTTCGCCTTCTAACCCAACGATTTCAGAAATACTGGTAATCTTCCGAGTACCGTCTCTTAAACGGCTTATTTGAATAATGATCTGAACAGCGCTGACTATCGAACGACGAATAGCGTCAAGAGGTTGATTCAAATTAGCCATCATGATCATTGACTCTACACGACTTATCGCATCTCTCGGAGAGTTGGCATGCAATGTTGACATCGAGCCATCATGACCTGTATTCATTGCTTGCAGCATTTCGAATGCTTCGGGACCACGACACTCCCCTAGGATAATTCGGTCAGGTCTCATCCTAAGTGCATTAATGACTAAGTCCCTTTGTGTGATGACACCGGTATGTTCAATGCTTGCCGCTCTGGTTTCTAACCGCACCAGGTTTGGTTGCTGTAAACGCAGCTCTGCCGCATCCTCAATGGTGACGATCCGTTCATCTTCAGTGATATATTGAGAAAGTGCATTTAACAGTGTTGTCTTACCCGAGCCTGTGCCTCCTGAAATGAGTACATTCATTCGACAACGTGAAGCTATAGACAAGACTCGCGCCATATCCAATGTCATAGAACCAAAATCTACGAGATCTTCTACGCCGATATGTTGTTCACGAAACTTACGAATTGAAATGGAAGTTCCATCGAGTGCGATAGGAGGAATGACAATATTAACCCGGCTGCCATCTTCTAAACGGGCATCAACCGTAGGAGAAAGCTCATCAACGCGTCGCCCAACTCGAGCAGCAATCTGTTTTGCTATTGCTAAAACTTGTTCTTCACCAACAAATGAAATGTCAGAACGATGGATTTTGCCATCCCGCTCATAAAAAATATCAGAAGGACCATTAATCATAATGTCGGTAATCGTTTGGTCTTCTACCAGTGGTTGAATTGGTCCTAAACCAAACAATTCATCCATCATACTTTTTACTAAACCACTTTTCATCATAGCGGTTATTGGTCTTTCAAAACTATTGGCTAATACGTCCACCGCACTTCGGATTTGATTTTCGATTTCCCGCTCAGATAACGTTTGAATTGCTTCAGGGTCAAGCGCCTCAAATATCTGAGAGCGAAAGGCTACATAAATTTCTTTATTTGAAATCATAATATGCCCAACCTATGTAGTAGACCTTTTTTACTAACAGGCTGACCATTAACAAGACGCACCAATTGCTCAATTGAGTGATTGATATGCTTATCATGCTTATATGCTCTTTTCCCGTCTACATGGAGGTGAGGTAAGTTTTTGCAATAATCAAAATCTAAATCTACGCTCGAACCGAGATACTTCTCCAATTCATTTCGCTCAATTACAAAGCTCTTATCGGGTCTATGATGGTTCACAGCAATGATAATTCGCGTACGCTTTCGCGTCGCGTCACGGATCGAGTCAAGATTAGATATTAGTGATTTCGCTTTCCTTACCGCAGCGACCGAAGGTTCGATAACAAGGGTAACCACATCGTAATTTTCAATAAGTAACTTGCAATCAACCTGAAAGTCGACACTTCCTGAAAAGTCTTCCACGATAAAGTTGGTATTCCGAGTTAACAAATCACATAACGCTTGGTTGTAGTTAAGTAGGTCGGCTTGAGACGCCTCACCTTGAAGAGATAATAGGCGTAGATCCCTCGCTACTGGATGCAGATAGTTCATAGCACCATCAAGATCTAACTCGTGCATAGGCACTGAAAATTCATCTAATGTTCTGGGTACATGATCGGTAAGGCCAAGCAATACGTCGATATTACTGTCATTGTATTGATGGTCGACTAAAATCGTATCTACACCGCTGCCCGCCATTTTTGCACTTAATTCTGCTGCAATGAAAGACGTACCAATCCCCCCTTTACTACCCACTACAGCGACCCTCTTCGCCCGTCGCTCTTTACTCACACCTGAATAGGATTTGAGGTCGTTGTGAACATGCATAACAAATTCAGCAAATTCATACTTATTAATTGGCCAAAAAACATAGTAAAAACCCATTTCTTTGAGTGACCGCAATGTCGAAATAGCATCTTCCTGGCCAATAATCACCACCCCTTTATGGGTAGGCAACGTTGCAGCAATCGCTTTTGCATCCTCAATAACGCTCGCCGATTCGTTAAGCTCAACAATAATCAGGTTGCTATCTTGCTTGGCATAAAACTGGCTATCGACTTTATGTGCATCAACGCTATTGGGAACATCCCATCCCTCAAATTCAAATAACTCCTCAACTAAAGCTCGACATTCATCGGTCTGAAAAACTAACGCACATCCTGCAGGCCCTGACGTGCTTGATGCGCTTTTCTTCGGTGCTTCTGTTTCAGGAAGCCTTTTTTTAATATCAAACATTAGATTCCCTCCACCAAACGCTCTTTATGAGCAACTTGCTGTACTCGAGCTGCCTCAGAAAAACAATTTCGACTCACGTCGTCTGATTCAATTTTTGAAGGTTGGCATGGCTTCATTATTAAGGTATGGAAAATAATCGTAACCTTGACGTCACTGCTTAAGCCGGTGTTACGCTTAGTCGTAAAAACTTCCGCACGATAGGGCAATAACTTCTTATCTTTTAGCGATGCCTCAAGCATCGATTTTGCGCGAGCGTCTTTATACTCAATGGTATAAGAGGCTCCTGAATCAATGTCATCAACTGACTCAAAAATTTGCGACAACTTTTCTAGGGCTTGAGGCTGAGTTTTAGCGGAAAATTCGTAAACATGCTGTTCCGGATAAACCAACAGTTCAGCACCCTTACCGTTGTAATATCGTTCACTACAACCGGAGAGGAAAAATATTATGAGCATTCCTTGCCATAGTTTCATTGGATGAACCCTCCTTTTGACAACAATTCAATAGTTGGACTATCTCCGCTATTTGTTTCTTCTGGCTCAGAGATGTTTAACCACCTGCGCAATGTATTGGTTTTGCTGATATACGGTAATTGGATGTCTTTTTTCTTCATCGGCTTAACCAGATTCACCGTCGCGACGATTAGTAGCTCTGTTCGTCTTCTATCCGTCGACGATTTTCGAAAAGCGGCGCCGAGAACCGGAATGTCGCCAATAATTGGGGTTTTTTGAATCTCCTCAAAATCGGTACTGCTCATCAATCCACCTAGGACAAAACTATCCCCATCTCCAAGTTCAATGGTGGTCATTGCTCGGCGAGTCGCAAGTTGCGGAACTTCAATTCCGGCAGCCCGGATGTATCGTTCTACCTCACTCACCTCAGGGAAAAGCTGCATTCTTATCTTTTCTTCAGATAAAACTTTCGCGGTCAAATCAAGTTTGATACCAAACTCTTTAAACGTGATATTGACATTATTATTTGTTGACACGACAACCGGAATTTCACCACCAACTAGAAAACTTGCAGATTCACCCGAAATCACCGTCAAATTGGGTTCAGCCAATACTTGGGCGATATTTTCATTACCGAGTGCTGTGATGAGTGTTGTAAGATCCGCAGCTTGAAATTGCTGGAATAGAAATTGACCGACATTTGCCCCGAGCGATGACCAATCAACCCCAACCGTTTCAGCAAACCGTTCTGTCACTTGTGCGACAGATATCTTCACGTTAACCTGCTGCACGGTCGCTACTTCTAGCTGTTCAAGGATGCCGTCCCACGTCATATTTCTTGCAAAGATCATGCTTTCAGGCTCTTCTAGGTCAACATTGTCAGTTCGAAACTCTAGCTTTTGAGTCTCATCCCATCTTTCGGTTTTTTCTCGACCGAGTAACGTTGCCACCATTCTGTAGATGTCATCTCTTTGTTGTTCTGAGTGAACAATGCCGCTTACCGCAACTTGGTTTCCGACAGATTCAATTTTTATATCAACTTCAGAAAAGTGCAGCTTGATCTGGCGACGAACTTGACTTAAATCTATGTCGGCAATAATTCTGTCCGACATAAGTAGTTTTTCAGATTCGCCGTACACCATTAAGCGAGCTTGACCTACCGCTTTTGCGAAAACGACAATCGTAGTTTCGTTAATAACGTTATAATCGACTACCTCTGGGTCACTGATAAACACTTTAGTTATACGGTCATCTAATTGAATATGTTTAGCATCATTGACCGTAATATATTGTTGACCGGCATAAGCACTAACTGCACAGGCAAATAATAATATTGCGGTGAGTGTGCGTATCCAATGCACTTGATAATTGTCATCCATTACAATTCACCCTCACGTCCGTTCTTATTTTTTGAACCACGCATTTCTTCTATACCAATGTAATTGCTCATTACATTCCGTACATCGGCGTACACCGGTTCTTCATATTCTCGACTTCGATACACTTCAAGGTGCATCGTTCGTTGAGCAAGTGCTAGCCTTGCAACTTCTGTGGGAGGGATTTCGATAATAATAGTAGTAAAGCCATCATCACTTTTTGCCGCTACTGGTTTCAACTTGGACTCTTCGTCTTCCCCACCCATATTGAGCACTTTAATATTTTGTAAAAATAATGTTGCTGTTACCCCTTTGAATCGTATCGGTTTTTCTACCGCTCCAGATAAATTAGAGCTCGGGGAACTGACGGTAAGAATATCGATACGCTCACCAGGTCGTATAAAGTCACTGATTAGATTTTTATTACTAACAACGAGTGGATAAAGAGTCATGCCTTCAGAGACAAGTAAATCGATATAACCGGGATCATTTTCCCGCGTAATATATTCAGGAAGAACTAAGGAACCTTGCAAAATGTTTCGATTAAATAGCGTTGAAGGACTAAAATCCAGCTCTACATCTGAGCGTAACCCCTCATCTAATGCCACTGTCAGGGGCATTTGTTCACGCTTCAATGCGTCCGTCGTAATAACCTCTCCACGGTCAATGTTCTGGTTTGCGCGCCATACCGTTATGTATTCGACAGAATCTTCTTCGAGCCGTGGCGATTCCTCTTTAACAACAATAGGCGCACCTTTATTGCTGTTTAACACGCTCTCATAGATTCCATAGCCACCAACTAATATAGCTATGAGAGCTACGAACATAATTATTCGAGATCTCATACTCTCACCTATCAAATATATAATTTATATATTGTGCTAAAGAAGCCAAGACTTATCGCGATACCATAAGGTAATCCAGCTTCTCCACCTTCTGGAACAAATCTAAGTACGCGGTATTTAACTAGGTATAATATCGATAACATCCCACCGACAATCGCCACATTAAATATTGCATCACCAAGATAGTGAATAGGAATGGCTATAGAAAACGCCAACATAAGTTTAACGTCACCGCCACCAAGAATATTAAGCCCAAATGCAGTGAGGACAATAACACTCACAATACAAAGGCTTAAGAAATGCATGGTTAGTTCCTGCTTTGTCTCCAACAACAATAAGATGGAACACATAAAAATAATAACGCCAAATATATTACTAATTTTTCGCAACGCTACATCACTTGCGCAAACTAAAGCACTAGTAATGAGCATCACGAATATTAGCATGAATTCAATAGATTCAAATTTGGCTAACAAAATAGCTATCTTTCTAAGAAGACGCTGTAGAAATGTTAGTTGCGACGGTCCCAAAAGCAGTTTCTAGGTTTGCGACAAATCCGCCATCTGCCGTTAACACCGCAGCTAATAACACGGCCATCGCTACTGCAATTAAGCCATACTCAATGGCCGTTACACCGCGTTCATCTGCTTTAAGCCCATTAAGAAAGTTAGTCGCTTTTACATAAAGTTCAGTCATCATGGTAATATTCCTTCTATCAACTGTTTGCACTTAGCATTGATAACTGTAGGTGTCAGATCACTGTCTCAAAAGTGGACAGTATCGATCTTTCCGATAGGCATGATTAAAAGTTCAGTATTACACTTAAACCTAAAGACCTAGAAAAAAATAGAAACACTTATTTTTTAAATAGTTACTGAATAAAACTAATTTTTCTTTGCGCATTAACGGTTAAAAACGCCTTAAAATTATGTGACCAGCATCACACTTTTATAAATGTACCCGTCACTCTCCACTGTGAATGTTACGCTTCTAGTATGTTTGATTTATAAGACAGGCGTTGAAGTTATGAAGTTGCCATTTGACAATCTAGTTTCATTTCACGCCGTTGTTAGCTTTGGATCATTTAGTAATGGCGCAAGAAAGCTCGGAAAGTCGCAATCAACCATCTCTGGTGCAATTAAAAATTTAGAAAATGAGCTGGACTACCCTTTGATTGATCGGAGCAAGAACACGCTAACTCTTACGGATAAAGGGCAAAAAATTTATCACTTATCAGCACCTATCATTTCTAAATACTTTGAATTGGTGGATATTGCAGAATCGCTTCATAACAGTGATACAAAGAAAATCCGCATTGGCATTGACCCACTTGTATTCAATGATGAAGTAAAGCAAGTACTTATTGAGTTTTCTGAGACGTTCCCTGGGACCGAACTCACTGTTTTCACTAAGCCAAGTCATATACTGGGTCAATATGTACACAACCACAAAGTCGATATTGCTATCGGTAACCCCTATCATAAAACAGAGCTGTCTTTTAATATTGATGAACTCTTTATGGTGAACTGCAGTTGGGTCATTCATCAAGATGTTTCGACGGAATCGGATCTAACTTCAATGCGACTATTATTAATTGATGGCTGCGAAGATTTTGTCGACCTCTCTAGCATTTCTCGGCATAACATTTGGATTCTTGATGATACAACAACGATTCTCGATCTTTGCTTGGCGAAAAAAGGAATCGCATTCTTGCCCCACCACCTTATTAAAAACCATGAACGACGCTCCGAACTGATCACATTTTCAGACGACATGAATTTGTTTGGTAAGCAAATATATACTTCACTATTTTGGCCATTACATTCAGACTTTACTAAACAACACCAGTGGATTCATAACAAATTAAGAAAAGGGCGATAGTTCCATAACCATCATGAAAAAGAGCGGATTGGTTTCATAACCCACTCGGCATGTACAGCTCATCATTTTCAAAAATAAGACCATGAACATCTGCTACAACAACTATCATTACTATTAGTTGTCACGAGTAGGAAAATAGGGAATGGTCAAGTTAACCACTCTTCACAAATCAACTTCCCCAGAAAAATATTTGCTTATAGTCTTCATTGGCTTTAGCGGGTTTTGTTTAGCTGATGACGTTAGTAAGTCGCTTTCAAGTAAGACACTCCCAGGCATACACACCAACGTTACCAAGCACCTTGCACTAAAACCACAGACTGATTCCATGAGCAGCAAGCATCATCGAATATATAAAGGAAGTGGTATTGAGCAGTTACGAGGTGGTTCTTCATTACTCCCAAAAACTGGAGGGACAACCAAATCGACACTCCCACACTCAAAAGTTAACGCCTATTTGCCAATTATTCACAGCGCATCAAAGTCCTGGGGAATTGATGCCAGTCTCATACTCGCCGTTATCCATGTTGAGAGTTATTTTGATCCAAAAGCTAAGTCTGATGCGCCCGCATTTGGTTTAATGCAAATAATGAAATCAGGTGCGGTTGCAGAGATATCTGAACGCTATTTCGCTAACGCCACTTTTACTACAGAACAGCTTTATATGCCTAGTGTTAATATTAACATAGGAACTGCATATTTAAGTGTCCTCCAGCAGGTTTACCTAAATGACATTCACTCCTCTCGTTCAAAGGAATGGCTGGCAATAGCAGCGTATAATTGCGGGCCCTCGAATTTGCTGAAGTACTTTAAACGCACGAACTCCGTAGAAAAATTCTCTCATACTGTGAATAAAATGAGTGAAGAAGCACTCTTTGACTATTTAACCACTGAGTTTCCAATTAGCGAAACAAGAGGTTACGTAAAAAAGGTAATTAACCACAAAAGCACGTATCGCCACATCCATCAATTTAATTAAGCGGACTCTTAGCCAGGTAACTAGCTAACAAAATTCATTTCTTTAAGTACAGATGGTAGACTGACTTATCAACTGCAATACTTTCAACTTTCTTATACTGATTGATAGCGTCAACAAACTCAGGGTAATCTAAGAGTACGTTGAGTAGCTGTGTTTCTCCATAGCGCCTCACCGTTTTCTCTCGTAGCTGTACGACTAGAACACGAGGCTGATTTAAGTTAATGTCGTCCGTAATCGTCTGTTGTACAAACCGAATCGTTTCGCGATGCTGACTATTTTGTGGCTCCGTTATTGCTATAGGCAACAACCAAAAATTAGGCTGCCTTGCGAGCCAAGAAAGTCCTGAATGTACTGGGATTGTGTGATGAGGGAGCATATTAGTTGAAGCAAGGAAAATTATATTGTCTCCTCGTTCTGTATATTTATCTACTTTTTTAGACAAATTCAGTACATCGGGATCCACAAACATTTTATCCGACAAGTTTTGCTCTTTAGCTGTAAATTGATGCCAAGCAATAGCATAATCCACTTGATAACTTCTTTTCATATCCTCATGTTTAAATATAAAAATAGGACAAAAAGACAGCAGCAATAACACCAAACTCCTAATTGAAAAGTCATCGACAACATCCTTAAATATGATAATTACTGCCATATAAGCCAGAGTAAATGAAAATACAAAAGCCGGTATTAGATGGTAGCCAAATGCTGTCCTCCCTATAATAAATGCGCCTAATGATGCTATAAAGAATAGAAACACAACAAATACCAACTGGCTATAGCGTGGCCTTTTCTTCAAAAGGTAGTAAGGTATCAACATAACTAAGAAAACAACTGATGCGGTCATTAACACATCAATAAAATCTGGGAAGTACCCCCCATAATACGTTCTAGCCAGCGGGACGATAAAGTCGAAATATTCTGGCTGAAATACAACCACAGCAAGTAAGTAGCAAGCACCGAAGAAGCCTATCGTTATTATCTCTCTCCACCTATAAAATAATGCGTGATTCTTCATCATATAAGCCTCAGCCAATATCAAAACAAGCAAGTATTGAGGTTTAAGGCATATGGATATTGCAAGCATTAAAAGTGAAATCACACTTAACACTCTATACTTACCGGTATAGGAAGAACGAAGAATTTCTGTTAAATAAACAACCAACCCTGCGGCAATAAGGTGCTCACGTTGACCAAAACTTATTTGCAATATTGAAAACAATCCAAAAGATAGTGACAGAGTAAACAATACTTTCCTATTTCTGTTTAAGTAGGATAGATTCAACCACGAAAGATATAATGCGCCTAGTAAATATAAAACGACCCCTAGTCTAAGTGATGATATATCACCGAGAATACCCATATAAAATGGCACAAGGAAAACTTTGTAAATATAGATAATTAGTGGTGGGTTAACTTCGTAATACTCATTGTAAAAATGGCTCAACCCAGTATTTTTTGCCATTGTTAACAAAAAGGAAACATCGCCATTGAGTGGCATCAGTGCTTGCACCATTAATGTGTCAACGGCTAATATGGCGACGGCGAGTAGTAGTAACATCCCTTTTACTTTCTCTGACATTGGCACTTCTCCAATTGTGCAAGGCTATCTCATTACATTAAGCAATAGCAGCATCTGCCCAAAATTCAACGAAAGTAAATTACGCAGTAAGCCATGTCTTCAAAACGCTACATTTCCGATAGTTCTCTACCCTATTCGCATTAACCTTGCTACTGAACAACCAGCTATAAAAAAAGCCAATGGTTACAAACCATTGGCCTAAAAATCTGAGTTTATTCTTGGAAATTAATTACTTAATATTCAAGAACGCTGCGCCACGAACACCACCAGAATCACCGTGTTTCGCTTTGACAATTTTCGGGCATTTCGCTACCGACATCAGATGCTTAGGAATACGCTTAGGCATCTCTTCGTAAATGAGATCGTAGTTTGACAATCCACCACCCAACGTTACTACGTGCGGATCGTTACCGGTGAAGATATTCGCCAAACAAATCGCCAGTAATTCCATAAACATGTCAACAAACTCTGTTGCAGTGGTATCACCCGCCTCACGTGCTTTAATGATATCAATCGCTTTCTTCTGCTCACCATAATAATGGGCGTATAGAAGCTCAAAACCACGACCAGATAAATAGTTATCTAAACAGCCTTTGTTTCCACAACCACATTCCAATAAAGGGGCGTTTTCACCAAGATGGAACCACGCATCAATAGGAAGACGCATGTGGCCAAGCTCACCGGCAACGTTATTACGGCCAGAAAACACTTTACCTTTGTAGATAAGTCCGCCGCCGAAACCCGTCCCCAAGATGAGTCCCATGACAGATGGTGAATCTTTTAATTCGTCATCCCACGCTTCTGATAATGCAAAGCAGTTCGCGTCATTTTCAAGCTTCACTTCTCTTCCGATCAGAGCTTCAAGATCACGTCGAAGTGGCTGCCCTTTCGCACAGGCAATATTCACCGTTAATACCGTTTCGTCGTCTGCATCTTCCATCCCAGGCAGACCAAGCCCGACTTTACCTTCAACACCAAACTCGCTGTCGTATTTCGCGACCAGCCCTGCAAGCGTATCAAGTAAAACTTGGTAATTGTCACTTGGTGTTGGGACACGTTCAGTTGCCACTCGTTCTAGGTTTTCGTTGAATGCACCAAACTCAATTTTTGTGCCACCGACATCAAAGCCGTAATACATACAAAACTCTCCTTGCTAACCCAAAATTCGGGTGAAAAATAAATATCTTCGGGCATTATCCATATCCCTACCCCCTCAAACCGTGACTCAGCGCTAAGTTATCTTCTTGTCTAACCTAGTTGCTCAACAAGTCAGCACAATCTCCAGGACTTTAGAGGGATGTCTCGTTTCCGATCATGGCAATATACTTATGCAGATCTGGTCTGGTGTGATCGATTGAATAACGGGTCTTGCTCATCATGTAGCTTTCTCTAAACGCCGCAAACCAATGGTCAAGGACCTGAGATGCCTTTGCTTCACCAAACTGTTCAAAGACCAAACTCGCCACTTCTGCCGTTGCTAAGTGCTCCTCAATACTTGATTTTCTCATTACGTAGTTCGATATTGCTTCAGGCTTAATTGAGCACACTGGAAACTCATCTAGATAAGGCGATTTTCGAAAAATACGGCGGGCTTCGCGCCAGCTGCCATCTAAGAAGATAAACAATGGTTTTTTAGCTGTATCGATTGCTCCATGCTTTTTCTCAAGCGTCAGCAAGCGCGACTTGTCATCAACGTAATCTTCGGGAAACACGACAATTGGTTGATATCTTTCATCGCTAAGCAATGCAAGTAAGCGGGAGTCGGGTTCTGTACGACTCCAAGCATAGGCATACCCTTCTTTTACTGTATCTAGAATTAGACGCCCGGTATTACTGGGTTTTAATATCTCCGCGTCAGAGACTAGCAGTAACACTGCAATGTTGGACTCAACATCTGGTTGGTATTGGCAAATACAATACTGCTGCGCAATTTGACACTGAGGACAACGTTTAACCTTCGCGCCGCGCGCATTAAACGGTTTGGTGGCAATAGCCAATCGATCATTATAAAGACGGTGGAAAGCGTGAAATCTCATTTTCATGGTAATCTTAGGGCAGATGCCGGAATTCTAACCCTGCTTATCCCATTTAGACAAAGGAAACCGTAAATTGATGGAAAATAGCGACGCGATCCGTCTACTCATTTTTATCACAGTGCTTGTTGCTTGTGCGGTTTGGGAATACCAATCACCAAGAAAAGACCGGACTCGAACCCGTCAACTTCGTTGGACCAATAACCTTGGCTTGGTTGGGTTCAATTCTATTCTGTTAGCGGCGATCATGCCCTTACTAGCCATCGACGCGGCTTATCTGGCTCAGCAAAACAACATCGGTTTATTCAACCAATTTGACGCCATCAGCCATTCTGAACTTGCCCAGTGGGTGCTTATCCCACTCTGTGTCGTGCTGCTCGATGGTGCAATCTATTTCCAGCATCTCATTTTTCACCGTGTGCCTATTTTATGGCGCTTACATCGTATGCATCACTCGGATCGTGATATTGACGTCACGACTGGCGCTCGATTTCATCCCATCGAAATTATATTGTCGATGATCATCAAAATCGCACTGATCCTGTTACTGGGTGTCCCTCCACTCGCCGTGTTGCTGTTTGAAATCATTCTCAATGCCAGCGCAATGTTTAATCACAGTAATGGCTTTCTGCCGTTATCCGTTGACCGAACCCTTCGTAAGTGGATAGTGACGCCCGATTTTCACCGTGTACACCACTCGGTTATCGCCAAGGAAACGCATTCCAACTTTGGTTTCTTCCTGTCTATTTGGGATCAGCTTTTTGGTACCTATCGAGCGCAGCCCGAAAAAGGCCATCAAGATATCATCATCGGGATTCCGCAATTTTCCGACCCAAAGGAACAAAGGCTAGACAAGATGCTCACCCAGCCTTTTAGAGAGTCCGACTCGTAGAAACCTTGGCTGATAAATACTCTGTCTTTATCACTTAATGCGTATTCTGAGCCAGTTGGTATTTATGTAGCATCGCCTGCTGATGCCCAGCAATATCGGCGACTTGCTCTGCACTCTCAACCATCGACTCTAACTGCAAGTTAGCGTTTTCAGCTTGCGCACTCACGTGAGTAATAGAGCGCCCTACTTCCGCCGTGGCCCGCTCTTGCTCTTCTGTGGCAACAGAGACTTGTTCAACACGTTGGCGGATCTGAGCAATGGCATTTTCAATGTCCTCAAACGAGGTTTTAACACGCTCACTTGATACCAGCGCCTGATTCATTTCATCACGCGACTCAATGACCGACTGGCGCGATTCTTGGGCGGCTTCTTTCAGCTCTGTCATCATTTTCCGGATGTTTGTCGTTTGGCTGGATGTATCACTGGCTAGCTTTCTCACTTCATCCGCCACAACCGCAAATCCACGCCCCATATCCCCAGCGCGCGCCGCTTCAATCGCCGCGTTTAACGCCAATAAATTCGTGTTATCTGCAATGCCACTAATAAGATCAACCATTTCTTGAATTTGCTTCACTTTTGTATCGAGCTCATCCATTGACTCTGCATTACTGGTTAACGTGGTTTCCAATGAGTGTAAACGCTCTCGATTTGATTCCACGGCCTCCAGCCCCAACGTTGCAAAGCTCTCGGCCTGCTGCGAGTCGCTTAACGAAGCATTGGTAACAGAAGAAATTTCATTGATTGACGCTTCTAGTTGCGTCACGGTTGTCACCATGCCATCTAACGATGTGTTTTGCTCACGCATACTATTGCGCGTTTCTTCTGCCGCACCATGACTAATTTCTGCAGTTTGATACAAGGTTTCACAATTTCTTGTCACCATTTCAATCGAATCGTGAGTTGACCCTGTGACGTTATTGAGTTTGAGCGCAATATTTTGAATCTCGCTCGGCCCCGTCAGTGATACCGTGTTGGTAAGATCATGCTCAGTCAATAACTTCAGCTGATTGGCAATGTTTTTAAGAGAACGGTTAACCCAACGACGCAGCATGAAAAAGATCAAAACAATGACAACAATCAAAATAGCGGTGGCGACAAAAAGGCTATAGATGTTAAATAGGATCGTACTGCTCACCACCGCTTTACTGGCATCAATCAGTGATGATGCGGTATTGGATACTTCCGACAACAGTTGAGTGGTTTCATTTGCCAGGACGGTCGCTCGTGATAGCTGTGTTTGCTGCTGCTCCACCAGCTCGAGTCGGGCTAAAATCTGGCGTAAGACACCATCGGACTGAAACCCCTCTTGAACCATGCCAAACGGCGCAGTCAAACTGGCAAATTCATTTACTTCTGGGTGCCACTGGGCAAAATCGTCAAAGGCTAAATCAATACCTGCAATACGGTTTCGCATTTCACGGTATTGCTTCTTTGCTTCGGAGAGCCTGTCTTGCATCATAAGGACTAAGAACGTACTTTCCATCGAACTTGCACTGGCAATAAAACGACTCGCGGCATCTGCAGCGGCTGGATTATCGTCAGATAAAATGAGACTAATACGGTTCATTTCAGGTCCGATGGAACTCAGACCATAGCGAAAACCTCCTACCTCTTGGTCGATCTGCGCTTTCATTGCGACGATACGAGCCTGCAATTCAAGTATTGACTGCGTCAGTGACTGAAGCTCAACAATCTTGCTACTCAGTAATTCCTGTTGCTCAATTGTCACCGCTTGGTTGTATAGGTCGGCGATTTCAAACAGCTGTTCAGACTTGATTGTGCTCGCATCAACAAGTTCCGTAATACGATCTTGTATTGCAGCCAGCTCCTCACCCGAACTAGTTTGTGTCCCGTAACTGAGTAACTTAACTTGCTCCAACACATCTTGTGTTAAGCCTGCGTTGTTCATTGCTAACGGTAACGCGCGGTTGGAAAGTGAGTCAAATTGGCGGTTAACCTGGGTAAGGCCATTCGCACTCAACCAACTTAGTCCGACAAAGAGCATTACTATAAGAAAGAATATAATGCTGAGTGAGCGAATCAGTGAGGTAGAACCTTTCCTTGCTGTCGAGGATGTCATGCTAAGTCCGTTACATTAGGTCACACAACGAGTGTCTTTTCATCTTGGATGAACATTAGACAACTAGTTGAATTAGTATAGAATTACTAGGAATAGTAGTTATTCTCAATGACAGATTTATTACACTTTTATTGAATGAAGATGACACATGAAGATTCATAAGTTATTGATAGTTTTCAGTATGGTGGCCGCTTTGTCAGCGTGTTCGTCTTCACCTGACCGTGCCGCTCATACTCAGCAACCCTACAACACAGCGGAAAACGCCCCATTTTTAAACGAATATAAAAAATGGCAGGGTGTCCCTTATCGACTTGGCGGCACGAATTTCAGCGGTGTGGACTGCTCTGCTTTTGTGCAAGCGGTTTATAACGACGCCTATTCAGTAAAACTACCAAGAACCACCGCTCAACAAGTTAACATCGGCAATAAAGTGAATTATAACAATGCACAAAGCGGCGATTTGGTTTTCTTCAAGACGGGTTATAAAACAAGGCATGTAGGCATTTATTTAGGTGGGAATACATTCATGCACGCATCCACGTCTAAAGGGGTGATTTTATCTCGTTTAGACAACCCCTACTGGGCGGCTAAATTCTGGCATTTCCGTTCCGTCAATTAACGATTCAGCTCAGTGTCTTGGTGCAAAATCAGTGTCTTGGTACAAAAAAAAGAGGCTAAGCGCCTCTTTTTTATATTCTTAAATCGGGATAAACCTACGTTTATCGCTAATCGTATTTTGCGACTGCGGTATCAAATAGGTTTTTAACTAATGCGATATACTCTTCAAGAAATGAGACTTGCTCATTGGTCGCGTTTCTATTCCAAACACCAGCCAACACCTCTTCAAGATCTTGAATCACCAAATCAACTTCTTTCAGTAACTTAAAGCGCACACTTGAGTGAAGTTCTGGATTTTGTTCAAACAAAACCATGATATTCGACGCCACCATGTCAGTCGCGACATCTTCAATGGTTTCTGCTCCTGTGTCCCCCATCTTCGAGGTAAACACATCCAAATTCATGGCTAAATGTTCTATCAATGCTTGATAGCCGTCAGTATTTACCACCACGACTGCTCTCCTAGCAACGGTAAAAATATAAGGTAAACATACCAAAGATAATTAACGTATGTAAGCTTTTGATTTAGAAAACCTACGCTATATTTCCGAGGTATGCTTCACTTCACATCTATCATTTCTATACGTTGTATCGCCTTAATCAATAGCAAACGGTGTTTTTTATTAACCAGTAGACACTTTTATCATTAAAATCATAAAGTTAAAGAAAAACCTCACATAAAATCATAGTATACGCCCAGCTATGCATAATACGCATTTAAATGAATAAAAAACCGCCAGTTTATAAATAGGTATCACTATGAAAACATCGTTACAACTCGCTTCGATTCTCTCTATGATTGGGTTATCGGCAACATGTGGAGCAGAAGACTTTTCTCACCACGTAGGTGTTCGTGCTGGACTCTGGAATCAAGAGCTTTCTGCGCTAGGAAATAAATCAGATGGGCAAGATGTTGCGTGGGGCTTTGAATACGTTGCATTAAAAACGATTAACGATTCTGGAAGTGTCAAACTTGGTCTCCACACTACCGCAGATATTTCTAGCGTCTCTCACGCCGGGGGAACCGCTGACAACCGAATCTTTACCATTGCTCCCGAGGTGGCACTAAACCTCATGAACAATTTTGATGCTTATGCCAAAGCGGGGCTAGGTTTTTGGAACACAAAATACAAAGTAGATGGGCTATCTGATACAGACAGCGGCAATGATTTTATCTACGGCATAGGCCTGAGATATGCGTTAAAGACTGGCGCCTATTCAAGTATTGAATACACCCACTTCAAAACAGATAGCTTGGGTCTCACACAAGACAATAATCAAGTTCTGCTTTCTCTAGGCTATCGATTTTAATCCTGTGCTTCTTCAATCGCTAACGTTCTCGCTGGCGATTGAAGTCTACTTCGTCCTACTACCTATCTGCTACCATCTAACAAATCCCTTCGCCTAAACGATACAAATCGCCCTTCTAATTAAACAACTCAATCACCAATTTATTATCTTTAACCACTAAATTTGGTTCGGCGGATTTGAGTAATGCCTCTTGGACTTTTGAATTATCCAGTTTATAGACAGGATACTCCGATAACGCGTAGCCAATCATAGACACGGCAGGTTTAATCAACGCTTTGATTTCAGGCGTCAGTCTTTGCTTACCCTCCTCAAACTGTTCCAAGCGCAGTGATTTTAAGAAAATTTCACCACTCTCCGCTTGATAATCAGGAATCGCACTGAATTCAAGGGCTAGATCTAACCCTATCTTTTCTGCATTGAGCATTTGAACTTCAGCAGTGGTATTAGCAAACACAGAGACTCGTTCAGCATCAGTTCGACCAATCTTAACCTCTAAATCGTCAACGGAAACCTGAGCATACATGACGTTCTCTATTCCTATCGACTGATTGAAATTGACGTTGTCGTGCAAATAGTCCGTCATGTCTTGCTCTGTAATACTGTAACTTGTACAACCTGAAAGTATTAATGCTGCACACATCAGCATTCGCCTTGCCGCTGTATATTTAACCATGTCTATTACCTTTACTACTGTTCTCCTGTATTACTGTACTCTATCCTATGCCCAGCCGCTTCTTTTAAAGTAATACGCTTGCAATGATTGTGTTAGCGTTCCAGAACTTACATAAAAAAACAGCGGATATTGTCCGCTGTTTTTTATCACCGTTTTACCTGTGTTCTCAACAGGAGAGGCCCACTACTTCATTGTTGAATAAAAAGCCGATATGTTTTCCATGTCGACATCATTTAATGCGGCCACCATGGCGTTCATCGTAGGATCTTTGCGGCTTCCGTCTTTAAACGCTTTCATTTGTTTCACTAAATACGCCTGTTTCTGCCCTGCGAGATTTGGGTATAAATCCGTTGGGGAAATACCGTTTACACCATGACAAGCGATACAGGTAGACGCTTTTGCTTTACCAGCTGATGCATCAGCTGCAATTGCGGAACTAGAAGCCATGAGCCCTAGTACTGTGGTCGCGATAACCAAGGTAATACCTTGTCTCATCGTTTGCTCCTTACAGTTAATAGTGATGGTTGCACAAAAATAAAAACGCACCGAGAGCCCTACACCCTCGATGCGCCCTCATTTAAACGATATTCCTTGGTGCAAAAGAGAAAGCGCGGAATTCATTTTTATACTTCGATTCACCTAATTTTTTAATATTGGCAACCCCCATTTTAAAGTTGTAATTACCACTAATTTGGTCGACAACTCTTGTTGTTAGGGAGTTAGATGGCTGCCTCATATCAATCATGTTGGCATATAGCGCGCCCTTCTTCACCGCAGGTGTCACTATCGCCACTGCCGTTACCGCGGCTTTATCTAATTTAATGTGACCATTTTTCAGCAACGAACTGAACTGAAAGTCATCACTATGAACCCCCAAAATCGTGTCTTTAAAATTAGCTACGCGATCGGAATACATCATCACTTGGTCACCAGACTCAATACCCCGTTTTTTCGCATCATCAGGGTGGATCTCCACCCAATTCTCCGGCCACCGTTGAATCACGTACGCTCTACGCTCTACGTCATCAAAACCCGACTGCCAAATCTCGTTGATGCGCCCATTCGAGAACCAAAGTTCGTCATCTTTCGGCTGTAACCACTCATAGAAGTCACTAAATAGACCCCAAGGGTGTTTTTGTATATTGACCTTACCAGTTTGGCTATTAAATGCCGTGAGTTGCTTCTTGAGTACGTTTGCCCCTTGAGGGCCATCTGTTAGTCCTTTTTCTGCCAATTCTTCCATCGACATTTCGGTGTCATGCAGACGTTTCGTCCCCACCAGTTGCTTGGTGTCATAGTTATAGAACACGGGGCCTTGAATCCCTTCTGTTCCATACTCCCGCAGTTTTTCATGCAGTGTTTTACCTTCCTCATGCGCGGCTACTTTGATCATATGAAAATCTTTGCGACTTCCTCGGCTAAAGCGTGATGCTTCCTCTGCAACATCATTTGACTCATTCCAATCAAAGCCGTCGTACCCCATACGAGTTGCCAGTTGCGAAACAATCCACCAATCAGGTTGTGCTTGTCCCGGTGCATCGGCAAATTTTTGGTACAAACGTAACCGGCGCTCTCCATTGGCGCGCATAAAGTCTACCTCGCCCCATGTCGCGGCAGGGAAAACAATATCGGCAAATTTGGCGCCAATCGGGTCTCGAAGGTAGATGTCTTGGTTTATCACTACCATGCCGCCAGAGTCCGCTCGTTTTTTCAATGTGTCGATAATCTCTTGCTTATCATAGCTATACACTTGATGCGGATTGGCAGTCACCAGTTCCCAAAATTTCTTTTGAAGCCCTTGGCTACCACACATAGCTTGGATCCAAGTTGTGCCTATCACATGGGCAAATCGAGTATGTCCAGAATACAAATAACGGTCGGTATCAATCGAGCGGCGACGACGTCCAGGCACCTTCTCTGGTGATTTGTTACGAGGTAACTTACCTCCTGATTGTCCACCGCGCTGATGCCCTCCGAAGCGACCCACTACTCGCCCTTCACGACCTCCGGCACCAACCACCGTCGCCAGCGTTGAAATGGCATTGGTATTACCGGTATTGTTTGACCAATAAAATCCTTTCTCAATACCTATAGAGGTTTTAGGGCGAACGCCATCAATCGGTTTGGCCAACATTTCAGCCGCTTGATAAATCTTCTTAACATCAACACCTGCCATCCCAGCCGCATATTCAGGATCAAACTCTTTCTGCTCTAGGTTCCATTTCTTATAGCCTTCAAATCCATCCGTTTGAAATTTGCCCCAAGTGGTTCGCCACTGCCAAGGCGTGTTACGTGTCCCCTGCCCAAAACCTGAGCTACTTTCCCATTTATTGTTCACCCAGTTTTGAATCCACTCGCTGTCCTCCCAACCATTTTCAAGGATCACACGAAGAATCGCGCCAATAACAAGGTTGTCGGAGCCAGGGTTCAAATCAATGTGCAGCCCCCCTTGCTTCTTAAGCCAAGCAATGCCCGCGGTTTCACGGGGGTTTAGCATGACCGTTTTCATGCCACGTTGTACTGCAGGCATGATAAATTGCGTGAAGATGATCGTTTTCGTTTCGTAGGGATCTGTGCCGCAAATCATTAACGTGTCAGCGGCTCCCCAATCATCATAGCTCGGCCCAAAATTATCAAAGCCGGCATCACGAAAGCCCGGCGTGGAGGTGACATCTGATGGGGTATCATGGAATGAGAAGTTAGCGGTATTGACATGACGAAGCGCGTATTTAGTAATAGCGTAGGTATTTTCTATATATTGATAAGAATACGTTTTTACCCCATACGCATTAGTACCATGGGTATCAATGACATGACGCCCAACTTCGGCGGCAATATCAAGCGCAAACTCCCACGGCACTGGCTGCAAACTCCCACCAATTCGCACTAAAGGCTGCGTTAAGCGGTCGCGTGTACCTGTCGCAGGGTTATACAGCTTTTGCGCCAACAAACCGCCACGCATTGACGAGTCACCCGTTTTGTTAACCGCTTTGGTGTCTTTGTCTGGAACAATCACAATATTGTGTGGTTTACCATTATGCATGACAACATTATGTTGAGCTGGTGCAACCCACGCCTGTAAGGGTGCACTTGGAAAGTTAACTCCGAACGCATTTTCATCGGCTTTCAATCCACCATTTTGCTGTTCGAGTGGCCAGCGATATACCTTATAGCCGCAAGCCACAATGCAATAGTCGCACGCTGTTGTGATCACCTCTGCATTCGTTGGTGGAAGCGGCGCGTGATCCTCAGGAATATAAAAGTTAGTGGTCATTGCTAGGCCTCCTGCATCGCAATAATGTTGTCAGTTCGACCAAATAGTAGCCCCATAATACCTACGGCAAATATCTCATCACCTTCCAGCTCTAGTAGTACCTGAGGTAAGCTTTCATACGCCTGACCCGAAACGATAATACCGTGACGGCGCATATCAAAAGTCGATAAATGGAACGGGCATTGCCCCAACACACGGTGCTCACCCACAACCTTATATTGTCCGTTCAGCGGGCCTCCTTGGTGGGTACACATAAGTGAAAAACCGACGACATCTTGTTTAGGTCCTAATCCGCCACCCGCTGGCACACCCATTTTCACCAACAACCCTTGTGAGTTTGGCCCGTCATCTGGGTAGTTAAAGTACAACGGTTCATTGGTCTTAAGTTCGCTAAGCTTACCAAGCAACTTTCTTGGATAACCTACGACGCGAGCTTGAGTACTTTGCGCTTGTGCGGTACCTGGAAACAATGTCAACGGCATGACTGCTGCGGTACCTGCTGTCGCACCGCTGTACATCAAAAAGTTACGGCGTGACATCATGCATTTACCGTGTGCCTCTGCGCTCTCTTTTTTGCTCAATTTGTCTGCATTAACACTCATTTTTTCACCTCCGCCAGCTCTTCTTCGCTGAATAGACGTTGGTATTCAGGCAACGTTGGGTAATCCATGGTAATTTTCTCTCCCGAGAAGGCCTGTAAAAACGCCAGCAAATCTTGTTTTTCTTGAGTCGATAGTCCTAAAGGTTGAATAAGGGAACTCTTTGTCTCTGGGAAATCCGTTGTTCTACCATCGTTTGCTATGCCACCGCGGTCATAAAAATCAATCACATCGGCTAACGTTGCGATTGTTCCGTTATGCATATATGGCGCGGTATATAACGTATAGCGAAGGCTTGGTGTTCGGAATTTTCCTTTCATCTCCTTACGCTTGCCACGGAAATAAACGCCGGGATCGGCCTTGGTTGAACGATACATTTTCTCGTTCGAGCCCTTAGCGTACAGTTCATAGCGGAAGGTGATCTGCGCCATTGGGTCATTTTCCCAACGCAGATTTGTCGGTACCCCAACGTTGTAATATTTCTGATCCGATGCCAATGCACTATTGTGACAGGCGATGCATTTCGCTTTGCCTTCAAACAAAGACTTACCTGACAGTTGTTGCTTAGAAAGTGCCGATTGATCACCTAATAAATACTGATCAAGTGGCGTATCTTTTTGTACTAAAGTGCGTTCAAATGCGGCAATCGCTTTCCATGCATTGCTAACTTTTGGATAGTTATCGCCAAAAATGGCATTGAATTGTTCAACGTATTCTGGAACCAGAGCTAACCGCGCTTCCATAATGTCGTCTTCACCATTACCGGCTACCCCTCCTTTCGCAGCGCTTTTAGCTTGGCCTTCTAATGATTTAGATGATCCCGCCCAAAACAGTTTTTGGTAATACGCTGAGTTAATGATGGTTTGACTATTACGCCAGTGAACGGTGCCGGGATAGCCTAGAGACAGATCCGCAGGGAAGTCCCAACCCAGAGCAGGATTGTGACAAGCTGAGCAAGGTGTCGAGGTATCCCCTCCAAGCCGCCCATCAAAAAATAGTTGTTTACCCAGTGCGACTTTTTCTGCTGTTGTTGGGTTATCTGCGGGGGTCGGCACTTCTCCTAGTGGCGCTAATGATCGGTACGATTTACCGTCAAGCTCTACTGCAGGTAGCACGGCCGCGATTTCGTCAGCATTTAATTTCGTGCTTTTTTCTTCCTGTTTTGCACATGCAGGCAGTGCCGTGAGCGCCATTAGCATTGCTGTCATTGCAGACAAGCTGATAGGATTCATTTTCATCTCGTCCTCCTTAATTTTTGGCATTGCGCCAATCAGAAATTAACTCATAGTTAAAATCTGGCTGAGCCCAAACATGTTGTTCTGAAGTTAAAGGCTCACCCGATAACGACTCTAAAAATGCGACTAATGCCTTTTGCTCTTTCCACGTCAGGTTCAATGGCTTAATTCGGGGATCTTTATTGCTGTCTTCACCTCCACCGTGGTTATAAAACGCAACAACGTCGACCAATGTTTCAAGCATGCCATTGTGCATATAGGGAGCGGTGTATTTCAGCTCACGCAGAGTCGGCGTGATGAATTTCCCCATGTCGGTTCCATCGGCCTTGTGAGTTTGCACATGTGCCCCAACATCGCGTTTTAAGTTCATGTAATTTTCGTTACCCATAAACATGTTGAACGCGATAAACGTTTGATGACGCATAGGGTCACGAAAAATATCAAAGTTTTCCGGCACTCCTGTGTTGTATGGGTTTTGATCGGTAAACAACGGTCCGTTGTGACATGATGAACAGCCAGCTTTACCTTTAAATAGTGCAAAGCCTTCCTCCGCTTCTGGAGAGAGCTCGTTGTTGTCAAACGCATTAGGGGTAGAGGTCAAGGTTTTTAGGTACTCAGGAATTGCTTTACGAACGCTGCCGTTTGAAGGTTCTCCGTATCCAGCCTCTTTAAACATCTTGACGTAGGTCGGATCTTGTTTGATTCGCTCTTGCATCAAACGCATATCCATATTCATTAGCCAATCTTCGGTGATGTTTTCGCGAGTGACATCATTTAGGTTGGTGCCGATGCGTCCGTCGTGAAACCAAACCTTTTTATGAGTGGTATTGATCAATGTGGGGACATTTCTAAAACCTTTACTGCCCGTATACGCAGGCCCCAAAGCCTCTGGAAATGAGTAACCATTATCTGGTTGATGACACGACGCGCACGATAGCGCCGTATTACCCGACAAACGAGTATCAAAAAACAGGCGTTTTCCCAATTCTGCTTTAGCTGCGTCTATTTTTATTGTGGGCAACGGACCAAATGGTTCAGCTTCCGTTTGAGACCACGCCGAAAAAGAGACGCTGACTGTAGCAGCAAGGATCAGCAATTTTTTCATTATTATGCTCCTTAGCTTCCAAGCTATCGTTGCAAAGGCTTTTCAAAGCGTTATACAACATTTATTTATTTCGCCTCCCTAGCTAGAGCATAAATTGGACCAACTTTCTCATTTGCAATTATATTTTTAAAAACAACAAGTTAGCCCATTAGTGATCTTGATCTCATTGGTAAAAATTGAACGTTTTGTTGAATTTATCATTACGGCATCTGAACGAATCGTTTAATTACTCAATAGCACTGAGTCAAAAGATTGATGTTCATAGCCTAACCCATTGATTATTGAATATTTATCTAATCATTCATCGTCGGCACGAAACCTGCTTATCTACTATCACTACGATCGCGGCTAACTTTAGAATAGGGATGCACTGATGCAAGATGTTGAGCACATTAAAACGGATGAAATACCTGCCGAGTCTACAGCGTTACAGCAGTCTCAAGCAGTATTGATAGAGTTACTGACAACGGGTGATGATGCCCAGAAGTGTTACAGCGCCCGAGCAGTAGCGCAGGGAAAGGTCGCTGCGGCGGAGTCAATACTCAATCAATGCTTATACGCAAACGATCCAGATGTCGTGATAGATTGCGTCTCTGCGCTGTCGGCGATGAAACTGGGCGATGTCACGTCACTAATAGATATTGCCATGCACCACCCCGATGGAGACGCTCGGCTCGCTAGCCTAGATGCGCTTGCCCCTCATTCAACCGACACTAGGGTAAAACAACTCTTAGAAGATATGGCGCTAGGTCGACAGCACAACGATCAATGGGGCCTAGCCAGTGACTGGGACGATTGGTGGGATATTCAAATAAAGGCCGTTTCCATTTTGGTCGAACAGACCCATGAAAACAGTCTGCCATTGCTGCAACAATTACTACAACAATTGCTTCAACAAGATCCAGAGCCGGAATTAGAGGCACTAATCTACAACGGTATTGCGAGGCTTAACCCCGAGTGGATCATCGACCAACTCCCCCATGCTGCACTAATGCAAAAGCGCAAATTGGTGAAGTCTTTAAGCCATAGCAATAGCCAAATCGCTAAAGCGCATTTGTATAAACATTTACGTGATGACGATGCCATCATTCGTAAAAATGCCATCAACGCGCTTGCAGAAAAACAAGCAAATGAATACTTCTGGGACATCGTAAAATGTTTAAAGGACGAGTCATCACTTGTTCAGCAACAAGCAATCGTAGCACTAAAAACCTTCCATGAACTTGAACAGCTCGATCGCTCTCGATTGGTGGGCTATCTCAAAGACGCGCCTGCCAATGCTTACTCCCAATTACTGGCACTATGCGTATCGCAACCACTCACAATAGCCGATCTTGATACTCTCATTATTACCGCGCGCCACGCCAACGCCGAAGCGTTGGTCGCATTGTTATCTCATTGGAATAATTTGAATTTCAACTCATCCCAACAGCAGCAACTTCTTGATCTTCTTATCCTCCGAATTGAAGAGCGTACTACCGCAGTCCATACCCAAATCCAACTCATTCGCCAGCTCACATTATTTGCCGGCCATGAACATCTCTCACTGCCTTTACTTGAAAAATTCATCAGCAAAGAAAATGAAAAACTAGCAACGCCTTACTATGATAGCAGTGTCCGACAGGCGAGCTTTGATACTCTGAGTCATTCCACTCACCCAAATAGTGAACACCTAATCAAAACCATACTGTTTGGTACTCAGGCTTACCCCGACGCCATCGAGATCAACGAAATCACGGAAACTGAGCCGGGTTTGGTCACGCTTCTTGAGCAACATGAGCAAAAGCTCAGCCAACCTATGGTCAATACGAACTCTCCCACTTCCACGCTAGGAATGATCCAACAAGCCAATGTTGAGTCAACATTAGTCACCCCAGCGCAACAAAATGACGACCAACAAAAAAACATTATTGACATGGTTGAAGGCATGGACGACACATTCGAGCAATACGCCGACATCGTTAAAGCCAATTTTGATAGTGCCGACCAGCTAGAACTTAACCGAAAAAAAATCGCTCGCTTACCCAAACTAGCGAACCGAATATTATTACTAAAGGCTCTGGGGCAGTCTTCTCACCCTATGGCGGCGCAGTGGTTAATTGATTCCATCCTCGGTTCAGAAAGTCACGAAATGCGAGAGATTTTTTACTCACTCACTCGCCTTAAAAAGCTCTACCCTAAAGAAAAGCAAATAGATAATGGTATTGGTGCGGCAGGAAATGCGCTTTATCACGGTGACGCCCTCCTTAAGCAAGCCGCCGCTCATTTCTTATCTACAATGCCAACGAGTCACGCTCTACCAATGCTGCTTATTGGCTTAAACGACGACAACGAGCACGTCCGACTCACCTGTTTGACCTCTCTAGAGCCACATCTCGCAAAAATAAAACAGGTTCAGCGTAGTGACGTAGAGACTGCCATTAATAATGCGTTATCTGACTCATCCGGAGGGGTACGAAAGCAAGCGTTAAAACTTAGCTTCATGGTGCTAAAACCCGAGCTCGCCAACAAAGAACTCTTATCGCCATTGCTAGAGCTCGCGTTGAATGATGAGGAATGTCATAGCATTGCCAATCTGGAATTTAAACGATTTAGAGACGATATAATGGCGCTGATTAATGCTCAATTGATGCAGCTGACCCATCATCGACAACCTAATGCGATTAAGCTTTTAGGAGAGTTAATGGGGTAATTTTCCCAAGCAATATATAGAGTATTACACTCGCGCTTTTAAGCAACACGGATAGCAAACGTAACATTAGCAACACCAAATACTGTAATACCGTGTTATCTAAAAGGCAGAGCAAACAGCGAAAATTCGAGAGTCGCCACAGATGCGCCTCTCGTTTTTTATTACCATTCTCCATTCAAACACTATCTGGTTTCTTAATGAATAATGAGCTTGCTTCACCCACAAAGCGCATGTTTTTGTCTGAATGGTTACTTTGGGCGATTCCTGCCTATATTGCGCTGAGTGTGTTGATGAGTTTTCATTATCTAATGAGTATCGAAAACGACAAACAATACGCACTGCACAATGAACGAGTCATCGTTAACCTTATTGAAGAAGTATTGGGGGAAACGCTTGTAAGAATGACAGCTGATGCTAAAAACCTCTCCTACATCACCAGTGAACTCATTGCCAATCAAGTAAATCCGAAAAAAGCGTTAGCGCAGTTTTATCGTCAATCCAGCGCCAACAACCCTAACTACGACCAAATCCGTTATATCGACAACTTAGGGCATGAGCAACTGAGAATAAACAATTATGATGGCCACATTAGTATCGTGCCCCAAGCAAAGTTGCAAAATAAGGCACACCGTTACTACTGGCAGTTCTCTAACAATTTACAACCAGAACAAGTCTTTATCTCGCCGATGGATCTCAATATCGAGGGAGGAGAAATTCAAAAACCAATAAAACCAACCATCCGTGTTGGTACACCCGTTTTTAGCAAAGATGGCCGACGACTTGGCGTCATTATTTTAAACTACAAAGGACGCCAGCTAATCAATAAACTATTTACTGTCGCGCCCAGTTTCACCAACCATGTCTACCTCTATAACCCACAAGGTGCAGCAGTTATCCACCCAATCGACAAGGGAAAAGCGGACTTTGTTGTTAACTCAAACCGCGATATAAGTCATGAAGTGCTCTCTCAACTGCAACAACAAAAAGAGGGACAAACCTTATTTGAAAACAACTACTACACGTTCAGTCAAATTAGTGCACCAAACAATGGTGATTGGACCATCATTTCTGTTTTCCCCGTCGACCGATTCAACCTCTCGCGCGCTGCCTTTAGCAATCAGTACACCATCGTTTACTTTATTGCTTTCCTAATTGCGACCATCGCTAGTACCGTTTTTTGTCGCTATCGAGTGCAAGGCCGCTATTTACGACAACAGCAAGCCTACGAGCAACAGTTCCGTCATACATTGGAAAATATCCAACTCGCGGCGGTCACTATCAACCCACAAGGCAACATCACTTTTTGTAATGACTTTTTTTTAAGCATGGTTGGTTACCAAAAACAAGATGTTGTGGGCTTTAACTGGGTAGAACGTTTTATTCCGGTAGAACTTCAAGCACAAGCTCAAGAAGCATTGGAAGAAGCCATTCGCCAGCAAACCCACCAGCCTCATAGTGAAAGCGTGGTTCTCAGCCATTGCGGCGAAATTCATTTGGTGTCTTGGACCTCTACGTTTACTAAATCACATGACAGCGCCGTCAGCCTAACTCTTATTGGGGAAGATGTGACGGAACAAAAGATGGCACAAGATCAACTTCAGCAGCTTAGCCATGCCGTTGAAAGCAGTCAAAACTCAGTGATGATAACCGACCTCGACAATAAGATTATTTATGTTAACCCCGTCTTTTGTGAATTGTCTGGTTATTCACGCGACGAAGTCATGGGTCTAAGCCCTAAAATTTTGCAATCTGGAGAAACCCCAACTTCCGAGTATCAGTCAATCAAACACACCCTTCGAGCGGGAAAAGAGTGGCGTGGAGAATTTCACAATAAAAAGAAAAATGGTGAGCTATATTGGGAACGAGCCCGCATTTCCCCCGTCAAAAATATTGAGGGGCGTCCCCTTTATTATGTTGCAGTAAAGCAAGATATTAGCGAAGAAAAGCGTCTAGAAAAAGAAGTGACACGTCAAACGAGAGATCGTATTCAACATGAAAAGCTCGCCGCGGTCGGTAAAGTCGTCAATATGATTGCTCATGATTTACGTAATCCCTTAAGTTCGATAAAAATGGTATTGCAAATCCATGCTCGTAACGAGAAAAACGAGATGTTCGACATATCCCTCGAACAAGTGCGCTTTATGGAAGCTATTTTGGAGGAGCTACTCGCCTATTCAAAACCGGATCAATTCAAACCAGAGTGGATCGATATAAATAAGCTGCTAGAAACCATCCTAGCAAGCCAACAAAAGCTGGCAATGCAGTCCAACGTCGAATTACTGATCGCCTTTCAACCGCACCTACCCACCATCTATGCTGATCCCATCAAGCTGAGACAAGCCATTCAAAATATCTTACTGAACGCGATGCAGGCATCGCAATCGACCATAGATATAAAACCAACAGTGAAACTCAGTACCAACATCATGATCACAGATTCGGGCACTCAACTTCTCATCGATATCGAAAATAACGGACAATCCATTGATCCATGTTTAACTGAAAAAGTGTTTGAGCCATTTTTTACCACCAAAGCGAAAGGTACAGGGCTCGGACTTGCGATTGTCAAACGCATTATCGACTCACATCAGGGGCAAATAACCCTGTCACCAATATCACCCATGGGTACACAAACTCGGATCCGCATACCAACAGCGCCGCAGGCCGTCACCCCAGTAAAGGAAGCCGTCAATGGGTAAACTATTAATTGTTGATGATGATTCAGGGATAAGTCGTACTCTGCAACTGCATTATCAAACCCAATCACACACCGTCGAAGTGGCAGATTGTGTCGACAGTGGTGTTGCCATCGCCCAATCCCTGCAACCCAATGTCATCATTCTTGATATTCGTATGGAAGGAAAATCCGGAATCGAGGGCTTACCTGAATTTAAAGCCGTTTGTCCTAGCGCACGGGTGATTATGATCACCGCATTTCATGACATGGACAGTACCATACAAGCCATGCAACAAGGGGCCGACGAGTACATTCACAAACCTATCGATATCGATGAGCTCGACCAAGCGGTTAACACCGCCATTAGCTACCATGCATCCAACTACCAAGAAGCAGTCGCGATTCCTGATACGTTTGGCCACTCGATGGTTGGCTCTTCCCACGCAATGAAAGAGATCTATAAGACCATCGGTAAAGTGGCACTTACCAACGCCTCAATTATGATCACGGGAGAATCAGGGACCGGTAAAGAAATGGTCGCGCGAGCCATTCATAACGCAGGTCGACCGGAAGGCTCCCCCTTCGTGGCACTCAATTGCGCCGCACTGGTCGAGAATTTACTAGAGTCTGAGATGTTCGGTCACAAAAAAGGCGCCTTTACTGGCGCAGTTTCCGACCAACCCGGCAAGTTTGAGCTTGCCAGTAAAGGAACGCTCTTTCTTGACGAAATTGGTGAGCTATCACTACAGATACAAGCCAAACTACTTCGCGTATTGCAAGAAAAAGAGTTCACTCCCATCGGGTCAAAACAAACAATAAAAAGCAGCGCGCGAATTATTTCTGCCACTAACCTTAATTTTGAGCAGGCGATCAAAGATAAAGCATTTCGTGAAGACCTTTTCTATCGCTTGCAGGTGGTGTGCATTCACATCCCTCCATTAAGGGAGCGACCCGAAGATCTCGAAGAATTGATCCCGGCGCTGCTCGCTCGCAGCAATAAAGAACTTGGTACTAAAGTCGCAAAGGTAGCGATCGACGCAATGACACTATTATGCCAGTACCAATGGCCGGGCAATGTTCGAGAGCTTGAAAACACCCTCACCAAAGCGGTTGCCCTTTGCCCCGGTGACATTCTTACTGTCGACCTCTTTGATGACTTAAAACCAAGCCGATCATCCGTTGCAGGGGTCATCCAACAACCTCAAGCGACAAGTTTAGAAGAGATGGAATACCAGCACGTTCAACATATTCTAAAAAGTGTATCTGGGCACAAAGGAAAAGCCTGTGAATTACTAAAGATCAGTCGACCTAGACTGCAAAGGATTCTAGAAAAGAGCCCTAATGCTCTATCTTGAGTAATCGCCCTTCCACAGATAAAGGAACGATCATTCATTCCTGTAGATGGCCTCAAGATGCAAGGTTCCGAGCATCTCGAGGCGAGTTGACTACAAACCCTTCTGTGACTTACCTCTCATGTCTGTTATTTGTTGAATAAGTCTGTATAATCCGCCGCGTAACAATCTGTACTTTCAATTCTGTCGATTAGCGCTGTTATTTACGCCAATCGTCATTCTCATACCTAGGAATACTTCTTTGATATCTACCGCTAACATCACCATGCAATTCGGCGCTGAGCCGTTATTTGAAAACATTTCAGCTAAGTTCGGTAACGGTAACCGTTACGGCTTGATCGGTGCCAATGGATGTGGCAAATCGACATTTATGAAGATTCTTAGCGGCGCGCTGACTCCAAGTTCTGGCAACGTATCCATTACTCCAGGGTTAAAGCTGGGTGTTTTAAGCCAAGACCAATTTGCGTTTGAACAATACAACGTGATTGATGTCGTGATTATGGGTGACCGCAAACTATGGGAAATCAAGCAAGAACGTGACCGTATTTACTCATTGCCAGAAATGAGTGAAGAGGACGGCATGAAAGTGGCCGAACTCGAAAGTGAGTTCGCTGAAATGGATGGCTACACCGCAGAAAGCCGAGCGGGAGATATTTTGATCCAAGCCGGTATCGAAGAAGAATTTCATTTCGGTCTGATGCAGCAAGTTGCACCGGGCTGGAAGTTACGTGTCCTCCTTGCCCAAGCGCTATTCGCTAACCCAGATATCCTGTTGCTCGACGAACCGACCAACAACTTGGACATTCACACCATCAACTGGCTGGCGGAAGAGCTTAATCAACGTAAGTGTACGATGATCATCATTTCGCACGATCGTCACTTTCTCAACTCAGTTTGTACTCATATGGCTGACATTGATTACGGTGAGCTTCGCATCTACCCAGGTAACTACGAATACTTCCTTGAAGCATCAGGGCTCATTCGTGATCAACTACTGGCAAGCAACGCAAAAAAAGCAGCAGAAATTAGCGAACTACAAGATTTCGTCAACCGATTTGGTGCCAATGCTTCCAAGGCAAAACAAGCCAGTTCTCGCGCTAAAAAAATGGATAAAATCAAGCTTGATGAAGTAAAGTCAACAAGCCGTATTAGCCCGTCGATTGATTTTGGTGAAGGTAAAAAACTTCATCGCCAAGCACTAGAGTTGCAAGATCTTGGACATGGCTTTGACGGAGAGGTGCTATTTGAAAAAGGCAACTTACTCTTAGAAGCTGGCACTCGTTTAGCCGTTATTGGCGAAAATGGTGTGGGTAAAACCACACTGTTACGTTGCCTTGTAAACGAACTAGAACAAAACCATGGTGTAGTAAAGTGGTCTGAGAACGCATCAATTGGCTATTGCCCACAAGACAGCACAGCCGATTTCGACAATGACTTGAGCATTTTCGACTGGATCTCTCAATGGCGCACCGTTAAACACGATGACTTAATGGTCCGTGGCATTTTAGGTCGTTTATTGTTTACTGCAGATGATGCTAATAAAAAGGCTAAGAACTGTTCAGGTGGTGAAAAGAACCGCCTATTGTTTGGTAAGCTAATGATGCAAGACATCAACGTATTAGTCATGGATGAGCCGACCAACCACATGGATATGGAAGCCATTGAAGCATTAAACAATGCCCTGAAGAAATACGAAGGTACATTGATTTTTGTCAGTCATGACCGTGAGTTTGTCTCTTCTCTTGCGACATCAATCATCGATGTTAAAGACAAGCAATTAGTACAGTTCCAAGGCACCTACAACGAGTACCTTGCACACCAAAAGAAGATGCTCGCTATTAGTTAATACTTAAGTAACTAAGTACACGCGCACTCGAAAGAATAAAGGAGCAATGACACGATGTGTCTTTGCTCCTTGTTGTATTTAGAGGTAACCGCCACCTGTTACATCATTAACGCAAACTAAGAGATAGCCGTAATTTCGACTCATCACGCCCTTTCAACCCGCTATCACCTTGTTCCTCTCTCAGTAATCAAATAAAACTCGCATGTTTTAATCACCAAAACCGCTCAATTTCCAAGCTGTGCCGATTATCACTGTATACCTCGCGAGGTTGTTCTAGAATACTAATAGTATTGATTAATGGGAGTAGCGTATGTGGCAAGCGATTTCAGACCAACTATCAGACACGCTGATGTTCAAATTCAACATAAGAGAACGTGTAAAAATGGATGGTGGCGACATCAATCAATGCTACATGATCAGCGATGGTGAACAGCGCTACTTTATTAAAACTAATCACAAAGACTTTCTGCCTAAGTTTGAAATAGAAGCAGAAAACCTCCACGCACTGCGTGAAACCAATACGGTCCAGCTGCCAGAGGTCGTGCTCATTGGCAAAACAAAGGAGTGTGCGTTTTTGGTCCTCAACTACATTCCGGTTAAACCCTTGGATGTCGCGGAGAGCAGCCATCGCTTCGGTGTGCAACTGGCAAAGCTACACAAATGGGGTGAACAAGCCGAGTTCGGTTTTGATCAAGATAATTACCTAGGTGAAACCTTGCAGCCAAACCAGTGGCATAAAAAATGGTCGCGCTTCTTCTCCGAACAACGCATCGGATGGCAACTACAATTGCTAAAAGAGAAGCAAATTACCTTTACCCCAATCAGTGAGTTTGTAGATTTAGTTAATGACCAACTCTCGGGGCACAACCCAAAACCATCGCTATTACATGGTGATTTATGGAATGGCAACGTCGCGAATTCCGCATTTGGTCCGCTTTGCTATGATCCCGCAAGCTACTGGGGGGACAGAGAGTGTGATTTAGCAATGACTGAGCTATTTGGTGGATTTCGTCCAGAGTTTTACCAAGGCTATGAAAGCATCCTCGCTATTGAACCGATGTACGAATACCGAAAACACATTTATAACCTTTACCATGTGCTCAATCACTGCAATTTGTTTGGAGGACAGCACTTAGACGAAGCGGAAAGACTTATTTCAGCCATCCAGTCTTCGTAGTTTTTCCTACCACTATAGCCTACGTCTAAATCGTTATACGTAGGCTATAGTCGAATCGATATCGACCCAGCTCAAAGTGAAACAACGAAACGGGTAATGACTTGTTGAGCGCCTAACCAATAACTAATGTCAGCGCTATAAAGAACATAAGCGTACCAACTAGCCCTTCCAGAACTTTCCAAGACATTGGCTTACTAAAGAGTGGTATCAGCAAGCGAGCTCCGTAGCCTAGTGAAAAAAAGAATACAAATGATGCCGAAACCGCTCCAATGCCAAACGACCACTGCTGCGGTGCGTATTGGGTTGATATTGAGCCGAGCAGTACCACGGTGTCCAAATAGACATGTGGATTTAGCCAAGTTAACGCCAAACAAATCCCTATCGTTTTCAATAACGAGCCTTTAGACTCTCCTTCGGGATCAAGTTTATGCTGAACGGTAAACGCAGAGCGAAAACTCTGAAAGCTATAAACAAACAAAAATAGAGCACCGGCGTACCGAGCGATAACCTCCACCGATGGGTACGCTTGAATAAGCACACCAAAACCGCCTACCCCGGCAGAAATTAGCAAAGCGTCCGATACCGCGCACACCAAGCATACGAAAAAGACATGATGCTTCTTAAGCCCTTGCTTTAAAACAAAGGCATTTTGTGCACCAATGGCAAGAATTAGCGAAATACTTAACGAAAAGCCAGTGACAAATACATCAAGATTGATAGGGAGCATTTTAATCCTTTAAACACGTTTATCCGCATTGCTTAACGAAGAAACTTCGCATCACAAGGAATCCTCGAAGAACGGCATAACGCTGTCGTCGTAAGTAGCAATTAAGCGTCGTTTTCATGACGCGTAGAAACAACCAGATCATCGTCAACAAACATAATCGAAAACACAATAGGTCGACAACAGACATAGCAATCTTCAATATACTGCTGCTCTCCGTTTGAGCAATCAATGGAGGTTTCAAATTGCTCACCGCAGTAAGGGCACTCTACATAACGAAATCGAATAGCATCCATATCCTTTCACCCTATTTAACTTATTGTGTCGCGATCTGTGATCAATAAACCTTCTATAGCTGTTTCGTCATAAAAACACTGTTGGGATCAAGCGTATAATCTGCAAAGGGTGGACACTCTACAAAGCCGAAGCCTTGATATAACGTTCGTGCTGGATGAAAAAATGCTTCCGTTCCTGTTTCGAGACTGAGTCGATTAAGACCTTCTTGCTTAGCTGCTTGACATAAATGAACAACGAGTTGCTTCGCGATACCTTTGCCCCGTGCGGAAGTCGCAGTACGCATTGACTTAATTTCACCATGCTTCCCATCTAACACTTTAAGAGCTACACAGCCAGCAAGCTCACCATCAATCCAAGCGGACCAAAAGGTAATATCTGGGTTTTGTAATCCGGTTAAATCCAATGCATGAACGCTATCCGCTGGAGAAGTGGCGTACATGTCATCAAGATGCTCTTGTAATAGACCTTGAATTTCAGGCCCTTGTAAATCGTCCTTAATTATTTCCACGTGTATATCCTTATACGTTGAATTACCTCAATTAATGTTGCAGCGATGATATCACTACTACGTATGTCACCAAAACTCTAATATTTTTTCAAGCTACCCCCCTCGATCTTCGTTTTATCACACAACAGAGTGACATCTTACTACTCAACAAATATTGACATAGCGGACTACGACATGAGTGACGCCGATGCAATCAGTTCACCATAATATGCACTAGGGTTATATCTGAAATCCGTTGGTATCATTTGTAGTTATTTCATTTAAATTGCTAGCCTATCCATACCAAAGCGCAAGGATGTGACTCAAAACTCATAATATTAACTTAAGGCAACGACTATGAAGAAATTAACCATTATTGCATTCACTCTTGGACTTACCTCCGGATCCGTATTCGCAAATGATACCTCTGGTTGGCGGTTAGGTGGCGGTATTGGCGAGTTCACTTCAAGTATGTCGCTCGATAATAGCGACGAGCTACTTAAAGATAGTGACGCAAAGACCTCATATGTGTTAGAAGCTGGCTACGAATTTAACGACATCATTGGCTTAAAATTGGCGCTACAGTCAGGTGAATGGCACAACAATGTCGCGCAAAAAAACGGGGAATACACGGGTAAAAATATACAAGAATTTAAAACGCTTATGATTACTACCGATGTCGGCTATACCTTTGAACTTGGCAACTTTGATATCAAGCCATATGGTGAGCTAGGAGGATTTGCCACCAATGGTTCTTCAAACTTAGAGCGCCACTATCCAGACCGTACGGAAACGAGAAACGGTATCTATCAAGGACATGGGATAGTATATGGTTTAGGTACCCGTATCACGTACAACAATAATTTTTATACAGACCTCAATGTGTTGAAAACGAGTTCTTCTATGGCACGTGAATACGGCGAGTGGGATCAGGGTATCGAAGAGCCAGTACAGGCGCGTATGACCATCGGCTGGAAATTTTAAGAGTAATCTCACTTCAACTGTACAGCAGTGATTCAAAATAAGGCAAAGCCAACGCTAAGCCTTATTTTGATAGCATGATGACGAGACTGTTGTATATCACCTCTTAATCTGACACTCGGCCTCTGAGCGCCTTAGTATTTCCTTTACGTTTCTTCGCATCCATTCTACGCGTTTGTGAGTTTCGAGTAGGTCTTGTTGCCCTTCTCGCTTTTTGGACGACTGCGGCAGACACGATAAGCTGTTTAAGACGCTCTAAAGCATCTTCCCTATTCTGCTCTTGAGTTCGATAAGCTTGCGCCTTAATGATAACAACGCCTTCTTTCGTGATTCTCGTGTCAGATAGCGCTAACAGCCTTTCCTTATAAAAATCAGGCAGCGTTGAACGTTTAATATCAAAGCGTAGGTGTATCGCTGAGCTCGTCTTATTTACTTTCTGTCCACCGGCCCCCATAGATCTTATTGCCGTAAGCTCTATTTCCCACTCAGCTAATTCAACGCTATTAGAAATTTTCAGCATAGTGCCGCTCTAGTCTGTAAAAATATTGACATGTGAACCTTCTAACCACCACGTTATTTCCCGCACAGGAGTTTGCATAAACATTTGTAAGCATGGTCGGCGTTCTAGACGCTCGCTTAGCTAAACGTAGACACATAGAGTGCTTCAACTTTGTCGCGAGCCCACTGGGTCTTTCTTAGAAACTTAAGTGAAGACTTAATCGACGGGTCATTGCTAAAGCAATTCACATTGATGTGGTAATACAGTTCGTCCCAACCGTAATGCTCAACCAAACGAGTAAGGATTTTTTCTAGTGTAAGGCCATGCAATGGGTTGTTTTGTTGGTGGCTCATAAACAAGCGTCCTGATTATATTTTATGGAGAAAAGCGTTGGTCGAAGTTGGAGGTTACGATAACGGTTAAAAAGCAATCTAACCTACTATTTAATAGCCACGAACTGGCAAAAACGCTTGTGATGGCACAAGCTTATTATGAATTGGGGATAGGATCAAAGCGAATGATGTATGTTGGCATTCCAAGCGATAGAATTCTACTGCCGAGCCCGCAAGTAAAGCTGCAAAGCATAGGAAGTAGGCTCACTCAAACAGAATGAAATGCCTTTGAAGATATGAACAAGAATAATGACATTCTATCGACAATCATCGCTACAAAGCATAATCACACGCAGCAGTAGCGAATGAGTAAACAACGGGAGCGATAGTGCCCATATTCGCTCCCGAAAATACTAAGCAAAAAAAGAAACATAAAAGGTAAAATTGCCAAATATTTTTTTGATTTAGTCTTATTCGCTATTTTCTAACCCAATGCAAAGCAAATCAGCAGCTAGCGCACCAGTACTCACCGTTATTCCCGCCACCAATAATACTGCCACATACTTACTCGCCAAAATACATAAGCCCAAGGTATTAATAATTTTTTCCATATCGTTTCTCCTTCGAAACAGGGTGTTGTTTTAATTACATAAATCAATAAACACACCCATTTTAGAGCAACGGATATATGCAGTTTGCGAGCCCCCACAATGTATCGCACTAGGATATTATAATTCTTATGTAAAAAACGAAAATTGCACAAATTTACAACTGGTAACAAAACATCTTATAAACCAGCCAAGGGGCGATAAAAAAGCATGACCCGAGAACCGAGGCATGCTTTGTGTTCGAGTTACCTAAAAACGCCATTTATGCCGTTACTTTGTCAGCGACGTTTCGTTAGGCTTCTTTCTTATCAATCATGTGTAAATGAACGTCTTGCTGCGGGAATGGGATAGAGATACCTTCTCTATCAAAGCGTAGTTTCACTTCTTTCGTAACATCCCAATATACATCCCAATAGTCGTCCGTCTTCACCCAAGGTCGAACAATAAAGTCAACTGAAGAGGTATTGAGCGTGTGCACTTTGATCATAGCCTCTGGGGTACTAAGCACTGAAGGATGAGTAGTAACGATGTCCGTCAGTACCGCTTCCGCTTTTAACAAATCATCGCTATAGCCAATCCCGAATATCATATCAACACGACGAATCCGCTCATGGGTCACATTTTTAATCACATCACCCCAAATCTTGCCATTCGGTACGATAATAATTTGATTATCAAAGGTACGAATAGTGGTATTAACTAAGCTCATGTGACTGACCTTACCATCTACGCCACCAGCAAAAACAAAGTCCCCAACGTCAAACGGGCGATAAATAAGTAACATCATCCCAGCAGCAAAGTTGGAAAGTGTATCTTGTAATGCAAAACCAATGATGACACCTGCGATACCAAAACCTGTCAACACAGGGGCTAGATTAAGGCCAATCTGCGACAAACCGACCATAATACCGATAATCCAAACGATATTACCAGACATAGAAACAAAGAAGTTTTGCATCAGATGAGAAAGCTTAAAATTCTTCGTTACTACTGCCTTACTCACCACCTTACGAACAAGCTTGACGATCATGCGTGTTGCCATCAATATCAAGATAAAGATGAATACTTGGAACAGCTGCTGAGGGGCATTCTCTGCTAACCAAGTTAACCCCGCACTCCACCACTCATTTGCCAATGAGAGCAGGACTTTTACATTTAAGATATCTTGGGTGATGCTACCAGTGACTTGGAATATTTGACGCTTATATTCCGAGGTTTCCAAATCCATTTCATCACCCAGCACAATCAACTTCTGCAGACTATCGGTTTCAATCGATAACCTTTGCGTAGTGATTAACTGTGTCATCTGGAGTGCTGCTTTTTCTGATTCTGGTGCAGCTGCTATTTGAGTCGCGACTGTTTTCACTTGTTGATCAAAATATTCAATTGACGCAGAAACTAACCTCATCCGTTTGGTGATAAACAACGATAGTTCTTGTTCTAATTCAGAATTGGGTTCACCGAGTTTTTGTAACCAGGTCAAGTTCTGCCAACTACTCTCATAGGAAGAGTCTAAATATTCTAATAACTCGCGGTACGTATTGAGGATAGACAGTTTTTGCTCATCTTTTGCTGCATTAAACTTCTCTGTGATCTTTTTGATTTTTTCCTCAAGATACGTTTTTGCCCCATCCGTATACTCTTGCTGCAACGCGACTTGCGCACTTAAAATCGGCTTTGGTAATGCATCATTATCAATACCTGTGGCGATAATATCCCTTAGTTCATTGTTTTTATTAAACAACCTAAATTGGATCGCATCTTTTTGATCCCCTGTAGAGAGCTTTAACGACTCTGCGAGCTCTTGAATCTCTCGATTAACACGATCAAAGTCCCGCTGTTCTTTGGTTAGCGGTACAGGTTCATTTTCTGCTTGCGCGTGGGCATATGATAAGAAAACACCGTTTAATCCAATGATGAATAACAATAAGACTGATTGAAACTTTACCAACCGTGACACCTTCATTCCCGACTCCTTGATGGGCTTCACTCCCCTCGGCATGTGCCGAGGTATTCGCTATCTATTCATGCCGTTGTCATAAAACTAGATAGCTATATCAATAATAGATTAGTTTTATTCGAGGATAACCCCAATGACGAAAAGATTACTCGCCAAACTCGCCTCCTTCGTCAAAAATCATTTAGGGATATGTATTTTTATGCCCTTTATTCGAATTAGTTGCCTTTTATTTGAACTATGCTTAGCGATGATAACTTCAATTGACAGCGCTTTTATTAAAGTAAGGAGCGAGATATGGGCATCATTTCATGGATTATTTTAGGTCTAATTGCCGGAGCACTCGCAAAATGGTTAATGCCGGGCAACGATGGCGGGGGTTGGTTAGCCACGATGGGACTAGGTATTGCTGGTGCATTTGTCGGCGGATTTATTGGTGGATTGCTCGGTTTTGGCGGTGCTAATGGTATTAATATCGGCAGTATTATTACCGCTACCCTCGGTGCTTTCATCCTTCTTTTCGTCTACAACCGTTTTATTAAAAACTAACTTGAAGATTAAGCCTAGACAATAAGCTATGAGGGCGTTTCAGTTACTGAACTCGCCCCTCCCTTTCTCGCTTGGTATTGAATTAGAATTGACACGGCAATGTCGTAAACGTTAGTCCTACATAGCACTGACTGACGCTAGATATTCAGGTTCGCCGAGGCATTGAAGGAATACATTTTGATTTCTTTACGATCTTCCCACCCTAACGAACGATAAAACTGCTGTGCGTTTTCGTTTTCAGTGGTAACAAAAAGATGCGTTTTATTAATACCAATCAATCCTAAAGCTTGGGTCGCTTTTTCAATTAGGCCTCGGCCAATTCGTTTACCACGATGCTTATCCGCTACCGCAAGATGTTGAATATAACCTCGACGCCCATCCGTCCCTACTAACACGGCACCTACAATATGACCTGAAACCATGGCGACATAGCTCAAGTTTGGGTTCTGATCTAAGTATTCGGTAATACTTTCTCGGCTATCAGCCTCACGCAATTGCATGTTTTCCGTATCATTCCACAGCCCAATGACCGAATCATAATCGGTTGATTGCATTTCTCTATAGGTCACACTCACTGAGTAACTCCTTTTAACTCAATAACCTCAACGCGATACCAGGGTACCCTTTTGATATACAAATAATAATTTAGAAAGATAGCAACGTCACCGCTGCCTCATGGCGACAAACATCTAGAGAGCATAAATCATGTCATCATGCCATTGACCATCAATCATGTAGGCATCAGGTACTCGCTTTACCAAAGTAAAACCACACTTACTCAGCACCCGTTCAGACTGGGTATTTCCATATGTCACCGTCGCCTCAAAAGCGATATCCGGAAGGTGAAATTGCGCCCAGTTTAACAGCGCTTGTAATGATTCTGTCGCAAAGCCAAAGCCATGACATTCAGGTGTCAGTAAATAACCGACCTCAGCCTTATTGCCATCAATAATAAAGCCGGTAATGCCAACCTTCTTGCCTGTTTCTTTTTCAACAATCGTTAAACATAACCAATGAGATGCGGAAACATGCCAAGGGGGTAAGCGCTGTATAAACTTCTGATGAATTTCCGCATCTGTTGGTACATCAAAACATAAGTGAGTCACCCGATTATCACTGTGAAGCGCTTTAAAAAAACTCTCATCACTAGCGTTGATTTGACGCATACAAAGGCGACTACTTTCAATATTTATTTTCATGATGGTTGCTTCAGAATGCTAGCCTAATGATGATTATCTCATCGAAAAGGACGTTATACGCCGACGGGATAGACTTTCTCGAACGTTTCCAAAACAAGATCATCGTCAGTAGTAAAAGTTAAACCTAACTGCGAAGCATAGCTCTGGAAGAAGTTGATATGGGACGTACGCCAAGATGGATAACTGCGATCGCCCTCACCCTCCATAAAAGCGAATTCAGGCGTCACGCTATCAAACGCGCAAATCGCCACACTGGTCACTTTAACAATACACACCGGCTCTTGAGCCCAGTTAAGCACTATAGATAATCGCCCGATCTCTGGAAGTGGCTCATCATCAACCACATACCCAGCTTTAAGACTACAGGTTGCGGTTTTTATGCCTTCATCAATTAGTCGCGCGCATTCATTTGCGTTGTATTCGTCGGCGCAGAAATGCTCTGCGACAACCGCAGGAACCGCCGCTCGCTCAGCTTGAGAGAGTGTGGATAAGTATTCTTCCAAAAATTCACTTTGCTTGGGTGTCATAATCCTTTACTCAAAATAAACATCCTTTACATCGATATTACAATGAGTTGCGCTAAGCTGACTAGAAGAAATTTGTCATTTACGTCTAAACTACACCGAGCCTCCATCATGGCTATTGTGATCGCCTTTAGACCGTGAGACTCGATAAAACATCAGCACCGCAAGTATCAAAGCAATAATAATCGGTACTCCCCACAACAACGCATTTTGTTTGGTCAGTGACGGCTGATAAAGGACGTGCTGCCCATACCGAGCAACCATATAATCCTTCACTTCTTGCTCTGTTTTCCCTTGCTTTATTAGCTCAAACACTCTTAGTCTAATATCTTTCGCTACAGGCGAATTTGATTCAATCAAGTTCTGGTTTTGACACATAGGACAACGCAATGTTTTTGCTAATGCTATTGCGTCCTTTTGTTGTTTAATCGAGTCAAATTCGAATAACTCCACCGATTGCGAATTGGCTGATGCCGGTGAGATGCTAAAACAAAACGTCGCTAACAGTAATACTGCACAAGCAGACACCCAAAAGCCTGCCCCATTTATCGCGTAAACCTGACTACTTCGCACCTTACCCTCCAGTTATTATTGAGCGATTGTTTTACATGATGCTCGGACATTATCCTTCCCTCGTTGACTAACTAACACGCCAGCAACACCCATAACCATAAGCAGCGCACCCAACCAAAGCCAACGGATAAATGCCTTAAATTGAATCCGCACCGCGTAATGTCTGCTATCAATTTTTTCGCCTAGAGAGATGTAAATATCGCCGTCCCAAAATGCAGTCATAGATGGCTCAGTCATATTCATAACACGTATCGGGTAATGGCGTTTTTCCGGATGAGCCAACCACACTTTTTCTAAATCACTTTCCTTATCATGTAACGGGCGTATTTCAATCACTGCTCGCTCAGCACTGAAAGAAGGAGCAATATAGAGATGTGTATCAACATAATGAAGTTGATAGTCACCGAACTCAACTTGGCTACCAGGACCTAGCTTTCGCGTTATTTCATACGAGTATTCACTGTTCATAGCAGCGCCAAACGCAACAATTGCCAGTCCAATGTGAGCCACTGATACGTACACCATTCGTTTAATGTGAGAACTGGCTCGGCTGCGGTAAAGTGCGATCCCATGAGTCGCAATAACCCAAAGCGATCCCCATGTGGCGAAAAGTGCCCACATTGACCATTCAGCACCGACAGATTTGTTATGATAGACGTAGTAGCTAACGATACCACCAGCAAGCCCCAAGGTCATGACAGCTAACCCTACAAGTGTTGGACGCAGGCGATAAGGCGCCGCCGAATCCCACTTTAGCAACGCAGAAAAGCCAACAACAAACAACGCAATAATGGCTAATGGCGCAATGAGAAGATTGAAATAGGGTGCACCAACCGAGATGTTCCCTAGCCCTACTAGCTCATATACCATTGGGTAGAAAGTGCCAAATACGACAATAGTCGTGGCTAAGGTAAATAGATTCGCACACGCCAGAAGTAAAAAGTTTTTGTTTAAGACGCCTCGTAACGTTCGTGATTGAATCGAATCAATACGCTTAATCAGTATCAAAAACGATAATATAAAAACCAACGACAGTATCCCCAATAAGGTAAAACCCTTACTAGGGTCAACCGCAAAGGCATGAACAGAGGTAAGCACACCAGAGCGGACAATAAACGTACCCAAGATGCTCAAACAAAACGTCACAAAGGCCAGTGAATAGCTCCAAATGAGAAGCTGGCTCTTCATTCGAGACGCCAGTAAGGTATGCATCAACGCCGTCGCGGTTAGCCAAGGCAGTAAGGAGGCATTCTCAACAGGATCCCAAAACCACCATCCTCCCCAACCCAATTCGTAGTACGCCCACCAAGAGCCCACTGCAATGCCCAACGATAGAAAAACCCACGCATTAAGCGTGTACGTTTTCGCATCATTTAGCCATGTTGACCCAGTTTCATTTTCCAACAGCGCCCCTACGGCGAGTGCAAGCACAGAGGCGAAGCCAACATAGCCGATATATAACAAAGGCGGGTGGATGATTAAGCCAATGTCTTGCAGCATTGGGTTCAAATCACGACCTTGCGTCAATAAGATCGGATTTAGTTCAAATGGATTGGAAGCTAAAAGGGTAAACCATGCAAAAATGGCGATAAAGGAAAGCATGATCCATATGGCATGAAATCGATGCCCTCTCTCCGACGAGTGTGCTTTCGACAAACACACACACCATAGTGACAGTGTCACCACCCAAAATAGCATTGAACCCTGATGCCCACCCCATGTTGCTGCTATTTTAAACGGTAGTGGCAGTTGGCTGTTCGAGTTCTGTGAGACATAACTTAACGCAAAATCATCAATGGCAAATCCGTATGCCAGTATCACCATCGACAATAGTGAGAAAAACAAGGCAAGAAAGCTGCTTAAGCGAACGACTCGCACCAGATCCGCCATCAAGTTTGATCGAGATTCTCTACCTGTGCAGATGAGTCCGCACGCCGCTCCTAAGGTACTGACTATAGCGGTACAAATCAGTGCGAGTAATCCAATATGACCAATCATAAAACCTCAATCAAATAACAACAGTGAAAGCCCATACATTTTAAAACACACCAATTTGAAACCATATGTTCTAAAAAATATCTGCTTGAAAAAAAGATGCCGTCATTCCGAAAAGAACGACGACATTCATTAGCTAGCGTACACAAACAGAGTTAAACAACCGTCATTTGTCCTGCGTACAATACAAATGTCCTTAACATCAATACACCTAGCAGGCTAAGTGATGTCACAACCAAAATAAATCCATGATTATGTTTAACGTTATCAGAGCTAAAGAAGTTCATTGCCAGTGGCAACAACATCCCTAGACCTATCACCCCATACCAGAACCAGTTCGACCAAAAGCCACCGCCGATAGCATTCCAAGCCGCTGCTTCGTTTTGACCACCACTAAAGATAAGGCCAGTAAAGAAAGTCACGATCACAAACAATTCAAACAATACAACCGGACGCTCAAAACTATGTACCCACTTCACACTCGGGCTGTGTGCATCTTCTTTAAACACTAAGATACCAAACAACAAACTCGCGGCGGCGCCAGAGGACAAACTAGAAAATAAGAAAAGAATCGGTAGAACGGGATTATTTAACATTGGGTAAGTCTTCAATGCAGACAATAAGAAGCCCGTATAAGCGGCGAGAACGATCGCCAACACACCCAAAAATATCTCAATTCCATTTTCGACTTTTTCTAATTTGATCAGGATAGTTTCAACAAAATCAAACTTCCCTCCTAAAAAGTCCATAATCGGCTTGCGGAAAATAAGTCCAATCCACACGAACAAGACGGCCATATAAACTTGGAACAAAATCACGCCCATCGACATTACTGAAGTTGGGTTGAAGTAAATCATGATCTTCCAAAACTCTAACGGCTTCGTTAGGTGGAATACCAAAATCAATAGCCCGACGATAATGCCAAATGGCGCTAGCCATGCCATAGCTTTCAATATGCCATTATCAGCTGGATTACCTTCGATCACGTTGCGCTTCAAATACAGGGCAATCATAACTGCACCCGCCGACATACCTGCCAAAAACAGATAAATAGCAATGATCCAATCCCATACTAAAGAGTCAAAATGAAATGCAGTTTCCCAAATACTCATGCTACACCTCCCCCTTATGGAACGGTACTTTATAAAGCTTAGGCTTAGTCCCTAAATGCGCTTTATCTCGATAGACCGCGTTAACCGTAATTGCCTTGCTGATATTGCTCTGTGGATCGTTGAGATCACCAAATATCAACGCTTTTGTCGGACAACTCTCAACGCAAGCTGGTAGTTTGCCTGCGGCTAGGTTGGTATCGCGACAGAAGTTACATTTATCTGCAGAGTGGTCTTCTGGGTTAAAGAAGCGAACTTGATAAGGGCAAGCTGCAAGACAATATCCGCATCCCACACACTTTTCTTTATGGACATCAACAATGCCGGTTTCTTCATCTTTATATGCAGCGCCCGTTGGACACACATAAACACAAGGTGGATTTTCGCAATGCTGACAAGAAGTTCGGGTAAAACGGTATTCAACATCTGGGTACTCACCCATCGGCTCTGAGCGATTAATCTCCAATCGGGAAACACCCTCAGGCACGTTATTCACTTCACGACAGGCTTCGGTACACGCAGTACAACCAATACAGGCATTTTCATCATGTAACATGCCATAGCGTTTGGTTGTTTCCGCGCTGTCCGCTGAAGCATTCGAATTCGTGCTGGTAAGCACCGATGTTGTTGCAACACCCGTCGTAAAAATAACCGCACCAGATCCAGCTAAAAAATTTCGTCTAGAACAACTCATATCATTTGCCCTCCTCTTCACGCAGTTCGTTGAAGTCTTTATGGCAATCGACACACATTTTAATCTTCGCTTTATGGTCGAAAGATAAAACTTTGGCTTTTTCAGCATGAACGGAATGGCAGTTGCTGCAAGTTAAGTTTTTAGCATGAACGTCATGCGTCCAACTGTCTTCACTTAAATATTTAGGTTGGTGGCAATCCGTACAGAGCTGGTTCGCTTTAAGTATCGCTTCAGGTGAAAGCCATACTTTATCTGTGCCGGGCTGCGATTGAGCGTCGTGATACTGAATCACTGTAGAAGCGCCATCACGGTGATCAGGTCCAATATCACTGTGGCATTGAGTACAGTTCACCTCCTTTCCAATGATAGAGATTGCGTCCTCTCCATGGGATCCAGCCAGTGTCTGCTTTGAGTCTTTGTGACATTGAATACATTTGTAATCTTTGTCGCGAATCAACTCCACCTTATACCGTTCTTCTGCTGCCCCTTTAGTTGGGAGCGCGGCGTCATCGGCAAAGGCATTGAGTGAAAAACCATAAATAGAAAATGCTAGAAGGGCCTGAAGCATTATCGTTATGGTCAATTTAACATTGCCCATCGTATCCTTTCCTTAAACCTTCTCTACCAGATAGCTACTGGGAGTTCGGTCGATAATTAATACTTTTCCCCAAGTAAACATGAGAAAATGCAATCAATTCTTATTTAGGATGAGCCACAACGCTTCACAGTAAAATCATATTCCTCACTGTTACTTTTACCTACTTCTTTAGGGCTATTTAGTGAGCAAAGTCACCATAATTTATGTGTGTAATTTTACATAACCCAATGTTTTATAATGATAATTAATATCAACTTGCTCGCAAGATCTACCCCTTTAGGGTTAGTTCTTGCGAGGTATGACCAAGATCACTGTCATAAATTGATCTAAAACAGGAAATAGGACGACATGTAATAATTTATGTCAATTTGTGGCGTATTATTACTATGTCCTGTGGTTAATCTTTAAATCAATCATTTACCATAAGTGACATCTCCAATTCTTATTACGGAAAAGCCCCACAACGCATTTCAAAAATTAGAATACGGAGATTACACTGTGAAAAAGCATTGGATTATTAGTTCCGTTGCATCGCTGGCAATACTAGCTGCTGCTAGTGCACCGGCTTTTGCAACAACAGAAGATGGGTTGGCAGATCCTAGAAACCAAGCCTATGAAGAAAAGCACCCAGATCAATATAAGACCTGGAAACAAACCAGCGAAAGTGAACAAATAGAAGACGCACTTAAAGAAGATCCCAATATGGTGATTCTATGGGCTGGTTATGGCTTTGCCAAAGACTATAACAAAGCACGCGGTCACTTCTTTGCCTTAGACGACGTGAGACAAACACTACGTACTGGTGGGCCAACTGATCCTAAATCGGGTCCCATGCCTATGGCATGTTGGAGCTGTAAAAGCCCAGACGTCGCTCGTGTGATTGAAGAGCGAGGTGAAGACGGCTACTTCGAAGGTAAGTGGGCGCGTTTAGGCTCTGAAATCTCCAATCCTATTGGCTGTGCTGACTGTCATGATACTCGCAGCGAAAAATTCCAAAATGGCGAACCTGAACTGGCCCTTACTCGCCCATATGTTGAGCGAGCTTTCGAAGCAATTGGTAAGAAATTTGACGAGCAATCTCGCTTAGATAAGCAGGCTTCTGTCTGCGCACAATGTCATGTTGAATACTATTTCACCGGTCCTAATAAGACGGTTAAGTTCCCATGGGATCGCGGTACTCAAGTTGGTGAAATGGAAGAGTACTATGATGGTATTGAGTTCAAAGACTGGCAACATGCCGTGTCTAAAGCGCCAATGCTAAAAGCTCAGCACCCGGGCTACGAAACATGGCGTGAAGGTATACACGGTAAAAATGGCGTCGTGTGTGTTGATTGCCATATGCCGAAAGTAACGAAAGAAGACGGCACCGTTTATACCGATCATAAAGTGGGCAACCCGTTTGATCGCTTTGAAGACACATGTGCAAACTGTCATACACAGTCTAAAGATCAACTACAAGGCATTGTTTCTTCACGTAAAGCTCAAGTACTAAACATGAAGCTTACCGCTGAAAAACAAATTGTTGCAGCTCACTTTGAAGCAGGTGCAGCATGGGATGCTGGCGCAACAGAAGCAGAAATGAAGCCAATCCTTATGGATATTCGTCATGCACAATGGCGCTGGGATTATGCTATTGCTTCACACGGTGTACACATGCACGCACCAGAAGTTGCACTAGAAGTTCTGGGGACATCGGTAGACAAAGCAGCCGATGCCAGAACGAAGCTTATTCGTTTGCTCGCGAAGAAAGGCATTACCGAACCAGTAGAAATCCCAGAAATTTCAACCAAAGAAAAGGCGCAAGCCGCTCTGGGTATGGATATGGATAAGATGAATGCTGAAAAGCAACACTTCCTAGACACGGTTGTACCGCAGTGGGAAGCGGAGCAAAAAGAAAGAGAATCGAAATATTAGACAAAACGTGGTCAAGCCATTGGCGACTCGTGTCTGCAATCTATAGACAGTGATGTGACCTATTCGATTTTTTGCCAAAGCCCTAACCAAAAGTTAGGGCTTTTTTTTCACATCTAATATAACCTTTTATTAATAGCGCCTTAACTTATAAACGCTATATTTAAGTTGACGCTAGCATTCACCTCACAGGGTACCATTACTCAATAGGGTCATTATGAAACTACGCCTACTCACAGCTTTATTCCTTCTCAGCGCCCCCGCTTTAGCGGGTGATTATAACAGTGTCACCGTTGGTACCACGAGTGAAGGTGGATTTGGTGTCGGCCTCTATCACGATAGAAACCTCAGCTTTGGCTTCTATTCAAATCTATCCGGTGGTACGGGACCCAACAACGATGATTTTGCGTTGAATATTGGCGTAGTGAAATCGCTAAGTGATAACATTGCAGGTTATGTTGGGGCTGGCGTGGCCAATCTCAGCGTCGAAAAAGTCAACGACCTTCCGTTTAAAGAATACGAATCAGATTTGCGTTTTAACGGCAATATTGGCTTACTATTCAAGACAGGGGTTACTGGGTTCACCGCTGATGTAGGCTACAACACAGGTTTGGAATCAGCATTTTTTGGCGTCGGTTACACGTATTAGTCTAGATACATGTATGCCTTGATTATCAGATTAGCGATAGCAATCGGATAAAAATAAGCGGACTACCAATAATTTTCACTCGCAAATTGACCTGGTTTGCGGCGTAAATGTTTTGATAAGCCTAATTCCACAAGTGTTGCACTGGTATCTCTAACCATTTGTGGGTTACCACATAAATACACAAAACTTCTTAAGGGGTCCAAATTTATCCCTACCTTATTTTGAATGTCGTGACTTTGTAATAGTGCTGGAATTCGACCTCGTAAGCTTGGCTCATGGTCTTGCCTTGAAACAATCGACAAGTAATTAAATGTGCTACCCAGTCGTTCGCGTAGTGCTGACGTAATCTCAGGATAAACCAATTCATTCGCCGTGCGCACCGCATGCACTAATGTCACTGACTCGAATCGCGTCGCGATCGAATCATCTTCTAAAATTGATAAAAATGGCCCTACCGCCGTACCTGTTGCGAGCATCCATAACTCACGTGCATCTTTTGGTATTTCGTCTAATGTCATAAAACCGGATGCTTGCTTACCAACAAAGAGTGTATCTCCAACATTTAACGCCTGTAACCTTGGTGATAGTTGCCCTAAATCATCGGCTACGATAAGAAATTCTAAATGTTGGTGTCCATAAGCATGTGACGGGTGGTTGACCATTGAATAGGCACGTCTTAGCCAGTTCCCCTGTTCGTCCAGCAACGCCAATTTAGTAAATTGACCCGCTTCATAAGGCAAAATGGCAGCCGATACCTCTAAACTAAACAGGTTTTCCGCCCATTGTTTTTTTGCTAGTACCCGCCCTTCGATTAGACCATTTGGTATACCTTGCATTCGTTACCCCCCAACCAAAATCGACCGTTATGTCTCATAGCTTAGGTCGTTATTCTCAAATACTTAAACTACAATTTGAAAATAAATGAGTAATTAATACAAATCGTTGAAAGATATTTCTCTTCTCGCGGTCTATATATAGTACGTGTTATCGAAGGAACAGTGACTAGACTTATGAAACCCTGTTTTCCATCTCTTCCTCAGTCGGCTCAGAGCCACAGTCCAGTAAAAAACTGGCTGGTTCTGTATCGCCAGCAGCCTATCGACTTCACAACAGAGCAACAGATCGCCCTTGCTCGTCTGTTACCTTTGCTGATATGCGGTGAGCAGTCCTCTCAGTGGGTATTTCATAACGAAGTTCAACGACAACGCGACAATAATCCTCTACAACAAGCGGTTGCGGATTTTGAATCTATCGTTGCTGATGAGCAGTATCATGAAAAAGCACTAGAGCTGGTACGTCTAACGCTACCAGAGCCTGCTGATATCACCCAAATTAAACGTCGCAGCCAACGTTTTTTCGCCGCACTGGGGTTAAGACAGAGCTTTGATATTCACTTTGCGCAAATTGCTTGCTTGGACGCGCTTGTTTGTCGACTCATGCTAGCGATTGAAAAAGGCAGCCTAAATAGCGGCCATCCGTTTGTTTTACTGTGTCGAGCAATTAAGCAAGACGAAGCAAAGCACGTTACTTTATCTAAACGCCATGCCCTTGCGTTAGGCTTTGAGCACTCTCAATGGCCATCACTTAAAAGCAGTATTGCTGAACGTTTATACCATCTCCTTGCGAGCGAACGCACCGCCTTCGAAACAATAGGCGTTGAACTGGATACTATTTTTGATTCAAAGGAAGGCAATCAATGAGCACTGTTTTTTTACCCGGCCAAGTTAAGCTACTCGCGGCGAGCAATGCCTTTCCTGACCAACACCTCAACAATGAGCAGTTGATTACCGCGCTAGAGAAACTATCCGGAAGACGCTATGCCAAAATTGCCGCACGCATAGCCCCTTTTCTCGGTATTCAGCAGCGCCACTTTAGCCGAAGTATTCATCACCTAGTTAGCCAACCAACGCCCTCAAATTCAGATCTAGTGGTCGAAGTCATGCAGCGATTGATGATTCAATCACAAGTGTCTCTGAGTGATATTGACTACCTGATCGGTCATACCACCACGCCAGATACCCAACTCCCTCCAAGCATTGCATGGGTCACGGAAAAGCTAAAATTTCACGGTCCATTTATGGAATTACGACAAGCGTGTACGGGTTTTGCTAGCGCATTACAAATAGCAATTCCTCGTATCGCTCTGTTAGGTAAACCTATCGCAGTCATTGGTAGCGAAACCGGCTCGGTCTACTTTGATTTTAACGAGTCATTTTTAGACCAATCTCAGTTAGTCAATTATATGCAAATGGGGGATGGCGCAGGCGGGGTCATCCTTGGGCCTGACGATGGTTCGCAGCGCGGCATCATTAGCGAGTGCTTCATGGGACAAATTGGCACCAACATGGCGCCGGGACTTTCTTTAGATGGCGGCTCTTTATCCGTACACACCCAAAAAACGATCGCCCGCTTTCACCATAATGCAACCAATGTTAGGCAAAGTGGCGAAGCGTTGTTTAACGCTAGCATACAAGCCTTGGCTCAACGTGGGCATAACGTTCAAGACTTTGATTATATCATTCCGCACCAAGCCAGTGGTCACATTGATAGTCAACTTAGCGAAGCTCTGGGAATTGACTGCTGTAAAGTCATTAATGATGCGAAGAATTGGGGAAACCTCGGTTCTGCAGCAATTTGGGCAAGCTTTGGCAAACTGGTGAACAGCGGCATGCTACAACCGGGAAACAAAGTGGTTATTTTAGGTGCAGAAGCCACCAAGTATATGTATGGTGGATTCATTTACCGCCATTAATCCCCAGCTGTACTTCATCGTATACAATAGGCTACACAACTCTCTCCATTGAAACCTTGACTCATCGCGCCCAAATAGAATAGCATTCTGTAAAAACAAAGGGGGGGGATGTATGAGTAATAAAAGTATTTGTGCTGGGTGTAATAACCCATCCAGTTTTACTAGAGTTCGTCGGACTAGGATTGAAAAATTATTTAAAGCGTCCAAACAAAAATGGTGCTGTACTCATTGTAAAAAAACCACTTTTTTTACCTTAAAAGAACTCATCGACGCCAACTGACCACCTACAGTGTCAACAATTTTTGGTCGGTAATTTTAAAGCATACTTTTCGCTTGATTAATTTTTTCGATGAGAGCAGCTCGCTGAATGCCCGGTCGGTTGGAATCTAATATTTTCGTCCACTGTACAATTGCGTCGGCATAGCGCGAGTTCAAAAAATGATCCGAGGCAATCAATAATAACGCTGTATCGTTTAGTTCATCCATTTGCAATGCTTTATCTAAAAAACTCAACACATCTGGCGTCATAGTTTGCGATTCAGAATAGTATTTTGCCGTAGCAATTGCAGCGTATTGTCCAGCGTAAGGATTCTGCGACAGCCGTATGGAGTAATCAAAACAGGTAATGGCGGCATCAAACTCATTAGTTTGCATGTACATTTGCCCCAAAGTGAACCAATCTTTACTATTATTGGGGTTTTGCTTTAACGCTTGTTGCAACTCAAGCATCATGGTTTCACCATTTTTAAACACTGCTGGCTCCTCGAGTGGCGGTATATCTGACTTAAGCTGACTCCAAACCAATAGAGAAAGACCACATACCAGCGCTGACAGCGTGGTCGAAACGCCTAATATTCGCCAACGACCACTAGATAATTCAGGTTCTCGTTTCACCAATCCGACATAACAAACTAACACGATCATCAAGAAACAAAAGGCAACAAATAGTGCGAACGACATACTTCAAATACTACAGAACAATACTAGATAGTCACGAGTATACCTCGCCACACTATAATTACTGTGATACTCGGTCGAGATTCGTCGCCTCCCTAATAAAAGTAACAGCATCGAGTAAATGCTAAAACCACCAGCTAAAAAGCTAAAACAAACGACGCTTAAGCCCCGCCCTTTCCAGAACTCGAGTCGAGATCTCCTCAACAGACAATGAAGAGGTATTAATATAAGGGATCGCTTCGCGACGAAATAGCGCCTCTACACTTGCCAGTTCCTGTAAACACTGCTCGGTACTGGCGTAATCACTACCAGCTAAACGATTCTCTCTTATTTCAGTAAGCCTCTCTGGGTCAATGGTTAAACCAAACAATTTGTGGCGATGGATTTCAAATGCAGGTAGTAAGCGTAAACGCTTGATGTCATCATCAATAAAGGGATAGTTGACCACCCTCAAACCAAACTGCATCGCCATATACAGACTGGTTGGTGTTTTACCACTTCTAGATACTCCCAATAGAATAATGTCTGCTTGTTCAATATTCTTAAGAGACACCCCGTCATCATGCGCTAAGGTATATTCAATAGCGGCAATCCGATCAAAGTACTTATCCGAGTCTTTCGCCACACTATGTGAACGTTGTAATTGAGGTTTAGGCTCCATGTTTAAATCGCCTTTTACCTGAGCCACAACGCTTTCCAGGACATCATAACAATGTGCGCAAGACGCCATTAATTTAGTTCGTATATGTGGCACGACAATCGAGAAGAACACTAAGGGTTTAACACCATTACGTTCATAAGATTGATTAATTTCCCTAATGAGTTCATCTACCTTATGCTCACTTTCTACAAATGGAAACGTCTTTTCTCTGGCGGTAACCGAGAATTGCCCCAAAACCACATGCCCCAATGTTTCACAAGTAATCGCTGTTCCGTCAGAAACGTAGAATACGTCACGACTTTGACCTAAATTTTTCATTTTATAGTTAAGTTTTCAGATTATTTTAAGTAGGATGCGTTACATAATATCGATAACAAACCCTAGCATTCAAGAACGTTCCCCCACAGTTTTGAAAAATAAAGTTATCTATTTTTCGACTGAATACGTAAACGATTGCTTATTACCCTACGCTGCAATGTTTCTGGAGATAGACATGCAAAATAATACCCTCTGGTTCGATGGACTTTCCATGGAAGATGTCGACAAAGTCGGCGGCAAAAACGCGTCATTAGGCGAAATGGTTTCTAACCTTTCTAATGCTGGCGTTTCTGTCCCAAATGGCTTTGCCACAACATCTCACGCGTTTAATCAATTCCTTGACTTTGAAGGCCTTGATGAGCGTATCCATGGGCTGTTAGATGAACTAGACGTTGATGACGTCGACGCACTGCGAAAGACAGGCGCAATGATTCGTCAATGGGTACTCGATGCCCCCTTCCCTGCGGACCTAGAACAAGACATTCGTTCTAACTACCGTGAATTAATTAATGACAATCCAGCACTTTCTGTCGCGGTGCGCTCTTCTGCTACAGCGGAAGACCTACCTGACGCCTCATTTGCCGGACAACAAGAAACATTTTTGAATGTGCATGGTATTGATGCCGTGCTCGAAGCGACGAAACACGTCTATGCCTCGCTCTTTAATGATCGAGCTATCTCCTATCGTGTTCACCAAGGCTTTGACCATCGTGGCATCTCGCTATCGGCAGGTATTCAACGTATGGTTCGTTCAGACCAAGCGTCATCAGGTGTGATGTTTACGCTTGATACCGAATCTGGTTTTGACCAAGTCGTGTTTATCACCTCCGCTTGGGGCCTAGGTGAAATGGTTGTCCAAGGTGCGGTGAATCCCGACGAATTTTATGTCCACAAGCCGTTACTAGAAGCCGGTCAGGCACCGATCGTTAAAAAGACGTTTGGCTCTAAACTGATCAAAATGATTTACTCCACAAATCAAGAAATTGGCAAACAAGTCGATATCGTTGATACCACGGAGCAAGAGCAAAACCAATTCTCCCTGACGGATGATGAGATCAAAGAGCTAGCGAAACAAGCGATGATCATTGAAAAGCACTATCAGCGTCCAATGGACATTGAGTGGGCAAAAGATGGCATCGACGGTAAACTCTATATCGTGCAAGCTCGACCAGAAACCGTTTGTTCTCAAAACGAAACTAATGTTATCGAGCGTTTCCAGCTCAATAGCAAAGCCGATGTCTTGGTTGAAGGCCGTTCAATCGGTCAACGTATTGGTAGCGGACCTGTGCGCTTAGTGGACTCACTTGATCAAATGTCGCTAGTACAAGAAGGTGACGTACTCGTAACCGACATGACAGACCCAGATTGGGAGCCTGTTATGAAAAAAGCGTCTGCCATTGTGACCAACCGAGGCGGTCGTACTTGTCATGCAGCAATCATTGCTCGTGAACTTGGCATTCCTGCGATTGTAGGGTGTGGCAACGCAACGACATCCTTATCGGATGGTGCAACGGTTACAGTATCTTGCTCAGAAGGTGAAACCGGCTACGTTTATGAAGGCGAACTTGATTTTGAAGTCCGTCGTTCAGCGGTCGATGAATTGCCAATGCTACCGACAAAAGTCATGATGAACGTCGGTAACCCAGACCGAGCATTCGACTTCGCGCAATTGCCAAATGAAGGCGTAGGACTTGCTCGACTTGAATTTATCATCAATAAGATGATTGGCATTCACCCGAAAGCTCTACTTAACTTTGACGCTCAAGACGATGAACTTAAAGCCGAAATCACACAGCGTATTCGTGGTTATCAGGACCCAATCGACTTTTACGTGAGTAAACTGACCGAAGGTATCGCCACCATTGCTGCAGCATTCTGGCCGAAACGTGTCATCGTTCGTATGTCTGATTTTAAATCTAATGAGTACAGCAACCTCGTAGGTGGCCGTGATTTCGAACCACATGAAGAGAACCCAATGCTGGGCTTCCGTGGTGCATCTCGTTATATCTCTCCGGTTTTCGAGGACTGTTTTGAGCTTGAAACTCAAGCAATCAAACGTGTTCGCAACGAAATGGGGCTTAAAAACGTTGAAATCATGATTCCTTTTGTCCGCACACCAAGTGAAGCAGCATCGGTTATTGACCTACTTGCTAAATTTGATCTCCGCCGTGGAGAAGAAGGACTAAAAGTCATTATGATGTGTGAATTGCCATCAAATGCCGTGCTTGCTGATGAGTTTTTGAAGTATTTCGATGGGTTTTCCATCGGCTCAAATGATATGACACAGCTAACGTTAGGACTAGACCGTGATTCCGGTGACGTCGCTCATCTGTTTGATGAACGCAACCCTGCGGTTAAGGCTATGCTGAAAATGTCAATTGATGCTGCCACAAAAGCAGGCAAATACGTCGGAATTTGTGGTCAAGGACCATCGGATCATGACGACCTTGCGGAATGGTTAATGCAACAAGGTATCAGCTCAGTTTCATTGAATCCGGATACGGTTATCGACACTTGGTTAAAGCTCGGCAAGGTCGCCGGCCATCAGTAACTACGAGTCATTACTCTATTCGTAAGCAAGTGATATAGAGCAACTCAAATCTGTTAAGGCGTTAGCAACTCGCTAACGCCTTTTTCTTATCTAGATTCTGACCAAACCGCAAACTCGTTGCCACTTGGTTCTATAAAGTGAAATCGGCATCCACCCGGAAACTCAAAAATCTCACGTATAATACGCCCCTTGGATAGCACCACTTTGTCATAAGTTTGTTCAATATTATTACTGTAAAATACTAATAAGGCGCCCCCCTGCGCTGAAACCGAACTCAAATCGGCCTGATAAAAGCCACCGTTCATACCTTGTCCTGAAAACGCACAATACTCGTCGCCATAGTCTTGAAATTCCCATCCAAATACCGCATTGAAAAAGGATTTAGTTGCCGTCAAGTCCCGTGCGGCAAACTCAACGTAGTCTAATTTCTCATGCATACTCATGTTCACTCTCTTAGCTGGGCAACCTTTACTCATGCACTCGATGAGCGGGTAACAATTTAAGAAGGGTAAAGTATAGGTTCTTGACCAATAATTAACCGCTACTCACATCACTATTCCGGTAGCCTGATCCTGTGGTAACGAGCAAAGCGTGGAATACCGTTTACCGTCCACCCATTGTGCTTAAACGTTATCATATCGCCAAGTTTTGGTGGATTACTGCGTTCTACATCGGTAAACCCCGACCCAATATAAAATCGAGCACCATCATTGAGCTCCACCAAAATCGCGCCCATTTTCCCCTCATATTTCCCCTTACCGGGCTTGTAACCAACGACAATCGCTTCCGCATCTTGCACATTTTTCACTTTAACTAGTGAAGCATTACGTCCTGGGTGATACAACTCACCTTTTTGTTTTAACATTAATCCTTCGCTCCCCGCACTGGTCAGCGATTCTAAGTAATGTTGTAGATCTTTATGAGTGTCAAATGACATCTGTTCAACACATCGAAGGTGGGTCCCTGAGAGACCTTCACAAAACGAATTAAGGAATTGATAGCGTTGTTCAAACTTCCCCATATGGCCTGGAGCATCAAACAACATATAGTGAATATCTAACCACTGTTCGTTGTTAGGAACCGTATCTAAGACCGTCTGTTGCACCTTGGAAAACTGACCTCTACCGGCCCATAATTCCCCTTCAACCGATATATCAGGCAATTCACTAGTAAACCAGTCTGGCGCATTAAGTACCCGTCCAGAACGCGTCACTAGTTTGCTCCCAGTCCAAATAGCACGGACACCATCCAGCTTTTCGCTGACATAATAGGAAGAGATATCTAATTCTTGGTGATAATTGATGGCATTAACCACGGCAGGTTTCGCTTCAACGAACTGCACCGGCTCAGTAAAAGCGACAGAGGAACAAACAAGTAATGCAAGTGTGGTTAACGGAAATAGCGGGGACTTTGGCAAAAGAAGACATCCTATGACGATAGACTGTTTTCTCAATTTAGAGGTAATACTGACGACTATCAGCCTACTCGACTAACAATTACGACTCATAGTGAATGATTTTTTGAACGGAAAGTTATCAATTACACAATTCTTAGGCAGGGTTCAAACTCAACAAACGTAAAATACCCTCACTAATTTCACAATAGCAAACATTAGTGAGGGAGGCATACGAGTAAAATGAGGTTATTGGATACCGAGCTCTTGTTTCAACGTAGCGATATGGTTGAGATCCATATTGTGTACTTTGAGCATCTGATCGATTTGACTTAACCTAGATGTCACACGGTCATGGCGATCACAAGAATCAGATTTAGCGTCCCATGATGTGCCGGCTAAAAACAGATCACAGTCTTTTTTCAACGACTTACTCTCAGGAACAAGTTTCGCTTTCTCTTGCTCAAGCTTCGCTACTTCTGTTTTTAACTCACTTTCACGTTTGAACAACTCTTGAGATTGTTCAAACATCGAGCTTTGAATGTCGGTCTTACGGACTAATTGACTGTTCTTTTCTTCTTGTGTGACGATAGCCTTTTTCTGATTAACTATCTTGCCTTTAAGACTGGCATTCGCCTTTTCCAACTGGGCGACCTTTTCATTCAGCTTATCTAGCTCCTCTTGATGCTCGGCAACTTTAAGTTCAACAGCTTGGCGTAGCCTAAGTTGAGCATCGGAGTCCGCTTGAGCCAATTGCTCGGTAAGCTCTGAGTCCTGTTTTTGAGTGACTTTCAGTGTACTTTGGTACTGAGTATCTAACTCTTTGTAACGCTGTTGCCAATCATTTTGAGTAATCGTCGCACCAATCAACCCACCAGCAGCAAGACCTAAAGCGGCGGCGATGCCGATGTACAAGCGAGCACGCTTGTCCTTTTGTTCAATTACAACAACATCTTCATTGTGTTGTTCTTGATCTTCCGTTTTGTTTTCCACACAAACCTCTTATGGCGCTTGTACACTCAACTGGGCAAATATTTAGTCGTCGAGATGATAAGTTCTCGAGATAGTAACTTAACGAATTAATTCGGTAACCACTAATGTTGCGACGTAAATAGCAAAACCTGACAACAGGGTGATGACCACACCTTGCTGAACCTTTTCATTCGTTCGGTAACGAAAAAGCAAAAAGGCTAACGTTACCAAAAATGCAATGGCAATTAAACGAGTCATAACACCTCCTTTAGCGACAAGGCTAAGAAATGAACAAAATAGCGTACTTCCAAGGGGTTAACTTGACTCTACACCACTCTAACTTAATGTAAGGTGCGTTAAGTCAGAAACTTGTTCAAATATAACAAATGGCGAAGGCTTGCACTCGAATAAGTGAAAATAAATTGTAAATTTATTCATGACTTATCTAATTAACTGCGCTAGGATTGCATTCGCAGATTATCTACAAGATAGATAATTGTTCCGATGAAGACAGCAGGAGAGCGGTTATTAACTAAGTTTTTACACTTAGTTAACTAAACCCACCGAAGAAGTAAATCTTTCAGGTGCTTTATTCTGAGAAATCAGACTTCGAATTATTCGAAGCGTAAAGTGAGGACTGTTGTTGGAGGAACCTCTGGAGAGAACCGTTAAATCGGTCGCCGAAGGAGCAAGCTCAACGCAAACGTTGAGTGAAACTCTCAGGCAAAAGGACAGAGGAGAGAAAAGCTATATTGAACAACTCATCGTTTTCATGAGTAGTCATGTATTTAGAGTACCCGTCATCAAGCGGCCTCCGAGTGTGACTGCCCTTTCTCTCTTCTCCTTAAATTTAGTTTTATTAAGGGGAAATCATGAACAACCTACAATCTACACTTCAAACCATCGACAATTTTGTCTGGGGACCACCATTACTCATTCTGTTAGTCGGCACCGGTGTCTATTTTACGCTCAAGCTCGGTTTACTGCAGTTTCGGTATTTACCCACCGCACTTCGCTTAATATTTTCCAAAGAAAACTCCAATAATGGTGATATCTCTAGTTTTGCAGCACTGTGCACCGCCCTTTCCGCAACGATTGGTACTGGGAATATTGTCGGTGTCGCGACCGCAATTAAACTCGGCGGCCCTGGCGCACTATTTTGGATGTGGCTCGCGGCCGTATTTGGCATGGCAACGAAATACGCAGAATGCTTACTAGCGGTTAAATATCGCACGACTGACGACAAAGGCCAAATGTTAGGTGGCCCAATGTACTACCTTCGTGACGGTGTTGGGTCTCGCGTCCTAGCCACTATGTTTGCCGTCTTCGCGTTGGGCGTGGCGTGCTTTGGTATTGGCACCTTCCCACAAGTTAATGCGATTCTTGATGCCAGCGAGATTTCCTATGGTGTATCACGAGAAGTCTCTGCGATCATCCTTACTGTTCTCGTCGCTTTTGTCACATTAGGTGGCATTAAATCCATCGCGAAAGTGGCTGGTAAAGTCGTACCGGCAATGGCAGTGTTTTATGTAGTTGCTTGCATGAGCGTCATTATCATCAACGCTGACCAATTATATGGCGCTATTGAGCTTGTAATTGTCTCGGCATTTACCGGAACGGCAGCAACAGGTGGATTTGTGGGCGCCAGCATCATGCTCGCGATTCAGTCTGGTATCGCTCGTGGTGTTTTTTCCAATGAAAGCGGACTTGGCAGTGCTCCTATGGCGGCAGCGGCAGCACAAACAGATAGCTGTGTTCGCCAAGGGCTTATTTCTATGACGGGAACGTTCATCGATACCATCATTATTTGTACCATGACGGGACTAGCATTGATCTTAACCGGAGCTTGGCAAGGCGATCTAGCAGGCGCGGCAATGACCACTCATGCATTCGCTATTGGACTTAATAACGACACTCTGGGCCCACTTCTGGTCTCTACTGGCCTTATTTTCTTTGCCTTTACGACAATTTTGGGCTGGAACTACTACGGCGAACGTTGCGTCGTTTATCTCATGGGAACAAAGGCCGTACTACCGTACAAAATCATCTTTGTTGGCTTAGTAGCATCTGGCGCATTCTTACATCTAGATATGATTTGGATTATCGCCGATATCGTCAATGGGTTAATGGCAATTCCCAATTTGATTGGCCTTGTACTGCTAAGAAATGTTGTCATCGAAGAGACTAAGCTGTACTTCGCTGATAAGTCATCAGGTAACACACTGGCCGTTAATCACTAACGCTTGGTTCCGTCCTTAGTAAGGACGGAATACACCTAACAAAAAGGTCTGCTTTATGCAGACCTTTTCACTATATAAACATAATATCCGCAACACTATCGATCGCCGCGTCAGCCGCTCCATTTAATTGACTGGCTAAATTGGCCATCAGCGCAGAGCACGCTGCTATTACTGCAATAATCATTTGAACGCTCCTCTTCAGTGGAGTCGTAGATTAATACAAGTTTTAAAGCAAAATTTGCCTTTATACGCCAACAGTGGAAGTATGGCTCTTGAGTCTTGGAAAGCAAGTCTCCTTCGAAGAGGCAACAATACCATTAGAAATAACGGCTAACGACATTGCTGATTACGAAATAAAATCATAACAACTGCTGGCACGATTATGATGATGGGGACGACCAAGGTTTGCAGTAGTAGTGACCCTATCCCGCTATGCGCTACAGCATCTTCCAAATGAAAGTAGCCAATCAACAAAGCTAAAATTACCGATAGCGAATATAACAACTCTCGCAAACACATTCGTGAGCGTGGTGGACAATAACTACTTGCGACGGCAAAGAGCAACATGCCAACACAAAGGGCTAGCCAACTCAGAAATGAAGGGAACTGCCATATATACGCAAAAAGTGCCGCAACGACAGTAAGCACAACCCATACAGTGGTGCGCGTAAAAGTATAATCTTCACTCACTGTAAGACTGAAATGATGTCGAATAAAGTGCCAGCCTACTAGCGCGCCAATAATTGCGCCCGCGAGCATGTCGGATAAAAATGCACCACCACTAATAAACTGATAAAACGCAATGATAATAGTGACAAAAAACGCGCCAATGGCAAACTTGCCAAGGTGATTAGGTCTAATTTGGCTCACGACTATACTCGAAATACAAATCCAGTTCGCCATCAACAAATCAGGGAAGCTGAATCCACTACGTTCATTGTAATTGAGTGTAGGCAGGTAGGCATGCGGTACAGGGAAGCTAAAACCTTGCTTTGCTACCAAAATAAATAATGAGGTTGCTGTCACCGCAAACATGAGTTGAGCGGTAAAGTGTCGCCCCCACAACCAAATAAACAGTGGCAAGAATGCGATAAGTAACAGGGGCTGAATTAATACATAGAGGATCTTTCCACCCAGTAACACTACCTCTTGAAGTTGTTTTGGGGCATTCACTAATGCTTCTTGTGTACTTGATAACCAAGACAACTCCACTTGATGGATTCGAGGCGCTGAGCTGATTAAATTATCAATATAACTAATTGGCTGATTGCTTAATGACAAAAACATGTCCTCAACCAGAGGCCATTGTTGCGGGTAACGGTATTCCTGTGGCGACACAGTTTTTGGGCTGAGTAAATTAGCACTGCGAACTTCCACACCAAAGTGAGGTGCGAAATAAATAGGTAGCTCTACACCACGCCCATAGTTAGTTTCGCTATAAGCAATGATATCGGACTCAACTAAACACTCATAAAATACCGCTCGCTGCGTTCTTCCTAGTTCTCTGCCAACAACAACTACTAGACCAGCTTCTTCCCAGGTTTCTCGCTGGGCGGCTAATCGTGGGTCCTCATTATTCTCTATCGTCCCACCGGGAAGTGATAGCTTACCCGTGACTATTTCATCAACAAGTAAAATTCGATCATCGCTGCGAACCAAACATAAAGCACCTCTCACCGTTGGGGCTAACGGCGGATCGTTATGTACAAATGGTTGTCGGAGGCTATCCGATAGTTCATTAAATGTAGTCACTGGCGTCTTAGACGACGTCACAAATGTGCTGTCCGAAGAAGCAAAGCTCTGATGTATTGTTAATAACGCCAGCAAAAGCGTAAAAGCAATATGGCTCAAAATTTGAGTCACAAAAGTACCTAAATTATATTTTTTTTCTAAGACAATGAATATGAGGGGAAAATCCCTCTTTATTATATAGATTAAGTGCCGCTCGATTAAAATTCCACACTTCAACCATTATTTGCGATGCCCCAAGTTCACTTAAACGTTGCTCTGCCTCGGCAAGTAACGCTTGTGCATAGCCGTGTTGTCGGTAACTTGGCAGGACAAACAGTTCATCGATATTCCCCACTAAACAAGCGCGACTAATCGGGGATACAAGTTCACAAAACTGCGCCGTAACAAAGCCAACGATTTGATTGTCAAAGGACTGTGAACCATCAACGGTGAGTACTAGGACCAAACACTCAGGTGAGTCTAGATAACGGGCAATACTCTTTTCTTGCTGCACTTCTTCCGCGGACTTGAAATCTTCTGGCACGGCTTTGTGATGATACTGATGTAATTCATACATAAGCTCATTCAACGTTTCCAGATCGTCTGCTTTCGCAGAACGGATAGTAAAGGCTAAATCGATCATAACGGGATTAAATGTTGCAAAAAAGAGAGCTGTTTACAAATGTACGCCTAGTGTGAGGGTTTTGTCAGGTATGTGCAAATAAAAAAACATAAGGAAATATGATGGCCGACACTCTTGGGACAGTATCACACAAATCACTGACTATACTTACCAAAAAGCCAAGGAAAACCAAGATGAGGCAATCACTACTGTTATTACTATTTTCGTTATTACTATGTCCGTTATTACTATGGTCCCCCTATTCATTGGCCACATTGCCAATGAAGTGCTCGTTAACCGCGACAAGCGACCACTTTTGGTTTTATCAAGAGCAACTGGTTTTTCAAAGTGAACAGTTCGTCATTTTCCAAAATTTTAAAGGCAGAGTCGTCACACAGATTGACCTAAAGACCGGAAAATTCAGCCGAACCACATATATCGGCGAACCATTTACGCCAAAATATCAAATACTATTTGGCAGCTGCGAAGAACCGAACCATATCCTTAAAATGTGGCACATGAATTCGGTTCCTTACGACAATTAGTTTCGACGCTTCGTTTAACAACGGGTTAGTCTGTATGCAGTGCTTTTTCAAGTTCGGACAAACTGCTCGGATCATCTATTGTCGATGGTACGGTATAACTCTCACCATCAGCAATTTGTCGAATGACACGACGTAAAATTTTGCCTGAACGCGTTTTTGGCAAACGCTCTACGACCAGTGCATGTTTGAAACATGCTACCGCCCCTATCTCTTGGCGAACTTTGCCAACTAATTCATGCTCTAGTTCACCATTGTCCACGTTCACACCGTCTTTCAATACCACAAAACCTAGTGGCAACTGCCCTTTTAAGTCATCATGCACCCCTACCACAGCGCACTCAGCAATGGCAGGGTGACCGCCAACGATCTCCTCCATTTCTCCAGTAGATAATCGGTGTCCAGCGACATTTATGACGTCATCGACACGACCCATGATAAATAAATAGCCATCGTCATCCAGATACCCGCCATCACCTGATACATAATAGCCTTCAAATTGACTCAGATAGCCCGATTCAAAACGATCGTGATTTCGCCATACTGTAGTCAAACAACTCGGTGGCAATGGCCGCTTCAGCGAAACAAAACCCTGTTGATTGGCTGCGACTGGTTCACCTAATTCATTTAATATCTCGACCTTAAATCCCGGGCTTGGTTTAGTGGAAGACCCCGCTTTAATTGGCATAGCTTCAATTCCGAGAGGATTACAAGAAATAGCCCAACCAGTCTCGGTTTGCCACCAATGATCGATAACAGGTTTTTGGGTATGTTGCTCGACCCAATCAAGAGTCGGTGGATCAAGTCGTTCACCTGCCATGAAAATGCTTTTCAGCCCACTTAGGTCATAGTTTCTGAGCGCTAAACCGTCAGGGTCTTCTTTCTTAATCGCACGAAACGCCGTAGGGGCTGAGAATAAGACTTTCACATCATACTCTTCACAAACCCGCCAAAACGCACCGGGATCGGGGGTTCTTACCGGTTTACCCTCAAACAATATAGAGGTGCAGCCATGAATAAGTGGTGCATAAACAATATACGAGTGCCCCACTACCCACCCCACATCCGAAGCCGCCCAAAACACGCCATCGATAGGCATATCGTAAACCGTGTTCATTGAATATTTCATCGCCACGGCATGCCCACCATTATCACGCACCACACCCTTTGGCTTACCCGTTGTTCCAGAAGTATAAAGAATATACAGCGGGTCAGTCGCCAGCACGGGTACACAAGCATGTGGCAGAGCTTTCTCGTACTCAACTTGCCAATCTAGATCGCGGCCTTGACCTAACTCGGCTTCACATTGCTGACGCTGAAGCACAAAGACTTTTTCAGGTTTCCATCGGCTGTCCATGATTGCTTGGTCAACCAAAGGTTTATATGGCAGGACTTTATTTATCTCAATACCACAAGAAGCGGTCATAATGACTTTTGGTTCGGCATCTTCAATCCGTACAGCGAGTTCACTCGGAGCAAAACCACCAAACACCACCGAATGAATCGCTCCAAGTCGTGCACACGCTAACATTGCCATTGCGGCTTCAGGGATCATTGGCATATAAATAACAACACGGTCGCCTTTTGTAACGCCTTGCTTAGCCAACATTCCTGCAACTTTCGCCACTTTATTTCTTAATGAATAGTAACTAAATTGCTGCTTAACTCCCGTAACTGGTGAATCATAAATAAGTGCGATATTGTCACCGCGGCCTTGCTCACAATGATAATCCAATGCCAACCAAGCGGTATTCATTAGGCCATCAGGGAACCAACGTTCAATACCATTTTCATCTTTTTCTAATATGGTTTTTGGCGCTTCAAACCAATCAATCGCTTTTGACTGATGCTGCCAAAACGACTCTGGTTGTTGCTCGGCCCACTGATATTCTTTTTGATATGCAGACATAATGCGTCCTCCAATATGTCTAATTCATTGTATCCGATGGCACGCGAACCCAACCTTCCATAAGGATTCTCGCACTTCGACTCATGATAGCTTTATCGACAGTCCAACCTGCTGATGCTTTTGACGCGGTCGCGCCGACTTTTAACGTCCCAGACGGATGACCAAATGTCACCGCCTGCCGAGCGCCACCGCCTGCTGCCAGATTGACCACCGTTCCCTCCACACTTGCGGCACAAGCGATAGCAACTGCTGCCGTGCCCATCATTGCGTGATGCAATTTTCCCATAGACATCGCTCGTACTAACAAATCAACATCATCAGCACTAATTGGCTTGGCACTAGATGAGAGGTAGCTTTTAGGCGGTGACACAAATGCCAGTTTCGGAGTATGTTGTCGGGTCTTTGCTTGTTCTATCGAATCAATCAGGCCCATTTTCACCGCGCCAAAAGCGCGAATGCTCTCAAACTTGTCGAGCCAGTTTGGGGCACTATTAATATCATCTTGAAGCTCATCGCCATTTAAACCGAGTTCATTGGCATCAATGAAAATTGTCGGAATACCCGCATTTATCAACGTTGCATTGAAAGTGCCGATGTTGGGAACGCTAAGAGCATCGACAAGATTACCTGTCGGAAACATAGAACTAGTACTGTCACTAGGATCGACAAACGCGACTTCGATCTCCGCCGCAGGAAATGTCACACCATCTAGCTCAAAATCACCCAACTCTTGTACTTCACCATCGACAATACGGACATTGGCAATAATCGTCTTGCTGATATTGGCTTGCCATATTCTCACGGACACAACACCATTTTCAGGAATCTTCTCTTTATCGACAAGTCCGCTATGAATGGCGAATGGACCTACCGCCGCAGATAAATTGCCACAATTACCACTCCAATCTACAAACGCTTTATCGATGGATACTTGCCCAAACAGATAATCAACATCATGCTCTGAGCAAGCACTCTTAGACACAATTACCGTTTTACTGGTGCTTGAGGTTGCGCCACCTAACCCATCAATCTGCTTAGCATAAGGATCTGGGCTACCAATAACGCGCATCAGCAGTTTATCTCGCGCCTCACCTGGTTGTTGGGCTTCTATCGGCAGGTCTTGCCGATTAAAAAACACCCCTTTACTCGTCCCACCGCGCATATAGGTCGCAGGAATTCTGATTTGTTTGGTCATAAATCCTCCTACTGCGCTAAGAAATCTTGAGCGAAGCGTTGTAAAACACCACCAGCTGAGTACACCTTCACTTCATCTGCGGTATCCAATCGGCATGTCACGGCCACATCAAGCTTTTCACCGTTAGCTCGAGTGATCACCAATGCTAGATCGCAACCTGCTTTAATTTCCCCGGCTACATCGTAGGACTCCGTACCATCAAGCGCTAAGGTCTTTCGGTCTGTTCCGGTTTTAAATTGCAGTGGTAATACGCCCATACCCACTAAGTTGGTACGGTGAATCCGTTCAAAGCCTTCCGCTACAATCGCTTCAACTCCCGCTAAGCGCACACCTTTCGCAGCCCAATCTCGAGACGAGCCTTGCCCATAGTCGGCACCTGCAACAATAATCAATGGCTGTTTGCGAGCCATATAGGTTTCAATCGCCTCCCACATGCGAGTCACCTTGCCTTCTGGCTCTATACGCGCCAGTGAACCTTGAACGACAACCCCCTGCTCTTCCACCATTTCATTGAATAGCTTAGGGTTAGCAAAAGTAGCTCGTTGCGCCGTTAAATGATCGCCTCGGTGCGTCGCGTATGAGTTATAGTCTTCTTCAGGTACACCCATAGTAGTTAAATACTCACCCGCGGCACTACTTGCTAAGATGGCATTGGAAGGTGACAGATGGTCAGTGGTAATGTTGTCACCTAAAATTGCTAGCGGCCTCATCGCTTGTAGTGTGCATTTCCGAGCTAACGCCCCTTCCCAATAGGGCGGTCTACGAATATAGGTACTTTGCGCACGCCAATCGTAAAGTGGACTGCTAGATTTTTCAGCTTCATCCGGTTTAAACATCTGGATATAAACTTGATTAAATTGCTCAGGCTTGACGTGCTGATTCACCACCGCATCAATTTCTTCGTCGCTTGGCCAAATATCAGCCAGATAGATAGGCTGACCTGATGCATCAAGCCCAAGCGCATCACGCTCAATATCAAATCGAATCGTCCCCGCCAACGCGTAAGCGACAACTAAAGGTGGCGATGCTAAGAACGCTTGTTTCGCATAAGGATGGATACGCCCATCAAAATTTCGATTTCCAGACAATACTGCTGTCGTGTATAGATCGTTGTCGACTATCTCTTTTTGAATTTTGGGATCCAGTGCGCCACTCATGCCATTACACGTTGTGCAAGCATAGGCCACGATACCAAACCCTAGTTTCTCTAACTCAGGCAGTAACCCGGCGTCTTCTAAGTACAATTTAGCGACTTTGGATCCCGGAGCAAATGAAGATTTCACCCAAGGTTTACGAAGTAACCCTAACTGGTTGGCTTTTTTCGCGATAAGACCAGCTGCTACCACGTTTCTTGGGTTACTCGTATTCGTGCAAGAAGTAATGGCTGCAATGATGACAGCGCCATCTGGTATTTCGTCAGAGTGTTGTTGCCACTCACCCGCAATACCCTGCTGGGTAAGCTGCGCGGTGGGTAAACGTCGATGCGGGTTAGACGGCCCTGCCAATGTACGTTCCACAGCAGACAAATCAAACTCCAACACCCGTTCATAATTAACATTTTCTAGTGTTTTCGCCCATAAACCTGTGTGTTTCGCATACTGTTCAACAAGCTTAACTTGTTCATCATCGCGTCCGGTGAGCTTAAGGTAATTGATAGTTTGTTCATCAATATAGAACATCCCGGCCGATGCCCCATATTCTGGCGTCATATTCGATATGGTTGCTCGATCGCCAATGGTTAAATTTTTGGTTCCTTCTCCAAAAAACTCCAAATAGCTCGACACTACTCGTTGCGCACGAAGAAACTCCGTCAGTGCCAAAACAATGTCCGTCGCAGTTATCCCCGGTTGACGCTCACCAATTAAACGCACGCCGACAATATCGGGTAATCGCATCATTGAAGGGCGACCAAGCATAACCGTCTCAGCCTCAAGCCCACCAACACCAATAGCGATGACGCCAAGTGAATCGACATGCGGAGTATGGCTATCGGTACCCACACACGTATCGGGGAATACAACACCCTGCTTAACTTGTACAACAGGGGAAAGCTTCTCTAGATTGATTTGATGCATAATGCCGTTACCAGCAGGTACGACACTGACGTTCTCAAATGCGGTTTTGCACCACTCAATAAAATGGAAACGATCTTCGTTTCTACGCTCTTCGATAGCACGGTTTTTTTCAAAAGCGTCCGCTTCAAAGCCCGCATGTTCCACCGCTAAAGAGTGGTCGACAATAAGCTGAGTTTCGACCACTGGATTGACACTTGCAGGATCGCCACCTTGATTGGCAATGGCATCGCGTAGGCCAGCTAAATCAACCAACGCAGTTTGTCCAAGAATGTCGTGACAAACGACACGCGCCGGATACCAGGGAAAGTCTTTATCTCGACGTCGATAAATAAGCTGGGACAGACAACCTTCTAACTCAGATGAGTCACAACGACGCACCAGATTTTCGGCTAATACCCGTGACGTATACGGGAGCTGCTCGTACGCGCCCGCTTCAATATCATTGACCGCCGAACGCGCGTCATAATAATCCAGCTGCGAATTGGGGAACGACTTGCGATATTGATAGTTAACGGTTGGGTTAGAGTCACTTGTTTGATTAGACATATTCCACATCCTTTGCCTTACCGGTTAATCACGCTCGTCAATAGCGACCCATTCTCTTGCATCAGGCCCTTCATAATCCGCACTTGGCCTAATAATGCGATTATTAGCTCGCTGCTCGTAGACGTGCGCAGCCCAACCAGTTAATCGACTCATAACAAAAATTGGTGTAAACAATTTAGTGGGAATATCCATGAAGTGATAAGCAGAAGCATGGAAGAAGTCAGCGTTACAGAACAAACCTTTCTCACGTTTCATTACCGATTCAACTCGAACTGAAACGTCATAAAGGTACGTATCCCCAACCGCTTCAGATAACGATTCTGACCAACGTTTGATCAATGCATTTCTTGGGTCACTCTCTCGATAAATGGCGTGACCAAAGCCCATAATTTTGTCTTTATTAACCAGCATTTGCATGATGTTGGCTTCCGCTTCTTCAGCGCTACGCCAATCTTGGATCATATCCATTGCCGCTTCATTTGCCCCACCGTGCAGCGGACCACGTAAGGTGCCAATCGCAGCTGTGACGCATGAATGAATATCTGAAAGCGTTGACGCACAGACTCTGGCGGCAAACGTGGACGCATTAAATTCATGCTCAGCATATAGGATCAAAGAGCAATGCATGACTTTCTTATGCAGTTCCGAGGGCGCTTTGTCAGTGAGCATTTTAAGAAAGTACCCACCAATACAATCTTCCGTATAGTCTTGGGTCTCAATTCGAACCCCATCATGACTATAGCGGTACCAGTAACAAATAATCGCAGGAAACAACGCTAACATTCTTTCTGTTGCAGATTCTTGCTGTGAAAAGTCTAACTCCTGTTCCAAATTACCCAACATTGAGCAGCCCGTTCTCATTACATCCATCGGATGTGCATCCGCAGGAATCAGCTCTAACGCTTTTTTGAGTGATTCAGGTAAACCACGCAACCCAACCAGTATCGTCTTATATTCATCCAGCTCTTTTTGATTAGGTAAATGACCTCGAAGTAACAGGTGCGCCACTTCTTCAAATTGTGCATTGTTAGCAAGATCGGTAATATCATAGCCTCGATACGTTAACCCCGTTCCCGACTGACCGACTGTACATAAAGATGTGGTACCCGCGCTCTGGCCTCTAAGACCTGCTCCACCTAGTGTTGAATTAGGCATATTGAACTCCTTTTCCCGCTCTTGTCCTTTATAGGATCTATTATCACGGCATCATGTTATTGGATTAATTTAGTTAAATGGTTTTCTTACAATTCGTCTATTTCACGTATCATTTCTGATCAGCAAACAACTGATCTAGCTTATCTTCGTAACTGTGATAATTCAGGTGTTCGTACAGCTGGGCTCGTGTTTGCATGCCTCCCGTCAACGCCTCTTGATTACCGACATCTAGTAAGTGCTGGTATACGTTTTCCGCCGCTTTGTTCATCGCTCTGAATGCTGAAAGAGGATAAAGCACCATATCAACACCAACGCTCGCTAGCTCGTCACAACCAAACAGAGGGGTTTGACCAAATTCAGTAATATTGGCAAGAATAGGTACCTCTTTCCCGGTTGCCTCGTTCAGCGCCGCTTTAAACTGCTTGTAGTGTTCTAATGACGTCATCGCTTCGGGAAAAATCATGTCTGCGCCCGCTTCCACATAAGCAATGGAACGCTGTATAGCTTTGTCCATCCCCTCTACTGCTAGTGCATCAGTTCTCGCCATGATGACAAAGCTATCGTTCACTTTGGCGTCCACGGCAGCTTTAATGCGATCAACCATTTCTTGTTGGCTTACCACTGCTTTGTTCGGACGATGTCCACAACGTTTTTGCGCCACCTGATCCTCAATGTGAACGGCAGCCGCGCCCGCTTTTTCTAATGCTTTAATCGTACGCGCGATATTAAAAGCACCGCCAAAACCGGTATCAATATCCACAAGTAGAGGTAAGTCACAAGCATTCGTGATGCGTTCAACATCCACTAACACGTCATTAAGTGTGGTAATACCAAGATCTGGCAATCCATACGACGCATTAGCGATTCCTCCGCCAGAGAGATAGATGGCTTGATGCCCAACGTTTTTCGCCATCATGGCGCAATATGAGTTCACCGTTCCGACCACCTGTAACGGGTTATTATTAGTAACAGCGTCACGAAATAGTTGACCTGGGGATACTGACATTTTCTGTCTCCTTGTCTTTTTAATGCTCTTATTGTCGACAACTAGAGCACTACGATTGATTTTGATTAACTCTTTAGACTTTTTTCTATTAACACTTTGCTTCTTGAGATATGTCGCCTCATCAATAGCTCGGCCAATTCTTGATCTCTATTCTTTATGGCGTCCAAAATAAACAAATGTTCTTTTAGCGCCGCCTCTGGGCGAGACTGGGTTCTAGGGGATTGATAGCGATACATCCTAAGTAAGTGGTAAAGCTCATTACACAACAAATTCACTAACTGACTGTTTTGACTTGCTTTGATAATTCGATAATGGAAGTCAAAATCCCCATGCTGATGAAAATACGATGCTCCATCTACTTCGTCGATGTGCTCCGAGTGCCTTGCTAATAGCCCTTCCAGTTCACTCACTTCTTGATCACTGATATGCTGCGCGGCCAATCTTGCCGCCATCCCTTCTAAGGCTTCACGAACGGAGTAAAGCTCTATTAACTTCTCTTGAGACAATGTGATAACCCTAGCGCCTACATGCGGGATACGTTCAATAAGGCCAAGCCCCTCTAGTCGCATGATAGCCTCGCGTAAAGGACCACGACTCACTTCAAAACGCTTTGCCAATTCCGGCTCGGATATTTTGCTACCGGACGCAATTCTTCCCAGAACGATCTCTTCTATAAGGCACTCTGTTAAATTCTCTGACTTAGTTCCTTCTTTAGAAGAGACTTCATCGCTCATTACTAGACCTACATTCATCTACGCTATCACCTATTAAAAAAGCCACACTGTTGACAATCCCGCTAACCACCTGGCTATTTAAGCAACGATTTGCGTCAAATTCAACCACATTGTCGACAATGTAGACTAATGTCTAACATTTACATATTGCCATGAACTTTATGAACAATATTTACCCTATGCCCTTTATTCTCAATATCGACGCTTTATTGATAACCTTGTAACAAATACATAACCTTTGACTAACCCAGAGAGGTCCCGTCAGGTGAGCAAATACTGGCAGACAATAGTCAACATAAGGAACGTGAACATGTTTAAGGCATTAAAACCAACACTCGCTGCTTCAATCGTGGCAGCAACACTGTCATTTGGTAGTTATGCAGCTGATCTTGAAAAAATTCATTTCATCATCCCTGGTGGCGCAGGCGGCGGTTGGGATATGACCGCTCGTGGAACCGGTGATGTATTGGTAAAAGCGGATATTGTCGACAATGTTTCCTTTCAAAATCTATCCGGTGGTGGTGGCGGCAAAGCAATTGCTCACTTAATCGAAACCGCTGAACGCCAAGAAGATACGTTGATGGTGAATTCCACACCTATCGTGGTTCGCTCACTAACTGGTGTATTTCCCCAATCTTTCCGCGACTTAACGCCTGTTGCAGCAACTATTGCTGACTACGGCGCGATTGTCGCCCCTGCAGATTCACCATATAACACATGGGAAGACGTAGTCGCAGACTTCAAAGAAAACCCACGCAAAGTAAAAATTGCCGGCGGTTCAGCACGCGGCAGCATGGACCACCTCGTTGTGGCGGCGGCATTTAAAGGCGAAGGTTTTGACCCTAAGAAAGTACGTTATATTGCCTACGATGCGGGCGGTAAAGCCATGGCAGCACTGTTATCTGGTGAAACTCAACTACTTTCTACAGGCTTAGGCGAAGTACTTGAAATGTCTAAATCAGGCCAAGTCAAGGTGATTGCAGTAACGGCACCTAAGCGCCTAGAAGCGGCACCCGATATCCCAACACTCACCGAATACGGTAACGAAACCGTCTTTGCTAACTGGCGTGGATTCTTTGCGGCGCCAGGCGCAAGCGAAGAGAAAATCAAAGAATGGACGGATGCGTTGTCGAAAATGTACACCACCGACGAATGGGCAGTTGTTCGTGACCGCAATGGTTGGATTGATAACTACAAACCTGACCAAGACTTTTATAAATTCCTAGAAGATCAAGAAAAGCAAATGGGTACACTGATGACAGAACTCGGTTTCCTGAAAAAATAGTCATTGCACCTAAACCTGTGACCCGGTAAGTCATTCTCCGGTCTACCGGGTACTTATTTAGAGGAGTAAACCTCCTCTAACCTTTATTTTTGCCGTCCATAAGACACAACAATGAATCCTTCAATTCATTGGCGTGACTAGCTGTACTCCTTTGTTTATAGGGTATCGCTGACAGAGTCTTTGGTTGTGAGTCCTCAACTGCTTCTCTGTTAACTACCCTCTTGGGTCGAATGCCCATCGGCCCCTTATGGACGGCTTTTTCTTTGCTTCATTTTTGCAGTTTATTTGATTATTCGCTGGAGCCAGTTATGTCAAATTTCACCTTAAAAACGTTTACCAAGCAGAATTTACTCTGCCGTGACCGTGTAGGTGCGATGATTTTTCTCATTTTATGTCTTGGATACGGATACCAAGCATCACTTATTCCGATGTTTCCAGGAGATGAATACGAACCTTTCACCGCTCGTACATTGCCTACTATTCTCACCTTTATCGGTATTGGCTTATCTCTACTGCTACTCGTCACTGGACAACCTGATGAGAAAAAAGAATCTGAAGCCAATATGAATTGGCTCCTACTCGGTGGATTTATCGTCTTAATGGCACTGTATGGAATTGGGCTGACCTATTTGGGTTTTGTTCTCGCCACCGGTTTTTTCCTTATGTTCGGATTCTATCTACTGGGAGAACGACGTAAGAAAGTCCTGTTCGGCGCATCATTTCCTTTTGTGATCGCTTTCTATCTCATGCTGACTCAAGGCTTAGATATCTATCTTGAGCCAGGCATCATCTTTACTCTTTGGTAGGATCCATTATGTTAGACGGAATTTTACAAGGCTTATCGACAGCCATCATGCCAATGAACATCATGATGGTGATCGTTGGGTGTTTTGTGGGCACCTTTATCGGCATGCTACCGGGCTTAGGTCCTATCTCTGCTATCGCCCTAATGATCCCAATCACCTACGGACTAGATCCTTCTTCGGGGCTGATCCTTATGGCTGGCGTCTATTATGGTGCTGTTTTTGGTGGTTCAACCTCCTCCATTTTGATTAATGCTCCGGGTTGTTCATCAACAGTGGTAACCGCATTTGATGGCTACCCTATGGCGCAAAAAGGCCAAGCCGGAAAAGCGCTGGCACTCGCAGCCTACTCCTCTTTTACCGGTGGTACCCTTTCTGCCATCATGCTGTTGATCGCAGCCCCTGCATTAGCGCAAGTCTCACTTAGCTTCCAATCATCGGACTACTTTGCTCTTATGTTACTTGGACTTTCTGCTGTCGCCGCGTTTGCTGGTAAAGGGCAAGTCATTAAGGCTTGGATGATGACCATCTTAGGGCTAATGATTTCGACCGTTGGCATTGATAAAGGTGTGGGGGTTGAGCGCTTTACCTTTGGCTTAACTGACCTGATGGATGGCTTTAGCTTCCTGCTACTTGCCATGGCAACCTTTGCTCTTGGTGAAACGTTAATGGGCATTCTAAAACCCGAACAAGACACCAGAAGTGAAGAGCAAAACCTAATGAGCGACATTGGTAGCATGAAAGTGACCAAAGAAGAATTTAAAGAGGTGGCTCCTGTGTCCATTCGCTCTTCCATTCTTGGTTTCTTCACCGGTGTGTTACCAGGCGCTGGTGCCACAATCGCTGCCTTTTTATCTTATGGTATGGAGCGAAACCTAGCACCAAAAGAAAAGCGCGACGAATTCGGCAAAGGCAGTATCCGTGGGCTCGTTGCTCCGGAATCGGCAAACAATGCCGCCTCAAGTGGCTCGTTTGTTCCACTGCTCACTTTAGGTATTCCTGGTTCTGGTACGACAGCCATAATGTTAGGGGCGCTGATTGCCTATGGTATTCAACCCGGTCCTCGCCTTTTCGTTGAGCACCCTGACGTCTTTTGGTCTGTCATTATTTCAATGTACTTTGGTAACGTCGTGCTTGTCATACTGAATCTACCGTTGATTCCATATATATCTAAGCTACTCGCGGTACCAAGAACCGTTCTACTACCCATGATCATCTTTTTCTCAATCACTGGTGTCTACCTAGTTTCATTCAATACCATGGATGTATTTATTATGATTCTTGTGGCGATGGCTGCCATTGCGTTGCGGTTAGCGAAGTTTCCGCTTGCGCCACTTTTACTAGGGTTTATTTTAGGTGGGCTAATGGAAGAAAATCTACGTCGTGCATTAATGATTGCAGATGGAGAGCTAAGCTTTTTATGGGATCGCCCTATCACATTCGCCTTTACCTCGTTGGCAGTCGCGGTTCTCATCGGCCCAGCGGTTATTTCACTCATTAAAAAGTTCTTCTACCACCCCAAAAAGGTAGAGTCGTAAAACATAGAGCCTTCCCTGTCTCATTCTCGATAACAGGGAAGGCTCTACCTTTACGTTCATTGTTCTTGATTCTATTTACTAAGCTCGATTCTTCTGTTCATCTGGACAATTTTCATTTTCTATCGCGCAATGCGACAACCACTTATTAAGTACATCTCCTAACGCTTTCGAATTGATTGGTTTACTCACATAATCGTCCATTCCCGCATCAAAACACTTGTCTCTATCTCCTTGCATCGCATTGGCCGTCATCGCGACAACCGGTATTTCATGGTTGATATTCTTATTACTGGTATCGCGAATGTGCTGGGTCGCTTCATAACCATCCATTTCTGGCATCTGACAATCCATGAACACCAAATCAAAATTAGCCTGACCTCGCAGTGCTGAGAGCGCTTCTAAACCATTTTTTGCCTTATCGACACGAATGCCATATTTTGCCAATAATGATTGCAGCACCACTTGATTCGTTGTGACATCGTCGACAATAAGAACATGCGCTTGATATTGTGTTTTTTTCGCGGGACTATGTCGGGTAACAAACGTTTCTTTCGGGCTTTGGTCATCCAACCCCGATACTTTTTCCAACACATTGAGCAGATCCGACTGCTGCATTGGCTTAGTTAAATAGCCACTAAATCCCGCGCTTTGCAAACGCTTCGCATCCCCTCTTTGCGCGACTGAAGAAAACATAACCAGACGAATACCAGAAAGGCTTGTATCTGCAAAGATATGTTCTGCAAGCTGAATGCCATTCATATTAGGCATCTGATAATCCAGAACGGCGATAGTAAAAGGTTGTTTTTGTTTATTGGCTTGCGTTAGCGCGTGAAGTGCTTCTTCACCACTACTGGTCACTTGGTGGTCTATATTCCAGCACTTTAGTAACTGTGTAATCAAGTTACGGTTAGTCGCTATGTCATCAACGACCAGAATTCGTTGTTTTTGAAGGTCGCCTGTCGGTAAATAATCAATCGCTTTTTCAGATGAGTTTTCAAGCTTGAGAGTGAACCAAAACGTTGACCCTTGATTCGGTTGGCTGTATACCCCTATTTCGCCTTCCATCATTTCTGTTAATTTTTTGCTAATAGATAGTCCTAAACCTGTTCCACCATATTTGCGTGTTGTGGAGCTATCCGCTTGCGAAAAGCGTGAAAATAGCTTGTGTTGCTGTTCATCGCTGATCCCTATGCCCGTATCTTTAACTTCAAATAAAATGGTACTGTCTTTTTCGCGCCTTTCTTCGACACTGACATACACCGCCACCTCACCCTTCTCGGTAAATTTGATCGCGTTATTAATTAAATTATTCAATATTTGGCGTATACGTCCTGGGTCAGCGCGATAACATAACCCCATCACTGGGGTCGCGGGACATACCAACTGAATTCCTTTTTGCTCTGCCGCGAAATAAAGCGTGCCACCAATATCCTCAACCACTTCACCCAAATCAAAATCCAGTAGCTCAAGGTCAATCTTACCTGCTTCTATTTTAGAGAAATCTAGGATGTCATTAATAATTGAGAGCAGTGACTCAGCACTATTTTTCGCGGTTTCCGTCATCCTTTGCTGCTGCTCATCCAACTTGGTATCTAATAGAAGATTCGTCATCCCAATAACGCCATTCATTGGTGTTCGAATCTCGTGACTCATTGTAGACAAAAAATCACTTTTCGCTAATGCCGCGGCTTCTGCTTTCTTTGTTTCCTCTTGCAATTTTTCATTGTAAATCCGCATTTTTTGGTCACTTTCAAGCAAACTTACTGCCATCTCTTTCAAACCACGGGCCAATTTAGCGACTTCATCTCGTCCATGTTGATTCGAGCCAACGCTGAGCATATCTAGCCCTTGTTCTAATTCACCAAGCGTCACTTTCTTGGTTGCGCTTAATAGTAAATACAGCCGCTGTTTTACTCGATTCGATGACCATATTGCTACGAATAATGACAATACGGCCGAAACAAGTGTCCCTGCGATGAGCACTAAGGTTGTTTGGCTCGCCGACCGTTCAGACTGCACACTTCGAATCGCAATCAGTTTGTTTTCCACTTCAATAAACCCGGCAATTTCTTTGCGGATTTCATCAATGATGTTTTTACCCGTTTCTTGCTGAATTAGCGTTATGACGCTCTGCATCTCAGCTAGTCCTTCTGAGACGCGGCGTCTTTGGGCAATTTCTTTTTCAGCCGCTTGCTCAAGCCATTGGTGATGCAGTTCATCAATCCCTTTCAGCTTTTCAACTTGGCTTGGATTATCACTGACTTGTTCAGACAAGATCTGTAACTTACCTTCCCAAATACTGAGTGATTGATGAAAAGGTTCCAAAAACAATTCATTGCCGGTAATTAAGAAACCGCGCTCTCCCGTTTCCATATCAACCGTGAGGCTTAATAACTCTTGAGCACGAGCAATAGCTTTATGAGTATGCGTCACCCAATGGCTATCATCGACCATTGATTGCGTATTCTCAAACACAGCAATTGATACTGCCAACATTAAGAAGACAGGGATGGAGAAACTTACTAGGAGTTTTTTTTGTATGGATATATTGTCAAACCAACTGTTTATTATAGACATTATAAAATCTTGCTTAATATCAATAGTAATTTCAGTCTAGGATATATCAGTGAGTTTTTTAGTTAATTGACTCAATTATACTCTCGCATTTACAATAACTACCGGTATGACAAAACGCCAATACCGTCAATACCGTCAATACCGAGATAAATTCCCCTAACCTCTGACGTAATTCGATTAAAAGTGTCATCAGGGGTAGTAATAACGCCACTGCAACGGACGTGCATAAACCCACCCACTCAGTGACGCGTTCCATCACTGACGTTGTTAAGTTACATACTGAACCGAGCTGGGCTCCTTATAAATACAAACCACACCGAGTACATTTTTATCTGAGTCTTGATATTGAGCAAACACCTCCCACAAATTGTTTTTCCTTTGCCCCATAATCGTTACCGACGTACCAGGTGCGTACGTCGCGCCATCACTCACATTGCCCCGCCCAAACGAAACTTCATAGCTTTGCGCCATATGTTGTTGAACTTCAGGTCCATGTACGGTATCCGTGGGTTGGATATGAGTGAACTCAATGCCATCTTTGTTCTTTCTTACCGCAAATGTGCAACCTGATAGCTGAGTCGTACATAAAAAATTAGATGTATTGTAGCTATTTACCCGTACAAATGAATCGGAAGTAAGTTTATCGAAAGAAGTGACCGGTATATGAATACAACTTACAGGCCCTCTCGTTGTTCCATAATCCATTGTCGAAAAACGACGACGAACTTCCTTACTTGCCATCCCTTTAATTCTTCCAAATGAACTATATCCAGTATCGGATAAATAATACTGAACCGCTTTTACCTTGCTACCAGCACCAGAAATGGTGATAGGCACACGATTTAAAAACTCTTCTAAGTCGCTATGCATCAGTTCGTAAGCATTTTGTAATGACAGTGGCATACCTATTCCTTATAAGCCTATTACTTCTCATGAATTAACCCTGTAATTAAAGCACGATTTAACTTACAGAATTAAAGGCAAACAAATTATGTGACATATTTCCAAACATCAATGAAACAGCATGTGTGATTTAAGTGGTACCTGTGCGGTGGCAAGAACCATAAGGGATTAACCTAGGCATTTGCCCTTAATGATTGTACGGCTACTGCCTAGCTTTCTAGATATAGCTCACAATCTCCATTTCATTTCACTATTTAATTAACTAGATGCTAATCTTAGATAATTATCAAGTGGTTAAATCAGGGAATATGATATGGCCGAACCGTATTTAGCGTCGACCAATGAATTGACAGCCAAAGACTATCAAAACAATGAATACCTCGTTTCGGAAGCTGCTGTCCAAGAGTCTTTTTTTGAGCCCTATAAAATCACATTGACCTTATACGCTAAAGGATTAACCGCCAGTGACCAGCTCGGTCAAAAAATGACGCTTAATCGGTACATTTTCGAGTCTGGTAAACAAAAACTCATCCGTAGTTTTAATGGTTATATCACCAATATTATTAATAATGGTTACGACGAAACAAAACAATATGCCTCCTACTCAATCACCTTACGCCCTTGGTTTTGGCTTCTAAAACTCACCGAGAATAGCCGAGTTTTCCAAAATAAAAGCACCAAAGATATTGTGTCATCTATCTTCTCTGATGCTGGTTTTAGTAGCTTATACTCGGCTAATGCCTTGCCTGCGACCAAAAGGGAGTATTGCATTCAATACAATGAATCAGACTATGATTTTGTCTGCCGTCTCCTCGCTCAAGAAGGCATTCAGTTTTTCTTTGAACAGACGGAGTCCGATCATAAGCTCATTCTACAAGACGCTGAAAAGCCATTTACCAAAGCAGACATCAATAAGTTTGACATGGCCTCGGAGCCCTCTGGCAATAACCCTTTGCTCCAGTCGTGGCAATCTTCCCACCAATTTCATGCCGCAAGTATTGAGCTCACTAACTATGACTATAGCCAATCTAAGTTAATCAGTAGTAAAGCAAATAAAACAACCAATACCGTCGCCAATAACAGCAAATTATCTCTCACCCATTTCGCCAGTGAATCGATTACTGGCGATATGACGGACTTAACAACAATCGTGAAAAAGCGCGCTGAATCTATGCAGAGTCACTACAGCCAAGTAGTGACTAGCAGTAACACTGACGCATTTTATGTCGGTCAATACTTTTCACTATCTAGCCATGCCGATAGTAACCAACTCGGCGACTACCTTGTTGTAAAACAAACGATCCACTACCACTCTGGAAATGGCGGACAGGGTGATTGTAAAAGCGAGGTGGTGGTCATCCCCAATGCCACACCATTCCTACCGAGCCCTATCTCTAAGCCCCAAATCCAAGGCTTACAAAGTGCCGTTGTCGCAGGATCAACTCAAGGTGAAATCAATCAAGACGAACAAGGTCGAGTCAAAATACTATTCCAATGGGATAGCGAAACTAGCGGCGATAGCACAAGCTGTTACGTTCGAGTCGCCCAGCTTATGGCAGGCAAAGGCTATGGCAGTCAGTTTATTCCCAGAACCGGACAAGAAGTCTTAGTGAGCTTCCTGAATGGTGACCCAGACGCACCAGTGATCACAGGTTCAGTCTATAACAGCCAGCACTCCCCCCCCTACAAAGAAGCCAATGCAACAAAGTCTGGAGTAAAATCCATGCTCAGTGGCGAAAGCAACGAATGGTACTTTGACGATAAAAAAGACAACGAATTATTCTATCAGCACGCAGCAAAGGACTTCACGCTCGAAGTAGAGAACAACCTTACCGCAACCATTAAGGGCGAAGTGGCTTACAAAGCCACCAAGCAAGTGACCTATACCGCTGAAGATGCGATGACGTTTACTGTGACAAAAGCACTCAGTTCTAAAGGCAAAACGGTGACCATAGAAGGTGAGGACTCTTTAGAGTTAAAAGTGGGTTCGAGCAAAATAACCATTAGCTCTTCCGCCATAAAAATTGAATCCAGCGCAATAGATATCAAGGCTTCGAACGGCCTAACATTAAGCGGTATGACATTAGATGCCAAAGGGTCAACGTCTGCAAAACTTTCGGCGGCCTCAGTCACTGTTGACGCTTCAGGGAGTGGGACAATCAAAGGGGCGAGCTTAACCCTAGATGCCCAAACTACGTTGACGGCACAAGCGAAACTGTCAGCTGACTTTAAATCAAATTTAAAAGCTTCAATTAATGGCGCGGTCATGACCGAAGTTAAAGGCGCGATCGTAAAGGTGAATTAGACGATGAATTTACAAGTTGAGTACAAAAAAATCCCATACGTCAGTGCAGAGCAAATACTTCCTTTGTTCACACCGTCGGAAGATATTGCTAGCGTCATCACCAATACAGCCACTATTCGAGACGTTATCAATGAACTGGAACAACAATCGTTATACTTCGATCTTGTCCAGTTTCTAGCGCATGCATTACCAGTTCGCGAAGCGCTGTTATGGTCTTATCTATGCGTCGAAATTAGACACGATGTTTGGAGTACGACACAAGGGTCATGTCTTGCTGCCTGCAAGCAATGGATATTTGAACCTTCTGAAGAAGCCCGTCGTCGCTGCGAACTCTTTGCCAACCGACTAGAGCTGCAATGTGCCCCTTCTTGGCTTGCGCAAGGCGTCTTTTGGAATGGAGCGGGCAGTATTGTTTCCCCTGAACTCCCGAACGTATTACCCGATCCAAAACTGTATGCAAAAGCATGTTCTGGCGCAATAAATATGGCGGCAGCCATGCCTGAATGGAGTGGTCAACTCGCTTACTACAAACAAGCTGTTAAATTTGCTCTCAATATTGCCAATGGAGGCTTAGGAAACGAATGACATTGCCCGCATCGCGCATGACCGACATGCATGTTTGCCCAATGCAAACACCTGCCGTTCCACCAATCCCTCATGTGGGAGGACCCATTGTTGGCCCGGGTGTACCCACTGTCCTAATCGGAAATATGCCTGCATCTGTGATGGGAGATATGTGCACATGTGTCGGCCCTCCTGACTCTATCATTAAAGGCAGCGCAACGGTGCTGATATCAAATCGACCCGCTGCGAGGTTAGGAGACTCGACCTCCCATGGCGGTACAATAGTCGTAGGAATGCCCACCGTGTTAATAGGTGGGTAAATCCTCAACAACGGGCAGATAAAGCCTTGTTTTTAGTCATGTTATTAATATTCCCTATGTGATATTGCTCTAAAAACCGCCTTGTAATGCGCAGTTATTACAATTTCTATTCTTTTTTCGAGACTTTTCCCAAATCACTTCTACTATTAGCTTAATAATGTAATAGCTTTGTTAATACTTTTGATAATAGCTGCACCCTATTGCTAAGTCTAAAGTTTAATTAACGATGTTTAAGTGAAACATTGTCAAAGGAATGACATGAATAGTTTTGAAAATCTCATCGCTCCAATTTCTGCCACTGCTCCGACTGGTAGCTACCTAAAACTGGACCGAACTGAATATCGAGCAATCAGAAACCAATACAACGCATCTTTGTCGTCTTTTAGACAATTAATTGAAACGGCAGAGGCATTTAATGACGCTGATTTAGTGGAGACTAACCGCCACAATTGGTCAACATTCCGAGACACTGTTGAGTTGGCACTGTGTCAGAAAACGAAAGATCTTGAATTATTAAGTTGGTATATCACGACCCTAGTCTTCAGCAACAATCCTCTTTCTGAACTGGCTAATGGATTTAACCTATTAACGACTTACCTCGACAATTTTTGGGACTCGCTTCACCCAACATTGCCGGATAACAAACTCAACTCAGACTCCGATGAAGCCCAACAAAAAGAACGAGCAGAGTTTAGGATTAAGCCGTTACTGCAATTTATAGGCGATGCTCCAGACGCTGGCGCTCTATTTATGCCAGCTCAATTCGTCAGCCTTATTGGCGACATTAACTATTCCTCCTACCTTCACGCCGAAAAGACTGGCTCACTTGAGCAGTTAAAAACGCAGGCCCATGCGCAGTTGGACGACTCAGTGAAGGACAACATTGATGCTTTGAATACTATTTTGGCGGAACTATCACGATTGGATTCATCGCTAGAAGCACACTGTTTAAAAGCGCAAATCACCCCAATTAGCGTCAACTACTTAAAAGACATTTTTCAAGCACAACTTCATGCATTACGAGTTTTAGTCGGAGACAAACATAATTTGTGGGCAACGGAAACCCAAACCGTGACTCCAACTCCCTCTACAGCAAAGCCAATTACGGAAAATCCTGGTGACACCGCCCCATCAGAAAGCGGTTTCTCTGCTCCTAATCAATCGTCTCCCGGACACTCCGAGCAAGCTCTAGCTTCTGATGTGCAAATCCATAATCGAGAGCAAGCCTTCAAACAGCTCAGTGAACTGGCGGCGTATTTTAGAACAACCGAACCACATAGCCCTACATCATACTTATTAGAGCGCGCTATCCAGTGGGGACACTTATCGCTACCGGAGCTCATGACCGTACTCATGGGGCACGACCAATCTGCCTTAAATCATATTGATGCGCTGATCGGCGTTAACGATAAGCCAATCGAACTCACGGCACTATCGACGCAAAGCCAAGCGCATAATGTCACAGAAAGTATTTCAACAGCGACAGACGTAAGTCCCAATCACGATGCAGTTGGCTCAGCATCGACAAACAATAAACCCGAAGAAAACCCAGCCAATAAAACGTCTGAAATTTCAGACTTCAATTGGTAATTGTTTTAAGCGAAACGCTAAGGAGAAAACAAATGGCTTCAATTTTTATGAGAATCGACGGAACAAAACCAAAAGGTGCTGCAACTATTGAAAAAATCGGAGGCAAGGACGGCTTCTTCTCTATTAACAACGTGTCATGGGGTGCGGTACGTGGCGTCGGCATCGACGTGGGCAACGCCAACAACGCTGACCAAGGTATGGTCGCTCTCGGTGAAATTTCAATAGGTCGTGGTTGCGATGGAGCCACCCCCTATTTGACCACATTCCTTTATGCTCCTGGACCTGAAGGGAAGACCATTGAAATCGTTATGACTAAACCGAACCGTGATGGTTCAGGTGCAGATCCATACCTAATTTTAACACTCAAAGAAGCTCGAATGTCTAGCTATACCATGACAGGGACTGATGGTTCATTACCTAGCGAAACCTTTGCGCTTACCTATACAGAAATCTCCAAAGCGTACTACATCGAAGGAGAAGGCGGAAAAATAGAGAAAGGTCCAGAAGTCGGCTTTGATGCAACACAGGCGAAAGTCACTTCTACGGCAAGCTAATTTAATCAAGGAGAGATGTTGTGGCACTAAATTCTCAGCATAAGCGCGTTAGTAAAAACCGCGTAAGTATCACCTATGACGTCGAAACAAATGGCGCAGTCGAAACCAAAGAGCTTCCCTTCGTAGTAGGCGTCATCGGCGACTATTCGGGACACAAAGCAGATAAAGAAGATGTTGAAGATCGCACGTTTTATAACGTAGACAAAGATAACTTCGACACCGTCATGAAACGCGTGGGCCCCGAGCTTTCAATGAAAGTGGACAACGTACTCGCTGATGACGACAGTCAATTTGAAGCTAGCCTCACCTTCAACTCAATGAAAGACTTTGAGCCAGAAGCCATTATCGACCAAGTAGAACCACTAAAAAAACTAGTGGAAACACGTAATCAGTTAAAGGTCCTATTGTCAAAAGCTGACCGCTCTCGAGATCTTGAAAAACTACTTAAGGAAGTACTGCAAAGCGCCGACACCATCAGCGCACTTTCAGACGAGCTGGGTATTAAAAAAGAGGGAGATGAATAATGAGCACTGAAGCAGACGTTCAAGGCCAAAGTGCCGCCGCAGAAGGTTCATTGAGCTTTCTCGACCGAGCAATTGAAGCCACAGTACAAACACCAGCAGATACAACTAAAGAACTGTTTTCAGTATTGGCGCAACAAGCCTTATCTGGAACGGTGACTTGGGATAAAAATCTCACTAAAACCATTGAAAACGCCATCGGCGAAATTGATAAAAAACTATCAAAACAGCTTTCGACAGTCATGCAACAAGACGACTTTCAAAAACTTGAAGGTTCGTGGCGTGGACTGCAAAAAATGGTTAAGGAAAGCGACCTCGGCCGCTCACTTAAAATTAAGATGGTCGATTTCACGCAACAAGAGCTATTAGAGCAATTTGAAGACGCCCCTGCTATTGATCGCAGCCCACTATTTAACTCCTTATACCAAGGCGAGTATGGTACTGCTGGTGGCGAACCATACGGCACATTTATAGGCGACTATGAGTTTAGCGCAAAAGATGAAGACGTTGCCCTATTAAGGTATATGGGTGAGGTTGCCGCGGCCTGCCACGCTCCTTTTGTGGCAGCAGCTAACGCGCAAATGTTCGAATTCAACAGTTTTTCTACTTTCGATGAAGGTAAACCCGTTGCCGCTGGTTTTGATTCACCCGCCTATGCAGCATGGAACTCGTTTAGAGAAAGTGATGATGCTCGCTACGTGACTCTCACCCTTCCGCGAACACTAGCTCGCCTGCCATACGGTAGTAAAGGACTGAGTACTAATGTCTTTGCCTATGAAGAGCTTGATACCGATATGGATGGTAACCCGAATCCAAAAGGTAACAATGAGCTTGTATGGTCTAATGCCGCGTATGACCTGGGTTTAAAAATGACTCAAGCCTTTACCGCTTATGGTTGGTGTACTGCGATTCGCGGCTTGGACAATGGTGGTAAAGTTGAGAATCTGCCAAACCTCACCTACAAAACCGAAGCTGGCGATCTCATTCAGCAATGTCCAACGGAAGTTAACTTAACCGACGAGCGTGAAAAAGAGCTTAGCGATTTAGGTTTCTTGCCTGTTGTCCATTACAAAAACACCAATTACGGTGTATTTATCGGCGGACAGACAACACAAAAGCCAAAAACTTATACAGACCCAGAAGCGACATCGAATGCAGCAATATCTGCCCGACTCCCTTACATCATGGCCAGTGGACGTATTGCTCACTATCTAAAAGTCATGGGACGAGACAAGTTAGGCTCAAACCTTGAAGCTAACGATGTTCAAAGAGAGTTACAGCTCTGGATCGACCAATACACTAACGCTGGTGCGATTGGTAACGATGCAAGAGCAAGAACGCCTCTTGCTGAATCGCGTATCCAAGTGGTCGAACAACCTGGAAAACCGGGCGCATACTCTGCTATCGCGCACTTAAGACCATGGTTGCAGCTAGAAGAGCTCACCACTTCAGTTCGCATGGTTGCGAAGATACCTGGATAGGTCCATAAGCCGTAGTGTTTATTCACTACGGCTTTCTTCCTATCTGTTGTAATTGCTGTAGTAGTTGATGACGATGTTTAAATCAGACTGGCAAAATAAATTTAACGCACTGGATCCTAACAAGCATACGTTCTTACGTGATGCCGTATTACTGATCTCTGAATTAGTGCCGCTAAAAGAACTGAGCGAGAGCCATAGAAAACCCAACATTACCTCTATCGTCAGTACACTCATTTTGGAATTAGACCGACGTCTATCTAGACAGCTCGATACCGTACTTCACCACCCTGACTTTCAATCTTTGGAATCTAATTGGAGACAAGTTCAATACCTTTGCCACCAGCCAGTAAGCCGTCAGAGAACTAAACTCAAGTTACTTAATATGAACTGGCAGGAGGTATCTAAAGACCTCAATCAATCATACTCAATAAAACAAACACGCTTATTTAATTTTATCGGTAACCACGAACTTAATACACTCGGTGGGCAGCCTTTTGGTTGCATCGCTTTTACAGAACCCGTCTCGATGGATTTGAGCCTCAATAGTGATTTCGATGACATGTATACACTTGGTCTCATCAGCCAGCTTGGCGAACAAACATTATGCCCGATGTTAAGCTCCCCTAATCGACAGTTTTTCTCTGATACCGGCGCCGACTGGCTGACCAATACCACGAGAATAAAAAAGATACTTCAAAGCCCCGACTACATCGCTTGGCAAGAGCTCCGCATGATGCCCAGCGCTCGTTTTCTTGGTTTGGCGATTCCAAGCATCAAGCTACGAGAACGGTACAACCATCGCCGAGCTGGCTTTCTCTATCAAGAAAGCGCCGAAACACTTTGGGGCACGGCATGCATTGCTTTCCTAGGTATTATCATGAGGGAGCATCACAGAATCGGCTGGTTTGGCTTTCTCAAAGCTCGCTGGAACGACCGAAATCAAGGCTCTGTCATTAGTTGGGACGGCGGTGAACAAAGTGACATGTACCAAGAATGCGATACCTATTTGTTTGGCAAAATTGCGACCTTTTACTCCAATCAAGGGTTTGTCCCACTCACTCGTAATAACCTAACCGGAAAGCTCCTATTTAATGGCAACAACTCGGTATGGGCGCCAAAGGATAATGATAACGACAAAGTGCTGGCTCAACTGCAGACGACGCTTATGTGCTGTCGCATCGCTCATTATTTGAAAGTTCAAGTCAGAGAAATGATCGGTAGCTTTACTGACATTCGTGAGTGTGAGCAATTTCTTCGTAACTGGATTGAAAAGTTTTCTAGTAATGTCAGCTATGCCAATGAAGAAACCCTCGCCAAGTATCCGTTGAGCAAAGCACACGTTTCCATCAACGAATCACGCACTAATCCCGGACATTTTTCTTGTACCCTTAAAATCGTTCCTCAGTACCAGTTTGACCATTTTAATGGCGAAGTTGTCCTCACCACAGAGCTTGGGGAGATGATGAAATGACCTTCTATCAAGCGTTTATTAGCCCAAACGACTCTAGCAAAGACGATGAGTTAGAAGACATTCGTTACCATCTGACCAAACTATTAGAATCAGAGGCGCCTCTCGTCGCGATATCTAGCTATTACAAAGCGATCCGTCGCTCAAATTACGCCTTTGGAATAACCGATGTACAGCTACTCAACGCCAATCTTGACCAAGCACAACTCGCAAAACGGCTCGAATCTTGGCTAGTCACGTTCGAGCCAAGACTTTCTGATGTAAGCGTAGAAATGGTTGAACGCAGAGAGGGATGCAATTCGATTTTATTTACGATTATCGCTCGCTATGCCAGTAAGAAAGGTACGAAAACACTCATCTTTGATTCAAAAATAGCGTTAAGCGACTTCAGTGCGCAGCTCTCAGAGGAAGATTATGACTGACCCATTACTTCGTTATTATGAAAGAGAGCTCACCTTTTTAAGAAGAGCATTAGGGCACTACTCTGATGAACATTCTCAATTTGCTTCGGCTCTCAATCTTCATCAAGGGCAAATCGAAGACCCGAGTATCGCGCGCCTATTGGATGGCGTCGCCTTACTCAACGCCAAAACTGAAATGGCGCTAAAAAATCAGATACCCAGTATTGTAGAAAGCATTATCAACGTCATCTACCCTTCACTGAGTCAGGCGACGCCAAGTGTCGGTTACGCTGAATTAACAACATCAGATCCTATCACTGAACCCTGCCAGCTTCCTAAAGGAAGCCGTTTGGCGTCCACTGTGGGAGCGCGTGAATGTTTATTTCAAACCGTTGATACTTTACATATTAACCCATTCACTATTGACGACGTCATCGCATCAACCGCACCCTTTCCAATCAAAAAACCAGAACACGCCGATCTCGCTAATGGCTTGCTACAAATTAAATTGACGACCGGTGATAGCGATACGTTGTTCTCAATGCTCAATTGCCAAGAGTTTGAGTTTTTTGTCAAAGGCTTTGCTAATAACGCAGAATCCCTCATTGAGATGTTGTTGGCAAACGGTTTGGCAATTTCAATATCGGATAGCAAAGGAAATACACACGCACAAATTGAACAAAGCTGCCTTAGTAATCGAGTATGCGACCCCACTTTTCATTTCTTGCCGCAAAAGGGTCAGCAATTTGATGGCTACCAAATGATTAGAGAATTTTTCTTATTTAAAGAAAAGCGACAATTTTTCCAATTAGCTCGCTTTAAGCAAGCAATGACAAAAATTGATGACAGCGATGTTTTTATCAATTTTTTCCTCACCGACATCCCTGCAGAGTTTTTAAGGCTCTTTAATACTGATGTCATTAAACTCAATGTTGTTCCAATTATTAACTTATTCACCCAAACAAGTGAACCCATTGACCTAGATGGAAGAAAACTGGCATACCCCATTGCTGCTGATGCATTTAATGACTCCCCGACCGAAATTATCGATGTCCTTTCTGTTCGACAAATTACCTCTTATGGTGATAAAACGCTCACACCTATGTTCGGTGAAAAATATCATCAAAAAAACAGTGATAGAAACCAGGTTCCCGTCTATTGGGAGGCAAAGAAGAACTTAGAGAAACAATTTGAACTGGTCGTTTCTAATGCCAACTATCACAATGAAAAAGCGATTTTAGTGGCGAGCTTACTATCAAGTAACGGTAAGCTTGCTTGTAGTGTATCGGGTGAACTTGATTCATTAGAAAACATCGATCTACCCGGTGCGCTGACTTTGCTGTATCCCCCTTCCGCTCCAGTAGAAATAGAAACCAGTGAAGACAACCTGAGTCAGGTCATTGCCTTACTTTGTTGCAACTTCAATTCATTACTTCGTAGCGAAGACCCGACAAAGCAGCTAAAGGATATGTTCAAACTATTCTCCTGTGATGCAAAGGACTTAGATGAAATTAACACTATCCACAATATCAACTTCAAAACCCAAGTCTCGACGCTTCGCGTACACAATAAAAATATTTTCGTTCCCGGTACTGAAATCTACCTAGAGCTAAACACCGATATGCCACACCATGCATTTACTCTAGTAGTTAATGAATTCTTTAAGCAGTTTTGTAGTTTTGATCGTTATGTTCAACTTCACGTAAGTCAGTACGGTAAGCAGCACCACGGAATCACATTTCCAAAAGCGCATGGAGGGCAGTTATGTCTGTGAGCAATAACATAACGGTACATAAAGTCATGTCTCTTCAACAAACAACATCAAGCGTGGGTACTCCGCTTAGTCCCCCAGCGTCGAATAGAGCGGATGGATACCTCATTGATGCCCTACACAATGACCCTCAAAGTTTTGACTTTACCCAAGTGGTCAGATTGCTCACTGCACACCATAATCACCCAGTAAAACAAAGTCACCTTGTAAAACATAGTGACTCTGTAAAGCATAGTCACCCCGTAAAAAGTAGTCAGCCTGAAAAACGTGGCAACCGATTATCAATACATTACCAAGCCGCAGCGATGCCAGACGGAGACACACATGAGATTTATTCCGTAGACTCCGATCATAATGGTATTCATCTTACCCTCGCAATGTCAGCACTTTCTGGAGTAAAAGGCGTCATTCCAGACTATATCTACGAAGAGCTATTAACATCGTTACATCAAGAAGAAAGCGGACTAAAAGCATTCTTAGATATTTTCAATCACCGCTTTTTTGAAATTACTTACTCATTGCGCACTCAGCGTTGGCTGCTCTTGCAACAAGAACAAGATGCGCACATTTACGACAGACTCGCGAAAATATCTGGATTACCAAGTCACGCTAAGTCGCTATTTCGATACACCCTTTTATTTGGTCAAAATTCACGAAACCTGAATGTACTTAGTCAAATATTAAATGACTACTTTGAACTCCAAATTCACGTGGGGGTTATTCACTCAGAAAAAAGAAAACTGCCAACAAATGCTCAATCAACCATCGCAAAGGCAGCAAATCTTCGAAACAACAACGCATTAGGCCAAGGCTTACTACTAGGGAGCCAATGTGAGGTACCAAACAGCGGAATCCAAGTTTACATCGAACCTATTGATAGACGACAAGTGAAACAATTACGCTCAGATCATCGCTTAGCAAGCGCGGTCAAAGACATCGTCAGGCATTACCTAAAAGATGATACTCCAGTCATGGTGTATTTACTTATTCTTCGGCGATATTTAGGTTCTCCGATACTCAGTCACCAGCAGCAAAATGCTGCGAGGCTCGGTGAGGTAGATTGCCTCGCACCAGAACGATTTCCTGATAAAAAAGTAAAAATACGCTTACGGTAAGCAAACACACGACAAATTAAAGATACGCAGGCTAGCCTTTGCCACATAAAGGCCTAGTCGGTTTAGAAAGGCCGTATTTGGCATAAATAGACCGACTATAGCTAAAAAGAATAATGAGAATACAAGGAAGGATTCATGGCACAAGTAACGTTAACTAACTTAGTGAGTAAACTCTCCCCAGAACTCAAACAAGCACTTGAGATTTCAGCTGGCGCCGCAATGAACCAGGGGGTACCGGCTATTGAGATTGAGCACTGGCTGCTACAACTCATTTCTCAAAACGACGACGCTCTTGCCCACCTGTGGCGTTCGCAAAACGTACACGTTGAAAAAGTAGTCAGTGAGTTGACAACAAGAATCGGTAGGCTTCCCAAAGGTAATGAAGGTCAACCTACCCTTAGCCCACAGCTGACCGAGCTAATTAAAGACGCTTGGATGTTAGCATCGGTTAATTTTGGCCACTCTCAAATCATCAGTTTGCATCTCATCCACAGCCTACTGCAACAAAACGTGATGGGCATGTCTACACTACAACTTGAAAGCTTAAATGGTATCTCTTCAGAAGCGCTTCAAGGACTCATTGCCAAAAGTAACGTTCAAAAATCATCCAGCACCGGCAACACAACCAGTCCGTCTCCATCCGGCGGTGGGGATGCACTCGCCAAGTACACCATCAATCTCACTCAACAAGCACTTGATGGTAAGATTGATCCTATTTCAGGACGCAATAGCGAAGTTCGTAAAGCCATCGATATCCTATGCAGGAAAAGGCAGAACAACCCTATTTTTGTTGGTGAACCGGGCGTGGGGAAAACCGCCGTCGTCGAAGGACTTGCATTACGTATCGCCGCTGGTGATGTACCGTCTGCTATCCAAGGCGTTCAACTTCACTCACTCGACCTTGGGCTTTTGCAAGCAGGTGCCAGTGTTAAAGGGGAGTTTGAAAACCGCCTCAAAGATGTCATTAATGAAGTTAAAAACGCCGAAGAGCCTATCATCGTATTCATTGATGAAGCGCACACTCTGATTGGAGCAGGTGGCGCAGCCGGACAAAATGATGCCGCGAATCTACTTAAACCCGCCCTTGCGCGCGGCGAATTTAAAACACTCGCGGCGACCACATGGGCTGAATATAAGAAATACTTTGAAAAAGATCCCGCGCTCACTCGCCGGTTCCAGCTGGTCACCATTGAAGAACCAAGTGCAGAAGATGCGATTCAAATGCTTCGCGGAGTCGCCGATTCATTACAAGCCCATCATGGTGCATTCATTACCGAGTCTGCGATTGAAGCCTCGGTCAATCTATCTATTCGCTACCTGCCCTCTCGTCAACTTCCCGATAAAGCGATCAGCTTACTCGATACTGCAAGTGCACGTATCGCATTAACACAAGGGGCAAAACCTGAAGTTATTGAGACGCTTGAGCAACGTATTCGTTACGAAAAAAATGAGCTCGTAGCATTACAAAAAGAGCATGACTTATTTGGAGGAAACCAAGAAGCGCTTTCCACCATACAAGACTCGATTAAAAACAACGAAGAGCAGTTAACTCTTTTGAATGACCAGTGGAAGCAAGAAGTGGTACTGGTTGACCAAATAAAAACATTGCAACAAGACATCAGCAATCAAACCAAAAGCCACAACGAACTCAATGATGATAGCACTGTAACTGGCACTGATACTGATACTGATACTGATAGCATTAACGATATCTCACTCCCTGCACTACAAGATCAACTTACTGCTCTTCGAAGTAACCTAGCGGCATTACAAGGTGAAAACCCGCTCGTTCATGCGCTTGTCGATGAAAATACCATTGCGGAGATCATCGGTAGTTGGACTGGGATACCCGTTGGCAACATGCTTAGCGATGAGATTAAAAAATTGCTGTCACTGGAAGAGCAACTCGACCAACGTGTTATTGGGCAAACGGCCGCAAAACAAGAGTTAGCTAAGTCGATTCGAATTTCCCGAGCAGGCCTTACCGATAATAGAAAACCCATTGGTGTGTTTTTGATGTGCGGCCCAAGTGGTGTAGGTAAAACCGAGACCGCAATGGCACTAGCCGAACAACTCTATGGCGGTGCCAATGATCTGACCGTTATCAACATGACTGAGTTCAAAGAGGAACACAAAATATCCATGCTACTTGGTAGCCCTGCTGGCTATGTCGGCTTTGGCGAAGGTGGCGTCCTCACTGAGGCCATTCGCCGCAATCCCTACTCTGTTTTACTATTAGATGAAATGGAGAAAGCTCATCCTGGTGTGCACGACCTGTTCTATCAAATCTTCGACAAAGGCCATATTAAAGACAGTGAAGGACGAACCGTTGACTTTAAAAATACCATTATCATCATGACATCCAACGCCGCCGATCAAGCGATATGCGACGCGTGCGAAGGTAGTGGTAACGATATAGACAATAACGAACTCCTTGAAACCATTCGCCCTGAGCTGCAGCGATTTTTTAAACCTGCCTTTTTAGGCCGTACCACCATCGTTCCATACTACCCTTTAAATGATGATGAACTGGCAAAAATTACCGACATTGCCCTCAACCGAATTAAGAAAAAACTCGCAGAACAGTATCAAGCTACCTTCCGTTGGGATGAGAGTTTCGTGAATTATGTCATCAGCCGAAATAGTGATCCAACGACTGGAGGTAGAGCCGTTGAACAGATAATTAATCGTTCTCTCATGCCTAAATTGGCAGAAGAGTGCATTCTCCGCCTCAGTCGAAACGAAGATATTAACCACGTAGAAGTTTCAGGAAATCAAGGAAAGGACTTTGAGCTTATCATTCAATAAGTAATGCTCCGTTCTTAACGTTGAGGTTTTCGTTGTATTGGCATGAACCTCAACATTAAATCAATATCGCAAGTGTATAGGGCGGCGCCCTAGCTAAAAGGAATTAGATTGGTGTTTAGAAGGAATAGACATGTTCACAACACTTAAGCAGCGCTCATATCAGGATGCGTTTAAGTATTGGGTCTTCGTTCTCGTGGGCCTAATGACTAGTGGGGCTCTCCATGCCAGTGTCATTGGGCCATCAAGATTAATGCTCACGACTCAAGACTGGTCCCCTTATCAGTATTACCAGAATGCAAAAATGCAAGGGTTAGCGATAGATGCGGTTAAATGTGCGCTTGGTTCAATGAGCCAACCCTATCAACTGACCATGACGAACTGGTCTGACGCACAATTACGAGTGCAAAATGGAAGTCAACACGGTTTTTTTATTGCCTCTGACACCCAAGAAAGGAATGAGTATGCGACGCTATCCACTCCTATCGCGGAGCAAACAATCAACTGGTACTTTGGGTCAGGCGTTGAACCTACGATAACCGAATTGTCAAAGCTCAATTTGAAGTTTTCTGCAAAGTTTGGCTCCAACAAATGGTTTTGGCTTAAAAGACAGGGGTTTAACGTAGTCAAACAGCCCAGAGATGCTAAAGTTTTATTAACACTTTTGAAACGTCGCGAAATTGATATTGTGCTTGAAGATCAGTTAGTTTTTTCTAAAGAGCTAGAAAGTGCGGGACTTGCTAACGACTACTTCCGCTCCAAACACTTGGAAACCAAAAAAATGGGTGTGTACTTTTCGAATCAATTTTTAAACGAATACTCTGGGTTTCTCAACAGTTTTAATTCCGCGGTTAAGAAATGTAAGGGCTAATTATGACCATCAGTATACATTTAGTTTCCATTCCAGAGCAGGAAGCGGTCACCTCTCGAGTCGCCCACCTACCCGTCGATGGCGGAACCATTGGGCGATCTCCTGATTGCAGTGTCGTACTGCCCGACCATACGACTCGAATCTCACGAAAGCACGCAGAGATCATTCGTACCTCTGCTGGTTATTTCTTAAAAGATCTAAGTAACAATGGCTTATCTCTTAACGCACAGCCATTGCAAAAAGGGGTCGACTACGCGATTAATGATGGCGATGTGATTAAAATTGAACACTACAGCCTATTAGTCAGCACACTTGTTGTATCCCAAAATGCACCATCATTAAAGTCCAATGACAATGAGCCAACGTTCTCGCTGAATCTCAACAATGACGACACCGATTTTTTAGAAGAGCTCACCACGGAGTCAATGCCACGATCTCGTGAACCCCAACAATATTCATCAGACAATGTACTAAGCGATGACCCTTTCGCATCCGACCCATTTGAAAATTTCTCAGATGAAGAAATCTCAAAGTTTGAAGAAATCGATACGGTGTTGGAACCACTGCCGATCGATAACGGCAATACAGACAATAACAACGTTGCATTCATTCCTATTGAGCACAATAGCGACCACATTGTCAGTTCACTCAAACAACTGATTACATTATCTGAAAAGAATCACGATATGTTGCAAAACCCTTCGTTCCAACACGAGTGTCTTTTTAACGCGCTAGAACAAACCATTGATACCTTTCTGGATGAGTTTTGCCCACAACAACTAGAATCTCAGTTCAACGAATATGTTGGCTCATCAATGTTCGTCAACAAAGACAAACGATACTGGCGAATTTATCGAAAGCACTTTGAACGAAGACAAAAAAACGGAGACTTTAAGCGACAGTTCAAAGCCCTATTTATTGAAAATATGCAGCGCTCAGGAGAAGAGTCATGAGATGGCCCATATTCGTTAGCACCTTATTATTCGCTTTGCTGTCTGGCTGTTCGTCCACCACGACACCTGTGACAACAAGCTATGCATTACAAACCGTAAGCGACGATACCATTAACCCTTATCGCTCAACGGCAGCCAATCCCGTCGTCGTAAGGCTTTACCAATTAAAAAGCAAAGAGAGCTTCAATCAAAGTAGCTTTATTGCCCTTTACAACGGCGATCTCCAAGCCCTAGGAAGCAGCTTAATTGTCAAACAAGTGCTCCCACCAATGATGCCTGCGTCCACGGTAAATAGCACTTTAGACATCAATAAAAGCACGCAATATCTAGCAGCACTAGTGGAATACGCCAATTATCAGCAAAGTAACGGCAAAGCAATTGCGGTGGTACCTACAGATGGCGAGAGCAGTTTGGTTCTTCGCCTATCCGGACTCAATGTCGAGTTGGATGTTGTCCCACCAGAATCCAGTTGGTGGCAGATCTTTTAAACAACAGACCAACAAAATGATCGCAAATTTAAACGACATATATTTAAAGCGACATTCACTTTACACATCCGGTTATGATGTACAGTGCCAAACAAACCAGCAGTTAACTGCACAATGACACGTCATTAGTACAGGCAACCAATTGAAAAGGATTTTCCGTGGACGCACATAAAAAAGTTGTATGGAAAGAAGGCATGTTCATTGCCCCTCAGCACTTTCAACAGCAGGATCGTTATACCCAAAATTATGTTGGGCAAACAGTAGACACCTTATCGCATTTCGCGCCATTTTTTGGTTTGACCCAGCTATCAATGAATACCGACCTGCTTAAAATCGGTAAATTAGCCATCACACAATGTTCTGGTGTTTTCCCCGATGGCACGCAATTTAATCTGACCAAAGAGATCACGCTTGATGTTCCTGTCGGCGCCATAGAGAACACCATCTACCTGGCGTTACCATTGGCTCTACTTGGCAACAATGATTACAACGAAGACGAGAAATCGTCGTCTCGATTCATTACCAAATCCATTAATGTTTTCGACTCCGCTAGTGAAGAAAACACCAGCCTAGAAGTCGACGTAGCGAGACTTAACATTCAACTTCTTTCTGAGCGTGATGACCGTTCAGGCCACTCCGTTATTCCTATTGCGCGCATCCTCGAGTGCACAGAGTCAAACGAAGTCATTTTAGACAGAGCCTTTATCCCTTCCTGTCTACACTATGGCGCGTCAAGATATCTATCCGACAAAATTAAAGAAACACAAGCGCTACTCACCAGCCGAAATCATAACCTAATCAATAGAATTCAAGCAGGTCAGTCTCAAAAGAGTGCTCAATCACTCATGATCGATTACTTGTGGCTGCAAACACTCAACAGCTGGATGCCGTGGTTTGACTTAATTTCAAAGAACCCTCGCTTCAATACTTATGATCTGTATTTACAACTTAATCGTTTTCAGTCTGAGCTGCTCGCATTGTCACCTAAAGCCGCGACAGAAACGCAAGAATTAAAAATCGACCAGTTGTATGTTAGCTTCAGTCCGCTGTTTGCTAACTTAAGAAATTTACTCACATTAGTTCAACAAGATTCCGTTATTGAGTTCCCTTGGGATACCAGCTTGTTCGAAAAACGCCGACTATTACGAACCATCATTAAAGATCCACAATCGGTTCAAGAACGTCGTTTTGTATTGAGTGTTAAATCCTCACTCAGCACCAGTGAACTGAGCAATAGTTTTATTTCTGCGACAAAATTAAGCAGTAACACTCGAATTGTCGAACTGGTCAAAAATGCATTGTCTGGTATACAGATTTCTCTTCTTCCTGTCGCACCTAGTGAGTTAAAGCCCGTTCACGGCACCACATACTTCGAGTTAAATACCGCTGATCCTGTATGGAGTGAAATGCTATCCACACGAGACGCTCTCGCCCTGCATGTTGATGCTCGTATACCCGATCTTGAAGTCCATTTGTACGCGCTGAGGTAACGAAATGCTCGAGTATTTGGATGAAAAAACGTTAGTTTGGGAACAAACACCAAGCCAAAAGACAACAGAAGTTGACTCAGACAAAGCCGTGAAATTCCGCAGCCCAGACCCGGCTCAATCGGAGTTTCTAAAGCATTTTGATAAGTCAGAAAACCAACTGATCAACATCAGCGGCGAGCTCATTGGTATCACGTTAAAAATCAACGCTCTGCCGGAGCCAGATGATATTACAGAATTGAGGAGCCAATTAACTCACAAAATAGGAGAGTTAAAGGAACGAGGGAGCCAATTAAATTATCCGGTCGCCGTCATTGATAAACTGTGTTTTCTATTCGCGGTTGTGCTGGATGAATTCATTATTTACACCGATTGGGGCGATAAACGCAGTTGGGAAAATAAGACCCTTCTTAGTGAGTTATTTGGTATGCGTAATGGCGGTGAGTTGTTTTTCTCTGTCACAGACAAAGCCATGCGCCAACCACATAAAATGATCGATTTATTGGAAATTATTTATCTATTCCTCAATATAGGTTTTAAAGGCCAGTACCATTCTCAAGGCTCTGAACAGCTGAAAAGTATGATCTACCAACTCGAACAGGTCATGAGCCAATATAGACAAGCTAACGGCGTCCATTGCAACACCAAAGTCCCACAGCCTAAAACTCGTCGCCCAAGCAGAAAGCGCCACTATGCGATAACAACCCTATTGTTCGTGACACTTATCGGCGCGACACTGTTTCTGACTCACTTTTGGTACCATAAAACGCTCCCTCAAAGAGCAAGAGACTTTACCTATTTATCCGATTTCAGCCAACGCTATATCCTTTCAGGGCAAGCTCACGATATCGTTTTTATATCGACGGATAAAGATCTGGCGACCCCCCCTGTAAATGCGAGCCGAGCGGAAATACTGCCTATAAAAAATAGCGCGTCGACAGATAGCAAATTAACGAATAGCAAGTTAGTGAGTAGCAAACCAACCAATACGCTTGTTCCACAACACCCATCAACCGCTGGCTGGCTTGTTCAAATGGCGACATTCTCAACCCAGAAAAACGCAGAGAAATATATTCACAGTCTATCAGCAACAAAATATGACCCTCGAATTGACAGCTATAAGCAATATTTCAGGGTTGTTATCGACGTCGACTCAAAAGATGAAGCGAACAACGCAAAGACGTGGTTAAAGGAAAACCAAAATATCGATGCCATTTTGGTTCGTAGCAGTAAAACCGTAAACACTAAGCCATTACATAACTAAAACACCGTTGTCGATACACAAGGAAGATGTTGCAATGCCAGATGATAAAACAAGTAAGACAAAAAACTACAAGCCTCTTATTAGCGGTGTTTCCACTGGTTTTATCTTATCTATCGTAATGATGACCACTTTGTGGTTTACCCCTGCCCTACGAAGTTACTTACTGATCGCGATTGTCACTTGTCTCGTCCTTTCTACCACGTTAGGGCTCATCGTATTTTGGGTGTCTAAAAGAAGTCAAAGCCGTGACAACGAAGAAGATAACAAACAAAAAGAGTTGATCGCACGCCGAGTGGCATTGCTAGAAAAACACTTTGTTTCCATGCTAAACGTGCAAAAAAACAATAAACCTCTTCAAAGCCGTTACGACCTGCCCGTTTACTTATGGTACAGCGACAACCCAACAAAAGACAAAAATGTGATTACGCAAATGGGCTATGAGGCCTATCGACTCGATGAATTTGGCAATGACATCGAATTTCCAATCCTATTTTGGTTGAGTGAACATTCGATCCTTATCTCGGTCAGCCAAGGAGAAGACCAACACCCAGAATATATTGCAGCCCTATTAAAGTGCTTAATAAAATGGCGACCAAGGCAAGCAATTAATGGCTTACTGCTTGCCGTAAGTGCCGAACAACTATTAGGGCAAAAAGCGCTCATTAAACAACAATCCGATCAGCTTAAGAGTGTGTTTACCAAGCTTAATCGCTTATTGGGCTTATCGGTCCCTACTTATATTATTATCACGCATAGCGGTGCGGTGAGTGATTTTTGTCAATATTTTTCTGGCTTTGACGATGCGCGAAGAGAAGAGGCCTTTGGTGCAATGATGCCCTACCGAAAACACGGTGGTATCGATGCGGATTGGTATGACACGGCTTATGATACGCTGATTGGTCAACTCACCGCTAATATGACCAATGCGCTATCTGGCCAACTCAACTTAGAGTACCGAAAATCCATTGCTAGTGCGCCTTTGCAGTTTGGTTTGCTAAAGCAAAATTTATGGCTAATGCTCAATCGACTTTATGGGCTAAACCAACTCGGTGAAGGTCTGATGTTTCGTGGATTTTTCTTTACTCATGACGGCAGTCATGATGAAGAAACCGATATTTTGGCCGCGACAATCAGTCATGATTTAGGACATGAGTATTACCACCCAACAAACAGCCAACCCATTCAGCAAGTTTTGTTTTCTCAGCACCTTATGACTCACGTGTTATTGCCTGAACATAGGCTCGTTGGTGTTAACCGCAAGAAAGAAAACAGGTTAATCACGTTACAAACGGTCTATACGCTATCATGTCTTGGACTGTTGATTGCCACCCTCGCCGTCATCAAATTTGACTTCGACTTTCAAAGCCATAGAGAAGCTCGTGCCGATGCGTTACTAGAGCGATACAAAGAAGCCATTACCGCTTCACCTTATGATATTGAAAACTTAGCTGACAACGTGCCCAATTTGTATTCATTACATAAAGTCTATCAGCTCTACCAACAGCCTGAACCATGGTATGTCCTCCCTTTTATGCCGTCATCAAGCATAAAAACGGAAGTAGAAGCCGCCTACTTTGCCGAACTACAGTCTGTATTGATGCCCTCTTTAGAGAAGTCGATTGCGAATGATTTATTTGTGTACGTTAACTTAGAAGAGCAAGCAACCACGCTCTCGTTGCTCAATAACTACCGTTTACTTTTCGACACAAACAAGAAAAACACAGAAGAGCTAGAATCCTATTTTGTTCACTCTCTTGAAGCGCAAAATTCTGGCTCAGCGGCGACTATTGCTCAGCTAAAAGTTCTACTCAGCGATGCGTTTAACCGACGACTGGTACCCTTAAAATCCAACTCTGATTTAGAACAACTCGCGAAAGGCGTGATCAATCGTACTGGTATTGAAACACTGCTTTATAAGCATATAAAAAGCCTGCCTGCATTTAGCAAACGAATTGATATTCGTAGTGAGCTCGGCAGTAATTTCGGCCAGCTCTATCGCTTTGAGTCAGGTTACGTCGGCTATCTTGTCCCTTTCTTATATACGCCTAATGGCTTCATTGAGCTTGATCTCTCTATTGATTCACCATTACTTAAAGAAGCGTTGTCGGCATACTCAGGGGTAGCAGGAGACTCGCCCAGTGCATTAGAACTTTATCGTATTAGCCGCGACTTAAAACAAATGTACCAAAATGATTACATCAACTACTGGAAGGATTTTACTAATAATGTCGCAATGCTGCCGATAAATGATACAACGGCACTCAGCCAAAGCGTCAATTTGCTCTCAACAGCAAATAATAACCCTCTGGCAAATTATTTCTCGGTACTCAGCAAATATACCAACGTTTCTCTACCAACCACAGAAACGGCTGATAGCGCTAGTGCCAGTAAAAGCAGCAACAGCAGCAATAATGTGTCGAGTGAAACCAATGACGCTCTAATCGATGAACAAGATAAAATTGAATCTGCGCGCATGATTAACGCCAGTTTCTCTACTTACCTCGAATACGTTACACCAGCAAAAGACTCTGTTAAACCCATCGATACATTGTTAGCAAAAATCACTAAATTAAAAGCCTGGCTCGACTCGTTTTACCAATCTGAAGATGCGAGAAAACTCGCCTTTGATACCCTTGCACAGCCAATGCAAAGCACAAACCCAATTGCTGATTTAGACGCTATTACGAGTACTCAGCCCGAACTGTCGAAACAACTCATTACTTCACTGACGCAACTTAGTAACGATTCGATTTTATCGCTCGCGCACGAACATTTAAATCAGAAGTGGAAAACATCGGTTATTCAAACCTATCAAACGAGTATTGCTAACTATTACCCATTTGATAGTAAGGCAAAAACCGATGCGAGTATCGCTGATGTTCAGGCGTTCTTTTCCTCAAAAGGGGTCTTTAATTCCTTTAAAAACACTTACCTGACGCAATTTTTAACCGCTGCAGAAGGCGACCCCTATTTACCCGGCTTTCTGCCTCGCTCTGGATTGATGATTGCTCCGGAGGTGTGGACAATGTCCACCAAAGCTGAACAAATCCGCTCGGCACTCTTTTTAGCAAAACCTGATACCGTATCAATCAACTTCCAGCTTAAAGCGATTGATATGAGTGCCTCTGTCACAGAGTTTATTATCTATAACGACCAACCTTTATTCACCTATCAACACGGTCCTTCGTTGTGGAAAAGCATGAGCTGGGAAGGAGAGCAGCAAGCAGAAGACAACCTTAACTTTGAACTCAAAAACAATGTGACGTCTTTGGCTCAACAAAACTTCAGTGGTAATTGGAACTGGTTTCGTTTGATCAACGACAAAACGGTAAAAACCGTCAGCCAAGGTGCGGAAATTTCATTAGGTGATAGCAGTAATTCCGTCATGTTATCGGTGAAGACGCAGGGGCAAGTTAATCCATTTGCCCCCGGATTCTTTACTGATTTCAAATTACCGTCGGATTTGTAGCTATGGCAGTGGTAGACACTTCCAACACTAGCCTCAAGGCATTACTATCCAGCCTTGCCCGCGATTTTGATGATAGCCCTCATTGGTTGTCTCATAATGTTTTTCGCTGGCATCATAAGAAAGTCGGCTGGTTGAAAGGGCGATGCTTAGCTAGCACTGACGCTGAGCAAACAAAACGCTCTCGATTGACTACAGAACACGACCTAAATATGTTGTGCAATCCGGGTGACCATCGCGTCAGGGCTATTTACGACAAAAACCATATCCACTTAGGTTTCGTACACTGGATTGATGGCGATACCCTTGCAAGCCAAGTTAAACAGGGAACAATACGCCATCGATGGCTGCGTGATATCGAGCGAGCACTCGAGCGTTTGCACCACAGTGGTTTCATACATGGGGATATAAAGCCGAGCAACATTGTCATAGCCCCTAAGCAGGCCCATCTGATTGATTTTTCAACTGCCCTACCCATTGGAAAGCGATTTAAGCAATTACCACTTAGCGTTGCTTCTCCGTCCTATTCCTCACCACAACAAAAAACATTACAGGGGTGTGTTTGCCCCTCTGATGATTGGTATGCATTGGCATTAACGCTCTGCGCTGCACTTAAACAACACCCTTACTATCCAAACGATACGACGTCGCTATCGCCCTCACTGCATTACCACGCTTTGCAACTCCCAAAGGAGCTACCGGCTCGTTACCACATGATCATCCGAAACAAACTCCACGCTTACCATACCGGCAAGTAATCTCGTAATTGCCCGCTCACTCCCTATACTGTTTCATCGATATCTACGCAGGCAAACGTATGAGCACTATTTTCAAACCCGTGACAAAGCGACTAAATAACGTGTTTCTTTATGATGACCATGCCGCCCAATAGTAACGACACTGTATATCGTCTCCACCAGCGAACGTCGTATGACAGCAAGCGACATCCATTTGCTTGCTGTTTATTTCGGTTGAAAGTCTATATGTCACGGCTTCGATTAAGTTTCATTGGGCCACATCTAGCTCGGCAGCGACTGGCCTATCTGCGCGTAATATTGTTCCTTGTCTTGGTCAGTCATATCACGGTCGCTCATGCGCAGTATCGTCCACCCGAAGCAATGATTAGACCACACTTAGCGAAACTCTCCCCTTATCAGCAACAAATCTTAAACAAATTTGAGCAGTTCGAGCCTCTAGTGTCATCGATATTCCAACAATTGAATCAGCGCTCCCTACCAGACTATTTCATTCTGGTCCCTATGCTTGAATCGTCATTCAACCCTAATGCTGTCTCACACGCCAACGCTGCCGGCTTATGGCAGCTCATGCCAGCTACAGCCCAGCGCTTCGGGTTAAACGTCAGTAAAACTAACGACCAACGTTTTGACATTGCATTAAGTACATCGGCTGCGTTGCAATACCTCTCATTCTTGCACCAAAAATTTAATGGTGACATAAGCCTAACATTAGCCGCTTACAATGCAGGCGAAGGACGGGTTCAGCGTGCCATTAAACGAGCAGGTAGCACGCAATTCTCACACCTAACATTGCCGCACGAAACCGTAAACTATGTCCATCGCTTTTATGCGTTGCAGCAACTGGTCGATATGTCTGAGCTGAAATCAAAACCCTCTACAGGTTTCATGCTTTTTGTTACCGACCAGCAATGGCAAAAGGCAGCATTGATAGATCTCACCCCACTTCCACCATTAATTACACTGTAAGCGTAAGCAAAGCTCTGCTTAGCGCAGTTCACCAAAACAACGTTAACACCACAATGCTGCAGCCAAGAAACGTCGCAAAACAGATAGGAATGACAAGGTGCTTATCTCTCTCGAAAGAAATGAAGCCTGCTGGTTGGTGAACGACAAAGGTCACAAGCAAAATATTGTATAGCGCTAATAGAATTCCAATGATGAACACATCAAAATACAGCAAGCTCGTCACTAAATAGACGTAAAAGCCTATTAAGCAATAATCAATCACGACAAGCCACGCTAAACACTTTCGCATGTTAATGAGCCTTTGCATCAAGTCAGTCATAACGGTTCATTACCTCAAATGAGGTCACTGGTTGGTTTTTTAGTGCTTGCTGTATCGCTTCGCGCTTCCTTTTCTCCACCTCTGGAGATAGCTGTTGTTGAGTGAGTGGTGCTTGCTTCTCCCTCCCATCGGGAAGGAATACGGTCTTATAAACATCGCTCAGCTGACTCAACGTTTCGGCGGTGAGAATATAGAGTTCGATACGGCGATTAATCGCGGCTTTAGGGTTGTTGATATCAACCGGTGCGGTATCACTCATTCCTGTGACTTGAAAGATGTGACGCTCTTGCAGCCCTCCGCGGTCCAGATAATATCGCGCACTATTGGCACGGTTGCTCGATAACTCCCAGTTAGTCATGCGGCTACCCTTATACCGGCTCGCATCCGTATGACCAGTAATGATCATCTTGTTTTCAATACGCTGTAACAGCTTAGCCAGATTCAACAAAAGATCTTGATAAAATGGGGTCACTTTAGCCCCTCCCCGAAAGAACATAGGCCCTTTGTCAGAATCAGCAATCACCAACTTCACTCCTTGAGGGGTAACTAAAACACTCACACTGCCTAGCCCATCTACACTGGCAAGATCTTGTTCAATGCGCTTTGCTAACACCTCTAACTCTTGCTGACTATTGAACTCACCTTCTAGCAGTGAAGTATCGTTAATACGATGCAGCTCTGCGTCGTAGTGCGAGGTGGCAACATGAGGAAGCGGTAAAGGATTAATCGAATTGCCACCACTTTCCACCATCCCATGATGCTGAATAGGATCATTGCCATAGGAGAAATAATTAAGCAGTTTTTTTTGGTCATCAACATCAACGACCTGTAATATCCAGAGCACTAAAAACAGGCACATCATCGAGATCATCAAATCGGCCATTGCCACCTTCCAACCGCCATGTTGCAATGGATCTCGTTTCTTTTTGCCCTTCTTCGCAATAATAATTTGTTGTTCCATACGTGCCTCTATTAACCTGATGAAGGTTGTTGTCTTAGCACATCAACCGCTTTCTCAAGCTCAACAAATGACGGCTTGTAGCGGGTCTCTATATTCTTCCTTCCAGCATTCGCGCACATATGTGCCGATTGCCCTTGAGCATAAGACGATAGAATGGATTTAACGCATTGCAGTGGAGCAAGCTGATTTTCAGATACATCCTTAATGCTGCTCGACAAGGGGCCTAATACGCAATAGCAACCAAACACCCCTGTGAAGGTTCCGACGAGGGCGGCGGCAATATTTTGTCCTATTTCACTGATCTCGCCATCCAAACCTTGCATCGTAAGAATGATGCCCATTACCGCCGCCAAAATGCCCAAACCAGGCATCGCTTCAGCAGTGGCGTGGAGTTTTTCCGATGGCTTGGTATATTCATCGTCCAGATGTTCAATTTCTTCTTCAAGAAACGCTTCAAGTAAATGGTGCGATTGTTTACCAGTAATCACTTGTCGAAATGAATCAATAATAAATTGTGTGGTTAGTGCATCCCGCGTTATCTGTGGATATTTTAAAAATATCTTACTTGATTCTGGATTTTCAATATGAATGTCTAACGCCTTAATATTTTGCACACGCGCGATATTAATTAGTTCAAACATCAAAGACAGTAACTGCTGGTAGTAATCTTTATTATAGGGTGTAGCCCGAAAAGAAATGCCAATCTGCTGTGTCATTAACTTTAATGTACTAGAAGTGGTTGACATTAATAAGCTTGCGAATGCAGCACCGAAAATAATGATAATTTCCGACAGTTTGAAAATAAATTCAAACTTACCACCTAAGTAAATAAAGCCTCCAAAAATGACGCTTATCACAACAATAACACCAATTATCTTTTGCATGCGCCACTCTCCTTCATTCTGCTTTTCAGAATGTCCAAACCTCTATGTTTTATCCGATGCACCTTTATTTCGTTAATATCTAGGACTTGTGCCACTTCTTTGGTGCTCAAATTTTTCACGTACACGAGATATAAAATGCGTTTTTCTCGTTCAGGCAACGTTTCTAGCACTTGCCGCACTTCACTTAGTAATACATCTCTATCGGTATCACTGCCTTTAGCCATCACGGAATCAAGCTCAATATCATCTATCACATCAACCAACATCATTGCCTGTTGAAAGTCATCATCTTGAATGCCAAGGTGCCGACAAATCTCATTCACTGCCGGCTCCCTCCCTAGCAGCTGCAATAGTTCCCTTTCCGCCTTTTTGATCTTATTAACAAGCTGTCGCTTATCTCGCTCCATATAATCTCGCCGACGAAGCTCATCAATAATTTCGCCTCGAATACGCACCGCGACGGCACGTCGAAAATCATCGTTAGCAACATGGTCAAACTTTCTCAATTCAATGACCAAGGTCATCATGGCTGTCTGCTGTAAATCTTCAAACGTCCCTGCGTCCACCACATAGCGATATTGATATAACAAGCCATTAATTAGCTTTATGTTCTCTTGCAACACCAAATTTTCTAACGCTTGCAGGCTTTCTCTGTCATGAGTTTGGGTATGCTGATAACGCGGCTTCATTAACATAATGAACCTACTGAAACACCGCTTTTGTCACGAGTACTTCGCCAACTTGTAGTGACGGTAACTCGTCTAAATCGTCTTTTAAATCATCTTGAATCACATAGATAAATTGTTTGTTGTGAAAATACGCAGCATCCTTAACACTGAATTTTTTTATGATCCTATTCTTAATAACACTTAATTGATGGTGTAAGTATGCGCCATTTTTTTTCGGCGTGTAGAGTGAGACATCGAGCAATAACAAACTTTGTCTTTGCCCCAAATTTATCGGCACTAAAACATTATCCACTTGAATTTCAGTATGCTCGACCAGCTCTGGCTCAGGCTCACTTGGGCTTAACCACGCCGTGATCGACTCTACCGTTAGCACATCGTTTTGATACAACACAAAACCCGATACGGACAACGCAACCGCCACAATAAATGTCACGACTATCTTTATCATCACTACACCCTCGCAATATACACGCGGAATTCACGTAGTATTTGACCGCTTTGGTCTGTGGATTCGGTCATTCCATGGCTTAAGTCTTTGTTATCGCGGCCATTGCCTGACTCAGGCTGCCTATTTTTGTGGTGTTCTCGCTGTTGTAGGTCGTGTTGCTGCAAGTCTTGTTGTCGCTGCGCCTGCTCTTGTAACAGGCCTCGCATCGACTCCTTATTTGCCAATGCGATATTCACTTCATTTAGCGCATTGCTTTGCTGAACCAGATCGGCTCTCAAGCGATCTGATGTTGCAATAATCGCTTCTCGTGTTAATGGTGAACTTGCGCTAATTTGCAGCGTCAACTTGTCACCATCGACACGAATAACCATATCGACCTTGCCTAGTTCTGGTGGATCAAAACGTATTCGAACCGTTTGATTAACACTGTCAAAATGCAATTGAATTTTGTCGCGAATTGCATGATAGATTTGACGTTGAGCCTCAGGTGTCAACGGCTTTTCTGTTTCTAAGGAAGGTGATAGTAGCCGCGTAATTGTGCTATCCAACATCGAATAATTCGAATCCATGCTCGAAGCAGACATTGAGACTGGCGTAGTCGTGAACTCTGATTTTACGGGCGTAGCTTGAGTGCTCCCTCCCATAAATGGCCGCCCCCTTAGCGTCGATACATAATACGCATCATTCAGCCCACGCTCTGCCATCCCCGCATTGACTGGTGCTACCGTTCGTACCATTCCATCTGGGTACCCAGCCATCCACTCTGAAGTGAGTTGATGGCTTAAGGCGTTACTTCTCGCGTTCGAATCCTGCCATTCATTTGTTGCCATAGTCATATAGGGCAATTGACTATGGCGAGAGACTTGCTGTAACGCAGATTCGGCTAGCTCAATCACAGAGTTTCCTGTGTAATGATTTGACGCATCGCTTTTAGGTAGATAAGTACTGGAAAGAGGCCGTAAATCTGCCGACGGTAGGTCTACCGTTCTAGAAAGCTGGTCACTTAACATAGCGTTGCTTAAAGGCGAATGTTGGAATGTCGCACAATCATCCAACACTCCACGCTTTTCCATATTGCTTAACTGATGCGCAACATTAACCGGCATGGTATGACTGACACCGTCTACGCCCAATGAGCCGGAGACTTGTTGCAGCACAGCGAAAAGGCTTTGAAACGATTGTGCCAACGGCGTCATCCTTGTCTCACCAAGTCGCTCTTTCATGCCCGTAGCATGCTCTTGCTGTAAAGACGTAAGCAATGCGTTGTCTTTAACTGGCTCGCTTATTTCAGCGATTAAGCTAGAGAACGTACCATCACTTTGTACTTTCGTATGCAAATCCATTGTTATTCCTCCACCCTAACTTGGGTCTTGGTATAGGCTTTATCTCGATTCCTCAAACACATATTATGAGTCAGACGCTGCCTAAGAGCCGCTTGTTCCGTTTCTACTAACGCCCGACACTTTTCATGTTCCTGACGCAATTTAACCACTATCGGTAGAAAATCAGCACCATACTGGTCGATGTTCGGTAATATCTGCTCCACCAGCTGATTGAGTTTCGCTATTTCAGTAAAATCCCGTTTCGATATAGCCGATTCAAACTTGGAGACCATAACCGTAAGGTGCTTTGGCGAGATAGTGGCTTTAGTGCTTGGACTCTTATTGACGGCTTTCATCCAGCCACTCCATCGCCCCTTCCCAGCCTTCTTTCAAATCGACAATAACTACAATTAACTTATCAATCAGTTCAACATTCATCTCTTTAGATGCTTCAAAAACGGTCGCTATTCCATGTTCATAGAGCGCATGTATATTCTTTATCAGCTCCTCTCCACTCGAAAGATCTAAGGAAGCGTCTAGACCAACAAATATATCAATCGACTTTTGAGACGCTTTGGACTTAAGCTCTAAGTCCTTATGTTCAATGGCGTATTTCACACTTTCTAACTCTTGGATTAAGCGTTCGTGTAGCATATATATCAGTTCAAAATTTGAAGACACCGATGCATTAGCACTCACTTGTACATTGGTATAATTCGCTTGCTGCTGTTTCCCTAAAAGCATGTAACCACTCCTTATTTAAACGGTAAATAACCCAGATACTGAATCGAGCTGGCTACCCAATGTGTTTAACTGTGTAAACTGCGCTAAATAGCGGTTGTAATAAGTTTCGTAACGACTATCTAACGTTGTTAGCGCGTCGTTAATTCGCGATTTCTCTTCCTCTAATATATCAATACGACGATTTAACGAACCGCTAGAAAAATCAATGTAGCCATCGAGTTTGCTGGTAAAGCTGGTAAATACCCCCTCTTCACCGGTAAAAATAGCCTCAACGTCTACCGTTTCTACCGCTTGTTCGAACACACTTCGATCCAAAGACAATTTGCCATCACGGTCTATCTCTAACCCAAGTTCAAATAAACGCGTACCACCATAATCGGCTCGAATAACGCTGCCTAACTGATAACTGATGTTTTTGATCGTGCTGTCTGACGCCAGTATTCCTCGGGCTTCATCTTCTCCACCTGAAGCTGTCAAGTTTGCTATCTTAGACACCGCGTTATTATAAGAATCAACAAACCCTTTCAGTGCGTCCATCGTTGCACTAATGTCGTCGCCAATCGCTAAATTAGTCGGCTCATCGCCAACACTATTAGCTTTAACAACTGTGAGATCTACACCTTCCATCAGAGCGTCAAATTGGTTCGTTGTACTCGTAAGTTCAGTACCGCCTTCGCCACCAATCGCCAGTACGGCATTTTGACCAGTTTTTAACGGCGTAGCACTGGCGAGTGCGACATCACTCTCCCAGCCACTGGCCGCATCTGCTGTAATAGTGAAAACCGAATCTGACCCTTCGTATTCAGATGAAAATAAAACTTTCATGGCACCTTGTGACTTCACGAGCGTCGCTTGTATCGAATCATCAAACTGGTCATTAAAATAAGTCACAAATTCACTATACGTTACGTCTCCACTGACATCGGTATCGGCATCCATGATATCCAGATTGGTCGTCACGCCATCTTGCGTCACGGAGAATGTACCGGCCGATGCCATCACATCATTGGGATCCGTAGAGTTGGCATCCAACACCACTTGATGATTCTCAGCCATCTGTTTAACAAAGACATCGAGGTCAATATCGTTCACACCAGACGATACCGATAAAGACACATACTCATCACTAGACGTCGTCGTTGAGGTCTGCGTCAACCCAGCCCCTGCTTTCGTAAACTCATAGATTTTGTCATCTAGCTGTTTTAACGCCGTTTTGACCAAACTGATCGCCGATGTCTGAGACGTAATATTCGACAGCTTTTGGTTATAACGTAGCTCAAATGGCTGGACATCTAAGCTTGCAAAGCTACTGGCTAGCTGAACTGCATCGACGTTCATACCTATCCCTCGCAGTATAAAAAATCACCTAGGAGACAGGAGGGACAGCAAACCCTCCTTTAGCCCTTGATAACATTACCCTAATAAGCTCATCGCTAACTGAGGCACCATTTTCGAAGCACTCAACATGGAGGCGCCAGATTGCATTAACATTTGTGATTTCGACATTGCAGCAGACTCGGAAGCAAAATCCGTATCCATAATTCGCCCTTTCGCCGCAGAAATGTTTTCAGACATATTACCCAAGTTAGTAATGGTGTGATCTAACCGATTGATATTCGCACCAATGCTCGAACGCGTGGAACTTATCTCATTGATCAAAGTCGCCATGGTATCAATAGCCGTATTAGCGCCCGCTTGAGAGCCAATAGACGCAGCGCCAGATGCCCCGTGATTTGCGACGATAGTAGCGTAATCACCACCAACCGCTGTTCCAAGTACGGTGTCGTTAAAGCGTCCACCCGCATTTGCGGTAATAGAAGCATCAAGAGAAGTAGTTACTTCACCATCAACTAAGGCCAAGTCAGCAACCGCCGTTGCATCTGCTGTTGCCGCTGCTTCGACTAAATTTTGATAGCTCGTGTAAGTACCTGTCACACCGGTTCCATCAACACCGCTTGCAAGAGAAGTCGTTGTACCACCAGTAGCAAAGTTATCTCTTTCTTGAGCAAGGTCAGCATCTGCATTCTGCATTGCTTGCGAAGTTCGTGAGGTAGATTGCGTTGCAAAGCTATTCAATGTTGATACCTCTGACTGAAGATCAACAGATAAGGTTTCACTGGAGCCTGCCCCTATCTGAAAACTCACTGCCCCCAAAGCAAAGTTCCCCGTACCGTTCCCCAATAAGCTTTGACCACCGAAGTTAGTATTTGTCAAAATGCTCTGCAGCTCACTACCCAACGATTGAAACTCTGCGTCCATGGCATCTCTATCCGCTTGAGAGGCGGTACCATTGGCAGATTGTGTGGCAAGATCTTGCATTCGGAACGCGATATTGGTCATCTCATCCATCGAACCCTCTACGGTTTGCAGCATCGAGATAGCATCTTGTGCATTTCGTGATGCGACACCCATCCCGCGGTTCTGAGCCTCTAATCTGTTTGCTATCTGTAGACCTGCCGCATCATCAGCAGCAGAGTTAATTCGAAAGCCCGTCGATAACCTTTCCAAAGACTTCGTCATCATATTGTTATTAGACTGCAAAGTATTTTGAGTCACCAAGCTTGCGTAGTTAGTTTGTACTGATATAGCCATCTGATGTTCCCTATCTGTGTTTGCTGTTCACTAACTGCTAACGACAGAGGAAAAATTCCATTTCATCTTTTTTCAAAAAAACTCACTTAAAATGTAAATTGCAAGTATCAAAAGTGAGAAGTGATTGAAAAATATCCTAGTATCTAATTTAACGATAACCACTAAATTGGCTGTTATGAGAAAGGTAATTCAGGCAATCACTACTCGGTTGACTATCCCCATCGTTCTATTAATGATCTTGGCGATGGTGATTCTCCCCCTGCCACCACTACTACTCGATACCTTCTTCACCTTTAATATCATGTTGGCAATCGTGGTCTTACTCGTCGCCAGTACCGTCACCCGAGTGCTCGAATTTTCTATTTTTCCTTCCCTATTGCTCATTGCGACGCTACTACGATTAACGCTCAATGTAGCTTCTACTCGAATCGTATTACTGGAAGGTCACAACGGTGGCGACGCGGCTGGTAAAGTAATTCAGTCATTTGGTGAAGTCGTGATTGGCGGCAGCTATGTCGTGGGTATTGTGGTGTTTGTGATTTTGATGATCATTAACTTCGTTGTTATCACCAAAGGGGGCGAACGTATCTCAGAAGTCTCGGCGAGATTTACCTTAGATGCGCTACCAGGCAAACAAATGGCGATTGATGCCGACTTAAACGCAGGTGCTATCGACCAAGTTGAAGCAAAAGCCCGCCGTTTAGAAGTTGGCGAAGAAGCGGAATTTTATGGGGCGATGGATGGGGCAAGTAAATTTGTTCGAGGCGATGCCATCGCGGGTTTGCTTATTCTTTTCATTAACCTTATTGGTGGCGTGCTAATTGGTATTTTTGAACATGGTCTATCTGCAGAAGATGCCTTTCAGACTTACGCATTACTCACCATTGGTGATGGTCTCGTCGCTCAAATTCCTTCGCTATTACTTGCAACGTCTGCCGCCATTATCGTAACTCGTATTAGCGACAACGATAATGACATGGCGCAAACCGTTCAAAAGCAACTACTCGCCTCTCCCCATAACCTCTATATGGCCGCGGGCGTTATGTTTGTTATTGGTAGCGTTCCCAACATGCCACACCTCGCTTTTTATACCTTTACCGTCTTACTCGCCTTCGTTGGCTGGCGACAAAGTAAGTTTAAAGCCATAGAAGCGCTTCCGGAACCAGATAGCGAGTTACTGCATCATTCCCCTTCGGAGACCACGATCGACTGGAATATCATCCCTACCATCGATGTAATTGCACTGTCGTTAGGGTTTAAACTCGTCCCCCTCGCCACAACAAAGAAAGGCGGAAACCTGATCAAAAGTATCCGAGGAAGCAGAAAAACACTAAGTGAACAAATTGGCTTTGTGATCCCCGAAGTGGTCATTACTGATAACCTTTCGTTAAAACCATCTGAATACGCGATCAGTATTGATGGTGATGAAATAGAACGAGGTGAAGTCTATGTCGATAAATCGATGGCCGTTGGCAACAGAATCGACCACCCTGATTTAGATGGGATCGTCGGCATTGATCCCGCCTACCAACTTCCAGCACTATGGATCAATAAAGCCGATAAAACTAAAGCCATCAACTTAGGGTTTCAAGTTATTGATATCTATGACGTCATTGCCACCCATGTCAGCAAGGTTTGCAGTGAACACTTAAACGATATTTTCAATTACGATGATGTTAAAGCCCTAAACCATCGGCTTGCTACTCATCATCCCGAACTGGCAGAAAACCTAGCCAGTGTCATTTCGCCCAACTTGCAAATGCAGGTCATACGTCAACTTCTTGCCCAACAAGTCCCTATCATCAATGTGCGCACCATCGCCAATACCATCATAGAAAGTATTGATACGGTAAAAGACCCTATCTTACTGTCTTCCAATATTCGAGTTGCGCTAAAGCGCACCATTGTTAACCTAATCTCTCCCAACAGCAAAACCATTAACGCCTTTATTATTGGCGCCTCCTTAGAGGGCGAACTTAAAAGTGCCATTTCTCTTTCACAACAAAACGACCCCAATATTCCGTTGGATGCCATTCCCATTGAAGCGACGATACTGCAAAAATGTCAAAACCGCATGCCAACTATTGTTCAAACGATGCAAAGCCAAAATTTACCTGCCGTACTTGTAGTGCCACCAACGACAAGACCTATGATCGCAAAGCTGGCAAAAGCCTTTGCCAAGGAGCTTATCGTGCTGAGCTATAATGAAATACCCAATGAGTACGGGCTCAATGTCCTTGGCGAAGTTGAGTAACCAAACGAGATGACAAGCCAGGTATGAGGCACCTCACTCATTCTCACTACGTATGGTGATAACATTGGCGCAGGCGGATATACTGGATTCCTGTTATTTCTGATGATGTTATTTCCGATGATGTTGCGTCTGTTCCGATAGCATCTAACGAAACACCGCCAAGGGAAGCCCCAATCAAACAAGGACTGTAAATTGTATCAACTCTATTATTACCCCAATAACGCAAGCTTAGCCCCACACTTTTTACTGCATCATATGGGCCTCGACTATCAACTTATCCTTGTTGATAAACAGTCCAACTCACAAAAATCCAGCGACTATCTTGCACTAAACCCAGCAGGCAGAATTCCAACACTTATCGATGATGGCACCGTTATTTTTGAAAGCCCAGCCATCTGTATTCACCTTTGCGAACAACACCCTCAGCACGGCCTTATTCCTTTGCTCGGCAGTCATACACGTGCGCATTTTTTCCAGTGGTTAACCTATTTAAATAATACGCTGCAAGCTGAACTCATGGTGCGCTATTATCCTCATAGGCACACCAACGATGAACGCACGATCCCTAATGTCATCGCGGCTCAAGATGAGCGGATTGCAGAATCTCTCTCTGTCATTAATGACCAACTTAAAGGCCGTCAATACCTGCTAGGCGAACAACTCACAGCCTGCGACTTTTTCCTTTTCATGTTGTCGGAGTGGAGCTTACCCGCTCAAACATCGCCGCTGCAATTTAAACATTTGTCCGCGTATCTTACGCGATTATCCTCCCACCCAACGATAAAAACGGTATGCGACCTGGAAGGTATTGATCTTCGCCCTTTTCAACCAACGCTTTTAACTAATAACGTCGCAGAGCGATAGTTAAGTATGGAAAGGATCACTACATTAATGCACCAAGACGCGCTCAGGTCGAAAATCTTAAGCTGTGTTGCGAGTGTTGGTTTTCAACCCTGCTACTTAGCCGCAGGGTTTGTTCGTAATTTAATTTGGGACGATTTACACAACCGAACCACCCCGACGCCATTGAACGATGTTGACGTTATTTACTTTGACCCATCAGAAATGGATTCAAGTGGTCAACAGCGCATAGAAGCCTATCTAAATAACACAATGCCTAGTATTGGCTGGCAAGTACGTAATCAAGCATTGATGCACAGCAGAAACGGTCACCAACCCTACACTGACATCATCCATGCAATGAGTTACTGGCCAGAAAAAGAAACCGCCATTGCCGTACGCAAGAACGGCGAACAAATAGAATGCATTTCAGCGTTTGGTGCAGACACTTTGCTGGCGGGGAAGTTGACTCATAACCCCAGTGCGCCTATCGCACTATTTTGGCAACGAGTACACTCGAAAAACTGGCTAAATCAATGGCCTAAGCTAGTCACAGTTCCCAATTACTGCGACCCTGACACGCTTTTTACAAAGTGAACACCTTAACATTTGGTACACTTAACCCTCTTGCTCACTTACCGCGAACGCGCTGTATTTAATCTAAGTATTGAGGTAGAAATGAACGTCCGATTGATGAACACGTCCGATTTAAAAGCAGCAGCAGAGATACACAAACTCACTTTCGTCAGACAAAAACAATCTTATGAATGGCTGCAATGTAACTTTAATGCGTTTCCTCGTGTGCTGTGCTTTGTGGCGGAGAATAACGACAAACAAATTACTGGCTTTATTATTTGGACTCAAAAGAGTGGCTTTCGCCCAGAAGTCATCCTCGAAATAGAGCAGCTAGCGGTCTCTCCCGATCACCAAGGAAAAGGAATAGGACGTGGGCTCATTACCCAAACCCTACCTTTAGTAAAAGAAAGGTTGGCGCAAAATGACTCGGTACTCAAACATATATACGTTACGACGCGCGCGGACAACTTTGCCCAAAACTTATACAAATCGACGTTAGGCGCTGAAGTCGAAGCCACCATTTCTAATCTGTACTCCGCTGATGAAGTGCTTATGGTGGCGCGTAATGTAGGTTAAGACGGCTCCATATTGATGAGGCTTCAATTTTCCATTAAAACGCATGTCAGCTAACGTGCCTCATCATCATAATTTACCGCCCGGCAGCGCATTACTTAATCAAACGCACCACTAACGACCCTGGCGCCCTTACCGATTCCACGTTGTGGCTGATCACTACCCCATTTGAAGGCGCGATATAATGCGCTATCTCATCACCAAAGCTATTGTATTGCGTGGCGACTTGCTGCCCTTTTACCACTTCATCAAGCAACGCCACTTGGCAAAGGACAAATCCTCCCTGATCGGCTCGGATACTGATAATTTCTTCTCCTTCCGTGCAAGGCACGGTTTGTGATACCACCTCGCCAGCAATCAGCTCATAAGAGCGTAATACGTTAAGCACACCATTGACGGCTCGCTCGACCATAGGTAAATCCGTGTAACGTCCAATACCCACTTCAATGGTGATAGAAGGAATATCCGCGCGATTATAAGCCGTTTCAAGAATGCCCGGATCGCCAGGGTCATTAAGAATGACGTCGGGGTTAAGTAATCTTGCCATACGAATAGAGTCGTCTAAGCGATAATCCGCAAAGACATATAGCGGATAGGCTGACCCCGACGTCTGCGAGTGCAAATCAATCGCTAAATCGGCGTTCGGTTTCAATAAATTTTGCCATAAATTGGCCGCAAAGCGGTTCGCTTCATCACCATCAGGATTACCAGGAAATACTCGGTTCAAGTTGGAAGACGAGCTATCAGGCGCGGCGGAATGAAAGTCACGGCTATGGCGCGCAATACCAGACAAATTCACAGTGGGTACAATGGTGACCACACCAGCATGCATTTTTCCAATTAACTCTCTCGCCAATTGTTGCGCGGTCAAAATGCCATTTTGTTCATCACCATGAATACCCGCAGTAATCATAATCCGCTTACCGGGACGCTTACCTTTAAACACGCGCACAGGAAGCGTTTGTGGATGACCAATCGCATCGGTGGCAACGGCAAACCAGAACTTATGCTCTCCGGGCTCTAAGCCATCCACATCTAACGCTTGAATCGTTGGATACATAGGAACAATACAATCATTGAGGGGCGTAGACATAACTTCTCCGGAGAAAGAACGAATGACGATCGCGGCTTGAGCCTCGACTAGGATATCGTTCAAACTACCCTATTACGAAGAAAGATAACAGCAAGAAGCGTAAGCCATCATCCGCAAGGTTGCTAAAGTGGCTAAGCTAACGTTATCGCGGTACAGGCGAGTATCAAAACACACCCAGCAGCTCGTCATTCCTCTGAAGAAAGCAATCTACTAACGTTCGCTATGCGACAAACGATATCGGTATGATTCGCAATACAAACCGCTGAAGGGAACCCCGCTGGTATGGTTGTGTACGACAAGTTTTTGGACTGAGACCTCTTAACTCACCGCCTTTACTCTATCCCAATAAGGCCGTCATCCTCGTGGATATGAGGCTCTCACAAAGCATGTAGCTCACTTAAAATGGAAACGAATTACCCAAGAATAGGTTTACAATGCACTGACGCAAGCCGAACTGACTCATTTTTGGATAGAAGCTAGTTACGAATTTCAGCAGATAGTTAGATTTCGGATCACCTCAACTATTCTGATTCACGTAAATCACCTAGCTAAATTAGACTGTTTTTCCTCCGAGAACGCCAATTTACTCAAGCAAAAAAACTTTTTGATACCATTTCATATTATTTGGAAATTACTATGGCGACTTCCTTATTTGGCCATCACGATTGTCGTTGGGAGTAAAGGTAAATTTATGAAGTAGCTCCATAAGGTACAGAAACTTCTCTTAATGGATATGTTGATATCAAAATGAGTCAGCATAATCACACTGACTCAAACAATTTAGGTTGCGATTCAACACTCTGATAGATTAGGCAAAATTACGTCCAGTGAAAGGATTGTCGATAGCAACATAATTATCTCACCTTGCTGTCTGGTTATCCTTCCAATACTACCCCCCGCAAATGCCTAGCCACACCTAGAATCTAGATTCAATAGGGCATCACTTATGATTTTTATGGCCTATTGCGCGGTTTGCTTCCCTTATCTTTGATTTTTGTAAAAGGCGTTGATTTCCATTGGTCGGTTCTAACCTCTTCACCTGGTGTGTACATACGCAGCACCGAATACCATTGATGATCAGGAATAGGCAAAAAGTTAGGGTTGTTTTCATTGCCTTTGGTGTCGCTACTCATGGTAATGGTGTAACTGCCATCTTCGTTTGGTGTGAGCGTTCGATCACCACGTGAATGCCTGTTTAAGTCGTTCTTGTCCATTAACCTCGTTTCGCCACTGTAGACGGTGTACGACCAAAATCCGCCGTCTTCAATGGGTGGCGCATCGAAAGTTACCGTATAGTCAAACTGGCTTCCATCAAGCACTTCACCCTCACTATCGAAGAAATCACCACTGTACATGGTGTGTTTCGCAGGTAAACCCCACTGCCCCATTAAGGTGCCGTAAGCATGCTGATAACTGGGGACCCGGGTCATTTCAGCGCGAGTGCCGAGTACATCGCGAGAATCGTCAAACCCTGCATTTTTAATGCGTTCAAACCCTTCGTGTTGACCTAATTCAATGAGGCTGCGTTGTTCGTCATTGAAGTGAGCGTCAACCTTACCCAACTCAAGGAATTCAAAATGCTCGATCAATGCTTGATCACGCTGTTTCATTGTCCCTTCAGACAATACAAAGTTGGTTCGTTCAACCCAGTTAGAGCTATTTGGATGCGGGTAATCACGAGCAACGGCATCCGGGCCTTTTTCGCCCAAATACGCTGACAAGGTACGAATGTTCCACTGGTCCATCAGCTTTTGAGCCGTAGCAGAGTCGTCACCGCCGAGATCCATAATACGCCCCATCATTTTCACGAGTGGGTGTTCAACGTAGATCACTTCATCGACGCTGGCCGGCACGTCACCTTGCCACCCTTCGACGGCATACATAAAGCTTCCCCCTTTCGTTCCTCTTTGTGGGGAACCAAACGCTGAATCCGTAAAGTGTTGCATGTTCATGGTATGGAACAGCCAGTATCGGTCTTCATCGTGATTGGGAATGCTGATAATGACAGGCTCTGCCGCTAAGTCCATCCAGCCCATTAAGTGCAATGTATCGTTGTTGATCGTTGGGTGCGCGGTGTAAGTATCGTCTGCTAATACTCTGATGTTTTGAAATTGATTAAGCGGGAATTCAGACTCCACAACGGTTTCGTAAAAGTACTTGTAGGCTTCGTCGATAGAAAATGCATATTCGTAAGCAAGCTGTGCCAGTTTCTTATGATCTTTCTTCTGCGCTGCGTCACTGGCCATTTCTAACGGCACGGTGCCACTGTGAATAGCGGTAGAAACTTGAGTTGTGGTGCTTACTTCGTTTGCCATTAAAATCGATGGCATCGCCATCATAAAGGTGCAGGTAAGCGTCGTTGCAAGTAGTGTTTTTTTCATCATTCAATGTCCAAACTAGAAGCGGGTACGGAAGGTGATCCAGGCGTTATTGTCGGTATCACCACTAAAAATAATGATGTTGTCACTATCCACTTTGTAACCGATTTGCATCTCTGCCGAGAAATCTCGAGTGTTTTCACCGTCTAACCCATAGGTGTATTGTGGGGCGAGTTGAAGGTAGAATTGCTCGGCAAAGTCATACTTTAAATAATTGATACTGCTGATGATTTGCGTATCTTTGAATTGATTACTCTCTTCCCACATTTGTCCGTACGTTAAGGCACTGTATAGGTTTACCTTATCGCTCAATTTGAACGCCTGCATGATACCCGCCGACGCATAGTTTGAGGTTATCCCATCGTTGGAAAAATCGTGCCCAGCATCCACGAACAAGCCAGTACCGGTTTTCTTGTTTGGTGTAAAAAATCGAGCGCGGTAATTTTCAAAATTGTTCTTCCCTTCCAATTTCCCAAGCACCCCCCAATCACCGTGATTCACGCCAAACTGAAAGGTTGCCCCGAGTCCTTTATTCCCTGCGATGAGTTCGCCACCCGTATAAACAGCCATTGGATCCGCCATATCACTCGCAGGGGATTCTTGCGCCAATGCAACATTAGAAATAGAGAAAGTACCCACCAGTAAAGCAGATAATATTAGTGATTTGTTCATTCAAGAGCCTATTGAAGGTGTGCTCATGGTAAGCACACCTTTGTTTTGGTTGGAGTTAATGTTTTTAAGCGTTAGTCAGAAACGACAGATTTATCGGCCATACCGATGCCACCTGCTTTCTGCCTTGGTGGAAACGCCATAAGAGATTTTTGGTAATCTGCAGCCGTTTTTTGTAGCTTTGGCAACACCCATGTTTTCTCTTTCATCCATAGGAACCAACCACGCGTATCAGGACTGCGCTCGTAAGGGTCGGCCTTGATGTTTATGAGCATGCCAAGTGGCCAATCTTCTGCAGGCGAAATCCACTCTGCTTTCGTTTTCAGGTGAACTTTCCATTCGTCTACACGAAATGCATTGAGATCTTGCTCGTTGTAAAAGAAGAATTCATGGCGTTGGCTTGGGGCACCATCCGTTAGCATCTCTAACTGGTTGTAACCATCTAGATGGACTTGGTACTCTTCCCCATTGATTTCTTTGCCTTCCAACAGCTCTTGTTTGATGTTGTCTTCGCCAACAGCCGCCATGATGGTTGGCACCCAATCTTCAGACGTCATGAAGCCATCTGTGTACTCACCTTGAGGGATTTTATCAGGCCAACTTACTAGCATTGGAACGCGGAAACCGCCATCCCATGTTGTCCCTTTTTGACCACGAAACGACGCAGAACCAGAATCAGGCCAGTGATCCAAGTTCACTCCGTTATCAGACGTAAACAGAATAATGGTGTTATCCATTTCGCCTAAGTCTTCCAACTTATCGAGAAGCACCCCAATTTGATCATCAAGCTCTATCAAGCCATCGTAATAAGTATTGGTTTGGCTCACACCTTGGTATTCAGGGCGGACATGCGTTTTTTGGTGCATTCGAGTCGGGTTGTACCACATGAAGTAAGGCTGTTCATCCTTCTCGGTTTCATGTTTGTCCAGCCATGACATGGCAAAGTCTAGGAACTCGCCATCCACTGTTTGCATTCGCTTCGCACCCAGCATTCCCTTGTCTTCAATGGTTTGCTTACCCACTACGCCAAACCGCGGGTCGTCTGTCATGTCCGCGACATCGGTAGCGACGGTATGCAGAACATTACGTGGGCGACTTCTAAAGTTAGGGTCTTTAGGAAACTCAGGCTGCTCTGGCATTTCCATTACATTGAGGTGATAAAGGAAGCCAAAGAACTCATCGAACCCATGTACAGTTGGAAGATGGCTGTTGTTGTCGCCTAGGTGACTTTTGCCGACATGAACAGTGGCATAGCCTTTATCTTTGAGCATTTCCGCCAACGTTGGATCTTCTTTTTGCAGGCCTAGAGAAGAGCCAGGCTGACCAACTGACGTGAGGCCTGTGCGAAATGGGTATTGCCCGGTAATGAACGCTGAGCGCCCGGCCGTCGAACTGCCTTGCGCATAATAATCACTGATCATCATGCCGCGTTCCGCTATACGGTCAATATTTGGCGTATCGACAGCGCCTAAACCACGGTGGTAAGCGGAAATGTCCGTTGGGCTGACATCGTCAAGCATAATAGCCACGACATTGGGTTGGCTTGAAGCGTGTACATTGACACTCGCGAGCACCGAAAGTGCTAGAGCCGATTTAACAAAAGACTGATACATTTATATTCCTCTTGGACGACGAGCAAATCACTAGAGCCACTAACAAAATCAGTAAGTTCAAGTGAACCGTTGTTGGAATAAATGGTATAAGAAAGAGGACTAAAATGGGGTGATAGCCACTATTACGATTTTTAATAATGGCTAGATAAACGTTAGGATTGAACGAGAGAAATGAGCTCTTTATGGAGCCAGTCAGTAAATGGGTTATTACGATTGGCTTGATGCGTAAACAGAGCCAACTCACGACGATAGGTGTCTTTCAATAACTCGGATGGCAGATCCACGCAACGGTAAGACTCATCTAGAGCGGAGCGGCACTTAGTGGACGTAATGTAGATAAAGTCGCTGTCTTTGACCATTTCTAACATCAGATTCATGTTGTTGCTTCTGAGTGCAATATGCTTACCTAAATCGTACTTCTTGATCAGCATTTCTGTTTTCGACGGCTGGATATAACCTGGGATAATATTAATGCACAGCGGATACTGCAAAATGTCCTCTAGCGCATTTCCTTTCAACGGATGATCAGCCCTCAGCACCAACATAAATTTATCAAACCCGAGTGCTTTTTCCGTTAGGGTTTTATTGACCTCCATCGGAAGGTAACTGACCCCCCAACATGCGCGATTGCTTTCTAGCACTTGCGCACCATTATCCGGCCATGGAGAGCATTGCAGCGTGACTTGCGGTGCTTCGCTCGCAAGCTTTTTAATGAGTGGAACGCCAATAGGAATAATCAGTGGCGAAGGCAGCATGATTTGAACTTCGCCCTTTAAATCGGCAAGTGTCCAGGCTTCGCTCGGTATATAGAGGTTATCAAGCTGTTCCAATAACCCAGGTAACGTGTCGATAAGCTCTAGGCATTTTGCCGTTGGTTCAAGCTTATTCTTGTCTCTGACGAACAGCTCATCATTAAACTGCTCTCGCAGCTTACGCAACATGACACTAATGGTCGGCTGACTTACGTTCAGCGCTTTCGCCGCACTGATCGTTTGCCGTGTTTCATTCAACACCAATATCAGCTGCAGTAAGTTCAGGTCTTTGATCATATCGCACTCCATTAATTAGAAAAGCGGGAAATACGCTGGCGAGTACCCCTTTTTCATCGCATTAACCATTGGCAATAGCTTAGGTAGCGCGTGATGAAAGAACATTTTGTATCCTTGACACAATTGGTTCATGGGCTGCCCCTCGCGCGTAGTGGCTAGCCTATTCTTGGGGCAACCACCTTGGCATAACTGGACAAAATCGCATCGACGACAAACATCGTTTAACCCGTTGTATTTGTCAGTGCCAAATTTAACTTGAGTCGGCGAATTGGCCATAGTAATAAGCTTATCACTCTTCATAGAGCCAAGTTGATGATCTTCATACCCAAAATGATCACAACTATACACATTGCCATCGTGTTCAACCATTAATTGTTGGCCACACGTTTCACTATGATGGCACATTTGGCTTGCATGCCCCATCAATACCATTAGGCAATTCTCAAAAAACTGAATATACACTTTGCCAACATCCGCGGCACTCCATTCGTCGAATAGGTCGCACAGGAACTGCCCCCACTGTTCTCCCGTTAACGACCAGTCATGCCCTGTTCGTCGGTCTAATTCGTGGTCTATACATGGCTGAAACTGCATATAACCGCTGCCGTTCTCAACCAAAAATTGATAGATGGTTTTCGCATGTTGATACGTTTTATTGTTCACAACCGTTAGCGTATTGAATTCAACATTCTTGCTTTTCAAATGTTGTATGCCACGCATGGTGCGCTCAAACGATGAATGACCACTCTTATCGATACGAGCAATATCATTGAGCAGATTCGGCCCATCAATACTCACACCCAGCATAAAGTTGTGCTTTGCAAAAAAATCCGCCCAACGCTCATTGATCATGGTGCCGTTGGTTTGCAAGGTATTCACACAAGGCTTCTTACTGGTGCTTTTTTTCTGAGCAAAAACGGCAGCTTCATAGAATTCTAGCCCTCTTAACATGGGCTCTCCCCCATGCCAGATGAAGTCGACTTGCTGTGATAAATCAGGCTGAGCATCAATATGCGCTTCTACGATCTGCTCCATCATTGCTGTTGGCATTGATGAACGATTCTCGCTGTCTTGTCTGTTGAGGTAATAGCAGTAACTGCAATCTAGATTGCATTGAGCGCCTTCCGCTTTTATGAATAAACTGAAGGGATGATTAGGTGTATTCATATTGACTCCGGTAGTTTTTTGTCAACATAACAACCACTATTCAATGAAACAATAGCGGCATAGGTCGTTGGTGACACCGAGCTAATCCCACCAAACCAAACACAAATAAAATACCATTAAAAACAACATCTTAATAAATAATCTTGCGGTATTAACATCCTTAATAACGGCTATTACACCCATTAACCTGGGTTCTTAATATGATGGTCACCTATCCGTTCCAACAATGTAAGGTGCTCCATGAGAAAGATGCTCTATAAGAAAAGTGTACTGACAAGCCTAGTTTGCTCGCTATCTGGTGTAATGGCGATGCCCTCACTAGCTCAACAAACGATCAATCCAGAAGAAGAACTTGCCTACAATCTAGGTGTTCAAGCCTTTATCTATGGCACAGGGCCACTAACCGTTGCCGCAGTAAGGCAAACCACAACTTCCGTCGACGCCCCTATGGATAACGCAATGGCGCCCCTCAATCAGATGGGTAAGACTCGTGTGCTGTCTGGCCCACAAGACAGAATCGTCCCGACGGTGAATAACGACACGCTCTATTCGCAAGCCCATTATGACCTTGATCTCTCCGGCCCGATGGTGATTGATATTCCGCCGACTGATGAGCGTTACTACATTGTTCAATTGCTCGATGCCTATTCTGACTCCATTAATGATCTGCACGCCAAGAGCATGGGCGAGCAAGGTTCAAAAGTATTATTAGTGAAAAAAGGATGGTCAGGAGACGTACCTGAAGGCATCGATCGTATTGTTGAGTCGCGTACCCCTATGGTCTGGTTGATTCACCGTACGGGCGTTTTCGGTGAGCAAGATCTTGAGGATGCGTTAGTTGTGCATGACCAGTTCATCAGCTACCCACTCGCGCAATTCGGCGAAGACCATGGTGTGATTGAGTTGGAAAAATCCACAAACCGCATCCCACCGATGGCAAGGCCAGAAGGGTTAGAGTGGTATTTGTTGATTGACAAAGAACTGCGTAAGAATCCAATACCGGAAGATGCCGCTATTGTGGATCAGTTCAAGCAAATCGGTATTGGCGGAGCAACTCCATTTAACCCAGACGCTCTCTCTGATGCTCAGAAAAAAGGGCTCATGCGCGCATTGGCCTCTTCACAACAGATCATCCAGTACGCAGGTAGAAGCATTGGCGATGTCAATAACGGCTGGTCAATGATGTTCGAAGGTGGCCGTTACGGTAACGATTATTTAAGCCGAGCCAGCATCAATTTACGCGCTGCTGGTCTAAACGTTCCAGAGCGAGCACTGTACCCAAACCGCTACACGGATTCGAATGGTGAACAGCTTTCAGGTGAACATGCGTACCGAATGACCATGCCAGCGGATGCGCCCACAGAAGCGTTCTGGTCACTCACCATGTACGACGCCGAAAACCTGTTTATGGTGGACAACTTCATTCAGCGTTACTCAATTTCAACCAATCGGCAATCAGAGCTGAAATACGCTGAAGACGGGACGCTTCCAGTCTGTATTCAACACACCAAACCAACGGATCCAACTTGTAACTGGTTACCTGCGCCTCAGGATGATTTCTATCTGCACATGCGTTTGTATGAACCAACTCAAGCCGTGCTCAACAATGAATACCCTTTGCCCCAAGTCGAGAAGCTGTAAATTCGAGCGTGAACGCGACATCAATTGCGTTCACTGCTTTGCCGTCACAATATTATCCACTTAACGTGAGACTATAATCTTGAACGTTCATCTAACTACGCTTTCCTTGTGCATTGCAGGGATAGCAGGCTCTTTCGCGCACGCGGGAGGACTCAATCTATCTCAAATCGCCACAACAGAAAGTGTTGGCACAGCCGGTGTTGGCAATGTCACCTCAAACGACGCGTCCGCTGTCATCACCAATGCCGCTAATCTTTCTGAGATCAGTGAAAGCGCCTGGATACTTGGTCTTCAGTACCTAGATGTCGAGTCCAACTTTGTTCGAAGTGATAACGGCTCGTCAACAACGGGCAGCAGCTCAGACATACTCCCCCATATCTCTTACGCAACCCGAGTAAATGATAAATGGGTTGGCGGCGTTGCACTCCACGCAGCCGGAGGCGTGGGCGTAAAATACTCTCAAGGCGTGGGCGCGAATCCCGCCCAGTTGATTAACGAGAACAGTATTGCAGCGCTGAACCTCACCTCGTCTTTGTCTTATCAACTGGGCGACAATCTATCATTGGGTGGGTCGCTGACATTGCAGCGCGCCGCACTTGAAGTCCGAGGATTGAATGGCCTTGAAGTGAAAGGGGACAGTGTTGATCTCGGATTCGCGTTGAGCCTCAGTCATAACATCAGTGAAGACACTCAATTGGGTGTCAATTATCAAGGTCAGTTTGACCACGATTTTTCCATCGAGAAGATGAATAGTTTTGGGCTAAATACCGAACTCACCTGGGTTGAAACTCTGAGCCTAGGGTTGCGTCACGCGCTTAATGAAGACGTCAATGTGCTGCTTAGCGCGAATATGGAAGCGTGGCAGGATTACGATGACAAGTATTCGGCCACCTACTCTTTTGGCGTTGGCTTAGAGTATGCGTATGAAAGTTGGCTGTTTTACAGTGGTGTAAGTGGCGATACAAGCCCTGTTGATAGCCAAAATAGAGACGTTCTATTGCCACTCGATCAGCAATGGCGTATTGGGTTTGGTGCAGAACGCAAGATATCCCAAGATCTACAGTTAGGTCTGAGTTATCAATTCCAGCATCTTGGCGACGGTGAGATCAATGCCGATTCCGGACTGTTCCAGCCAAATGGTCACTATTCGACCAATAGGGTTCACTTCATAACTCTTTCACTTCGTTACTAACTATAGTATCAAACTTTAAACTCTCCATGGGGCACTTCTGAGTTACGAAGCACCAACTGTGAACGTGTCGATACAACCTCATTTATCAGCTCGTGCCCATCCTAAAATATCAATTAGACCGTCATCTTCGTGAAAACGAAGATCTTCTTAAGCACGTAGATAACTGAAAATGCGAGAGTAAATCATATAAAGTAGGTTTACGCCTCGCTATATGAGATTCCCTTTGTCAAGGGAATGACGAATGTATTGGGGTGGATGCGAGATACGAAAAGGGCAAAAGTTTGTTAGCCGATCCGGTGACTCAGTTCACTTCTGGTGATAAACGATTTACTCCCTATTTCCTATGATGCCAAACATCACCGTTATCCTCACCAAAGTGAGGATCTTCTATAGTGTGTGATTCGCTGGGTGTTGTTGGTAGATTGCTACCTACGTAGGCGCACGGCTACTGGCGTGACTGTATTTGGATTTGAGTACTGACGGCCAGTAACACCGAAGAAGAAAATTAGGCAAGCCCGCGCAGACAAATCTCTAAACCAACCAATTGAGGCTGACTTCTCATAGTGAGTCATATTGGACACGTGAAAACAAAAACGGTATTTCGCGCCACCTAAATACCCACGATAAAAGCAAGACTATCCATTAATACACTTGTACAACATGACTATCTATTACAACAGCACGAAGCCTTTTACCTGATTGGTTATTTTTTACCGCAACGGTGTCGCCAATTAATCCGCTTTCTAGCGCGGTGCCTTGCGTTTGTAAACTGAAGGTTTTTGAGCGATACACCACATTAACGGGTAAGCCCTTCTCTACATCGTAATCTAGATAAAAGCGTGACGTGGTCAGCAGCTCACCTTGACTCAGCGAACGTTTAACTTTGCTACCCACCAGTTGATTCGGTTCAAAGAAAACTTTTTGGTCTTTGGATAATGTCACGGACTGAAACGTCACATCTTCACGTGATAAGCGCTCGCCTTTCTTTATCGCGCGCGTCGTGATAGCGGCCTGCACGGTAATCCTGCTTGTTGTCGTTGCGGCGGTTGTCCATCCTTCACTAGGACAGTGAATAGACCATTTTTGAGTGCCGAGCTTGATTTCACTTTTAGTCGAGACCTGTTCTACGCCAGAGCATGAGGGAAGTTTATTTAGCGCTTTTGAGAAGCGCTGCTTTACCTCAAGTTGGTATTGTTGAGGGTAACGGTATCTCATTGTTTGTTCTATCTGGTTTTCAATAGCAATAGACAACCGATCTTGTCGACTAAGTGGCTGTTGCTTAATATCGTTGGCAAACACCGTACCTAAGCTAAACACCCAAATAACAACGGCTAACGGTAGTAACACCCCATCAAACCTAAACATTGATCCTTAACTTATGTTTCGCCAGCGCTTCTTCCATAACTTGATGCTGCATAACCATCACACTGCCTTGTCTAGCAAGTTTTTCCTTACACACCATGACGGACGCCTCGATTTTCTCATCCATGGCGCAAATTTTCTGTTTAAGTCGCCCTTTTAGCTTAGTCTGCATAACTTTTGCATATTGCCGATCTTGGCAACCGAGTTTTTTCGCCATTGCAAATCGGGCAAGGTCCACTTCCGCCAGTTGGTGTGACAATGAAATGATTTTTTGATTAAGTGACTCCAAACGCTGGTATTCCCCCTTCAAAACAGCATGTTTAACTTCATCTAAGCTGTCTGACAATTGCCGTGCATATCGCAGCATTCTCTGTCCATAATCGATGTAGCTAACCATTATCCTCTTATTTGCCATGATCAATTCTCACCAATACTTTTGCGAGTTCATCCATATCGAACACTAATTCCCCAGAGGCAATCTGCGCTTTAATTGACTCAACTCTGCTCGTATCAATGTCTGCTGCCCCATCAAATAACAGTTTAGCGTTATCCATTAAGTCAACTTCATGTTGGGATAGATTAATCGACTTAACGGGCGACTTTTTATCGGTTTCTGCCTTTTTGTTTTGAATAACATCAACCTGTGACTGCGGCACAATATGTTTAATGTTATCTACCTTAATTTGGCTCATCGTATAGCCCTCACTTCACCCACTCATCTAACTATAACGGCAATTTTGGCAGCCTGTTTCATATTTTCTTCAACAATTTAATGACATTATCTCGAGTAGGTCCGGTAAAGCCTCGTTGTATCGACGTAAGGGATAACTCTGGGTTGGCTTTTAAATGTTCCCTAAAACTGCCGACCTGTTGTAATTCTGGGTGAGTACAAAATGCAATCAACTGATTCGCTTTCTCTTTTTTGTTTTTTAACACTTTGGATAGTGCCCGGTACATCATGTTCACTCGTTCAATCAACCGATTAACTTGCTCTATCGCCCCCTCTTCGTTAATAGGTAAACGTGTGATGTGATCAAGTAATGGAAATAGTGGCTCTACATTCACGGCTACAGGTGGGCCTTCGGCGTACCTCCCCCCTTGTCCTGAAACGTAAACTTGGCCATCCCACTGACGCCAGTGCTGATCTCGGATCCCTACCACAAACTCTTGCTGCGAATTAATTCTTAACTGTAGATGCGCATAAGCAAACATTAACTTAAATTGCTCGACTAATACGTCTCTATCTTCTGTTCTTTCAAACGCCAAAGCGACAAGGCGATTATTGATATACAAAGACACCACTTCATCACGGAAGCGCTCGCGATTAAGATCTAAACCAGGAATCGTGAACTCAATGATCGGATGATCATTTTGAATAGGCGCGAAGGACACATCGACCACGTGCTGATCGAATAAGCGCTTTTTACTCCAAAAGATGAGCTTCTTTTTAATGGCATCGATTTGATTGGCTTGCTGCGGGGTATAGTGAGGTAATTCTGCAATTTGGCGAAGTTTTAGTAGCTCACTGGCGACGGTACGTAGCACTTCCCCCGCCATTAATAACCGACTGTACATTTTATGCGAATCAGACACCTCAGCAATGAGCTTAGGTCGCTCTTGCAGATTCATCGTCAACATTTGCTGTTTTAACAGATTGGCGGACGACGGGCGTGTTTGCAGCTTATCTGGCTTTTTGATCTTGCCTGTCGATGTCGCGTTGACTTTGTTTCTATTGTTCGGGATACCGGTCAGTTTCATCACAATACCCTCCTAGGTCAACCTTGGCTCATTAGCGAAATTGAGTTTGATAATGTCTTCGCTTTGTAGCTGCTTAACGATATCAATAATGTCTTTTCTCGCTTGTTCCACTTGGCTCACTGGTACCGCCCCAATACGAACGAGGTTTTCTTTAAGCTCTGTCGATACTCGTAATGGCATAGAATTGATGATGTATAGACGGCAATCTTTGTTTGTCCCTTTGAGCGCATACGCCCAGAGCTCTAAACTGACACGTTCATTAATGAGGTTGATGGTTTCCAAATCTTGATTAAATAAGGTGAAAAAGTCGAACATTGCCTCTTCCACCAGCTCTGCGGTTTCTTCATCTTGGTCATGTAAAAATTGAAACAAATTACTTTTATTACCTGAATAACGATTAATCAGGTTTGCGACCACTTTCGAACCTTGCAAACTGGAGGACCCTCCACTGTGATAATTGATTTTGCATCGATCAATTAAGTCTTTAAGGGTTTCCATTAATCCGGAGGTCAGAACCTGAGTTTTTGAAATTTGCAAAATAAGCTCGTGACACTGCGCTTCACTGTATTGTTCCATCACTTTTGAGCTGTACTCTAAAGGGAGATGAGCAATCAGTAATGCTTGCAGATTAATGTGCTCTTTTTGCAAGTCATTCACCAGTAAATCTGCTGGAATCCATGCTAACTTTTCTGCATGCGAGCGTATTTCATCACCATAGATTTCGGATACTAAATCTCGAGCTAAATTACCATTCAGTGTTTTTTCTAGTACGTTAGTGATGTAGTTTCTTGTCCCGCCGAGAATCCCGGAGTGTTTACGGAAATCATCAAAAAAACCCGTCAGAGACACGAGAGCATCCTTCGCTTTAATATCCTTCATCTTACTCATAGCGTGAGTGATCTGTTTGATTTCTTCGTGTGTAAAACCTTTTAGCACATCTGCGCCAATGTCTTCGCCCATCGTCAGCATCAACATTGCGACGCCATCTACTGACTGGTAAGTCTGTTTACCGTCCATGGTATATCCTTCTATGCTTGAATCCAGGTGCGTAATATTTCAGCCACTCGATTGGGGTCTTCTTTCGCGATTAACTTAAGGTGTTTAATTTGTACCTCTAGTGGGCTATCCGCTGATGGAAGGTTATCATCCAGCGCCTTAATTCCTGTGGCATCAATGCCTAAGGCTTCCAGTTTTGACTGCAGTGCGACTTCTGCAACTCGCTCTTCCTTGGTAATAACATCACTTTCGTAGTCTACATTTTCAGCGAGTTGATCCTCTCGCTCGGCAGATTTAGTTAAATACTGTGCCAACGGCTTTAACACCACCATGATCATGAGGCCACTCAACATCACACCTAATAAATACTTGATAGGCTGCATAATATTGGTGTTTTCAAACCAAGGTATTTTCAATGCATCGGGCACGGCAGCGACCACAAAAGGGAAATGAGTAATGTGGATGACGTCGCCACGCTCCACCTCAAAGCCAATAGCGGAGCGGACAATATTTTCAATATTAGTGAGCTCATCATCGGTCCAGGTTTGTTCACCATTGGCCATATCATTCACTACTACCGATACCGATAGTTTTTTTAATACGCCTTGTTGGTGTTGGGTATGTCTGATTTTGCCACTCACCGCATAATCTCTGGAGGTTTCACTGCGATTTACTTTGGCGTTGGGATCAGGCTGTGCCTCTCCATCAGTGACTGGCGGCGTGTTACTTAATGCGCCCGGAATGCCAAGTGCCATTGAGGATTCATTCACGTCATTCAACAACGTTTCTTTGCGAACCACAGGATCAGCGTAGATCTCTTCCGTTTCTTCAACCTTTGAGAAATCAATATCACTGGCAATTTGAACGCGAAAATTACTCGCTCCTAAAATGGGTGTGAGCATATCGGTTGCCTGAGCCACCAAGGTGCGTTCTACGTTGCGTTTATAGTCGGTCTGCTTGCCTGTTGTCACGGTAATGTCACCCACGGTGGCATCGTTAGAAAGTAAACGACCGTGCTGATCAATCACTCTGACGTGTTCCGATTTCAGACCAATCACCGCTCCAGACACTAGGTTAATCACTGACTCTACTTGGGCGGGTTTTAAGTCCATGCCATTAATGATGTGCACAATGACCGATGCTCTTGGCTGCTCTGCCTCTTCACGCATGAATAGGCTTTCTTTGGGTATCGCCAGATGCACTCTGGCTAAACTCACTGCGCTCATAGTGGAAATACTGCGGGCTAACTCACCTTCTAAGGCATGACGATAGCGGGCACTTTCCATGAACTGACTCTCGCCAAGACTTTTTGAATTATCGAGAGATTCAAAACCACTAGGAAGTTGCTCCTTTAAACCTTTCGACGCTAAAACCATGCGTATTTTTGCAACATCACGCTCTGGCACCAATATCTGACCATCATCCTGACTTAGCTGGTATTTAATCGACTCTTCATCAAGCATTTGCAACACTTGGCTAGAGTCATAGTTTGCCGATTGGCTATAGAGCGGACGAAATCTTTCCGCTGACGTCCAAAGCATAATGACAATAATCGCGGCAGTAATGGTCGCAAAGATGGTAATAATAATGACATTACGTTGAGAGCTTTTCCAAAATCCAGCCACCCATCCCGAGATGTTACCAAGCTGTGCTTTTGCGGCCCCCATCTCGTTGGTCAATGCAGGCTTACTATCCAGTTCTGCTGCCATTGCCGTTCCCCTTAACTAAATTGGCATTTTTATGATGTCTTCAAAATTTGACACCATTTTATTTCGCACTTGCATGAGTGCATTAAAAGAGAGCTGAGCTTTCTGCGCTGCAACAGTGGCACCGATAAGATCATCACTTTTTCCAAGATCAACCGCGGTGACTTTTTCCGATGCATGAGATTGGTATTGATTAACGGTATCTAACACCCCTTTCAATGCCTGACCGAACTCCAGGGATCCTTGCGAAATAGGGGTAACTTCTGAAAGTGATTGTCTAGACACACCATGAACAAAAGATGATGAAATGGGCTGATTAGACAACGGGTTGGTCGCAACTTGCTGCCGGACTTCCATTTTTCCGACTAACTGTTGCTGTAACTCCATCACACTGATTTTGTCCATAGCTCCTTCTCCTGTTACTGATGCATCGGCTTATTGTTATGCGGCCTACTCTATGTTCTCTATTTGTCTTCGAGACTATTTGCGTACTAAACGAATTTCCACTCGTCGATTTTTCTCTCGCCCTTCTTGTGTTGCGTTATCATATTTGGGGTATCGATCGCCATGCCCGCGGATCTCTAACATGGTTTTTGATACGCCATTTTCGACAAACCACTGTGCGACGTCCGAGCCATTTTGTTTCGCTACCTGCAAGTTGCTGACCGAGTCTCCTGTGTTGTCGGTATAACCGTCAATGAGCACCTTAACGATAGCTTTGTCTTTTTTTATTAATGTACTGATGTCATCTATCACGTCTTTTTGTTGCTCTGTCAGCGTCATCGCCCCCTCTTCAAACTGCAATTCAACACGTCGAGCATGCTGAAAGTTCACCGCTGGTAACTCGCGCTGGCACTGATTAAAGGCTTGCAACGCTGGTTTAAAATTGGTGGTGGGGAAATAGACATCAAAATCCATCGCATTAATGTTAAACCAGGCTCCGCGTGTCATATCTTCGAGCATATAAGCCGCACCATGAGAGGCTATTAAGGTGCTGCCTTTTACCTCCACGTCTTCAATGGTTGTCGTGGCATAAGCGGTTGTGTTTGCCCATATCGGCTTAGTGGTATTAAATGAGGTCGAAGCCGGGAGCGCTTGACCGCTTTGCCGCTCTACTCTAATCTGAAGTGGCTGAGCGGCAATCACCACAAACTGCACGTCAAACCCTGTATGTGGATCGCTTACCTGTAAAACGCAGCGATCAACGTCTTGTCCATCACGCCATTGAACACTGTCAAACGGAACAATATATCGCTGTGCAAATAGCTGAGCTGAAAACCCAATAAGTAACAGGGCTAGCCCTAGTGTTTGGCTAGTCACCATCAAATTATTACTGTTTATTTCACCCGCTCTGCGCATCCTTCGCCCCATGTAAAATCAAATCAAATCAAATCAAATCAAATAATGAGATACCAGCAATCTGAATAAAGGTTTTTTGCGTCGCCTCTAGGGCGATCATGCTTTGATTCAGCTCTACCGATGCTTGGGCATAATCCAATGCCTCTAATTCTGTCTTTACTGTTTCAGCAAAAAACACCATATCGATACTGGTTTCCTTTAACCTGTCCAATGAGTTGTATTGGCTGCCTATGTCAGTCAGCGTCAATAACACGCTTTGATGCAACGATTGATTACTATCAATGGCGCTTTTAATAGTGGAAATAAACGTCGCCGACGGCACTTCTAATTCCGCAATGGCATTGTCTAAATCGGTAAAGATGGCGCTACTGCCAATCACATCACTAACGGTAATATTATTCGCCACGTATTGGTCGTCCCCGACTTTAGTCTCTCTATAATCACCATTCGAGTTCATGGTATAAGGAGGTACGATGTCGATGGATGGGTTTGAAATATCAGTGCCGGAAAACAAAAAGCTACCGTCGTTTGACTGATTCAACGTCGTTAACATTTCACTCTTAAGTGACTTGAGCTCAAGCACGATCCCGGCTCGGCTATGCTGGTCTAGCGTGCCATTTATCCCTTGCAATAACAGCTCGTTGACCTGTTGAGATAGCTCTTCCAGTGTATCCACATTGGTTTCATAACGAGTCAACTGCGATTGGACATTATCAATATTTCGTTGGTACTGCTGATTGTCCGACATGGTCTTTTTAAGCCCTTCGAGTCGCACTGACGCGATAGGATCATCGGACAAATGGTTGAGTTTTTTACCCGTAGACATTTGCTCAAACACTTTATTGAGCCTAATGTTGTTGTCCATTAGTGAACGCTGCATCACCGCATTAAACTGAGAATCTGTCACTCGCATCATAAGCTCCTAAAATGCCTGCAGCAGAGTTTGAAACATCTGATTAGCAGTACTGATGACTTTCATGTTGGCTTCATAGGCATTGAGATAAAGCATCATATTCGCGGCTTCTTCATCAGAATTAACCGCACTAAGACTGTCGCGTACCACTTGCGCATCCTCCAGGCTGATCTGTGCAGCGCTCGCTTCACTTTCTGCTTGTCGAGTAAATATTCCTATTTGTCCCAACAAACCCGAATAAGCGGTATAAGGGGTTTGTCCGACAACTGAACCATTGATTAACGTCGTTTGCGACAACTGAGATAGCGACTTCAGGGTGTCGCCATTGCCGGCGACGGAGGGATCCGATGAAAAAGCAAGATGTTGTGCCGACAGTGTTGAATCAATGGCCAACGATGCCGCTTCGCTTCCGCCTGTATAGGTAAATAGATCTCGCCCCACTGAGCCATTAAGATCAAACCCGGCATTAAGAACAGAATTAACACCACCAGCAAAGCCTAGCGCTAAGTCGTTGAGCGTGGCTTTAATCGGTTCAAATTGCGATTGCTTCAGGCGCTCCATGGCGCCAAGCTCTCCACCTAAAGAAGCGTCCACCGAGGAGGTCATAGATTGGAAAGACAGAGTCAAATCTGTGCTATATGGATCCCCATTAGATAAATCCCTTGCTAATGACCCAGAAAAACCGCCAATCACCAAAGGTTGACCATTAGGGGTGGAGACTTCAACGCCACCTGACTCCATATAAATCACTTGAATATCAACCGACGTTGCCAATTCATTTAAGTGCTTATCCATGGCATCTTGCAAACCCGCAACGTTTTTTCCAAGTAAGGCATCTTCTTGCAGTTTTTGGTTTAGCTTCGCAATGCTCTCTAACTGGCTGTTTACATCCATTATCACGGCGCTATAGCGTTCAGACTGTGCGGCTTCTTGCTGATTTAGCTGTGAATAGATGGAATTAAATTGCTGCGTCAAAGCGTCTGCGTTAGTCAACACCTGCTGACGAAACGCCAAGCTTTCCGGAGCGACACTAGCTTCATCAATGGCAGCAAAAAATTGGTTCAATCCTTGAGTTAAGCTAAGTCCATCTGCCCCTAACAGGTTTTCTAAACTCGATAATCCACTGTAGTAGGTCTGAGTGTACTGGGCAGACTCGGTTGCTTCTCTTAATCGATTAGTGGTGGACTGTTCAGCGATTCGTAGAATGCCATTCACTTCTACTCCCGCCCCCAAGTTCATTCCGTTGACGAAATTACCAGAGGACGTGGCATCAAAATTGACAATCTGACGACTGTAGCCAGGCGTGTTCACATTGGCTGTATTTTGCGCAGTGGTATTAAGGGCAACACGATTTGCCAACACACCACTCAAACCTATATTCACCAATCCCATTATTCTTGCTCCTTAGCGAGTGTCATCTCATTTACACTCATAAACTGCGATGTCTTTTGTTGAGTATTGGATACCTGAACGCCTAAATCTGGCACCTGAGCCGACAACTGCTTATAAATCATTTCTGCTAAACCGAAAGAAGATTGTTGACTGATTTGCTGTGCCAGTTGTGCATCTCGCATTTCTTGAAACATGCCTGCTGATTTAATTGAAAGAGGGTTGTCATCGTCACTAAGCACTTCACTTGCGGCGCGCATTCTTTTCAGCATTTGCTGCAAGAACAGCGCTTCAAATTGTTGTGCGGCAGCAATCAGCCCCTGCTGTGAATTGTCATGTTTCAACTGTGCGAGAGAGACGTTATCAAGATAAAGATGCGAAGGTGCCGATGAGTGTGGCAACGGAGATGGATTATGTAATTGTGGATAGCTAAATGGTTCAGCACGCTGGGCGCTGCTTTGAAAAGCGTCTTGCGTCGCCAATCCGATGGGGTTTTGTTTCACGACCGTTGACGTAGCGATATTCTGCTTAACTATCTTCTGCGCGACACTAGAGTTTAACAACGGCACGCCCTCAAGCTTTTGCTGATCTGAGTTCGTGTCAGAAGCTGTTTTAGCGACGACAAAACGCTCTACTATCGAGTACTTTGCTATGCTTGTCAGCGCCGTTGAATCAATCATTAGATCACCACCAAGTCCCCATTTATCGCGCCAACTTCGTCTAGCGCTTGTAATATTTGCATGAGTGCTTCTGGAGACGCACCGATATTGTTAATGGCATCAACGATCTCTTGTAAATTCGTTCCCCTTGGCCACACCATCGTCGTCGCATCTTCTTCATCGATGCTAATCTGGCTATTTTGAACCACGGCGGTTTCCCCTGCGGTGTTGAAGGCCCCTCCGGGCTGAGACACTGATTCTGACTCCAATATCGTCACGGTAATGCCACCTTGGCTTACCGCCGCCTCAGATACCGTGACGTTCTGACTAATGACGACCGTACCCGTTCGTGAATTAAAGACGACCTTAGGTAACTTTCGTCCTTCATCCACTTCAAGTGCCTGAATCATGGCCACAAACATCACTCTATCTTCACTATCTTGTGGCGCAGACACTTCCACTTGCCCTTTATTGATGGCTTTAGCGACCTGACCTCCGAAGGTTTGGTTAATCACCTTGGATATATTCAGCGCCGTTTCATAATTGGGTTGTTTTAATTGCAAACGAATCGTGGGATCGCTATCAAAGCCTGAGGTAATTTCTCTTTCAAGCGTCGCGCCATTTGGAATTCGCCCCACTGTTGGTGTGTTTCGGGTGACACTTGTGCCATTTTCTCCAGTGGCATTAAAGCCTCCCACCACCAAGCTACCCTGTGCGACGGCATAGACCTCGCCATCAATACCGCGCAATGGCGTAAGTAATAATGTGCCACCTCGAAGGCTCTTAGCATCACCTAACGATGACGCGGTCACCGTCAACGTTTGACCCGCTCCCATATGAGGCTCAACAGAAGCGGTAACACTCACTGCCGCCACATTTTTCAACTTAGGGTTGGTCGCATCATCGAGCTGGACGCCAAACTGCTTGATCATATTCACCACCGATTGCTGAGTAAATTTGACTTGAGACTTATCTCCCGACCCATCAAGCCCAACCACTAACCCATAGCCAATTAACTGGTTTTGTCTATCGCCATACACCACTGATATCTCATCGATAGGTCGAGCCCCATAAGCCGTTAGCGGCAACAGGCACAGCACCAGAGCCACCAAGCCAAGACCATTGGTTAAACAAACACGGGTGAGTAGGCGGGCATCAACGCTCTTACCAAAGCACAAATGACGTGTACATATGGCTTCCATTAAAACGGCATCCAAGGTGAAGTGAAAAATTGAGTGAGCCAACCTGCAGTGTTACTGTCAGCAAACGTCCCTCGACCTGCATAGGTAATGCGCGCATCAGCTATTCGTTGTGAAGATAGGGTATTATTGGCTTGAATATCATCGACACGAACGTTCCCAGTAAGACGAATATACTCGTCGCCTTGGTTTAATTTCAGCCACTTCTCTCCCCGTACTCTAAGTACACCGTTTGGTAATACATCGTAGACGGTTACGGTAATAGAACCCGTTAGCCTGTTACCCTGTGACGTTGCAGCCGCGCCATCAAAATCGCGACTGGCATCTAACGCCACCGTCCCTTCGTCGTAGACGGTTGTTCCTAGTGTTGGAGCCGTGACAGTAACATTTGAGTCCTTGCCAAATTGTGTAGAAGCACTTTTGTCTGATTCGGTCTTTTCATCTAAAACGACTGTCAATATGTCACCGACTCGATAAGCTCGACGGTCTTGAAATAGCGTCATGGCAGTTGTACCAGTATAAAGACTGCCTTTGCTCACTCGCGTCACGTTATAGTCAAGCTTAGGTGGTGCATACGCTTCGTCATTAGGTGAAGGTGGAATAAAGTCATCCGATCGCCCAGCACAACCACTTAGCCCTAGTACCATCAGAGCCAAAATAGCCATCAACAATATCGTGCCGGCCTTTCTTTTCAAGGCGACGCATTGCTCTGCCTCCAAGTGAGCAAGAACACTACTTACATTGACAACTTGCGTCTGTCGCATCGTAATCATCCCTAATCGTACCTTCACCTTGTTGATCTATTTACGATTGCTGCGCGATGTATTGCAGCATTTCATCGGCGGCACTGACCATTTTTGCGCTCATTTCATACGCTCTTTGCGTCGCTATCATATCCACCATCTCCTCAACAACTTGAACATTGGAGCCTTCGAGCGCCCCCTGCTTGAGCTGTCCTGATCCTTCAGTCCCAGCGACTAGTTCTACCGCTTCACCCGAGCCTTCTGTTTCTAAAAATAAATTGCCTCCTTGCGCGGAAAGACCGGCTGGGTTCATAAATTTCACAATGGTAATTTGCCCTAAAGCCTCTTGATTAACTTGCCCTGGAATCGTTGCCGTTGCGACGCCATCTGCGGTAATACTGACTAATGTGGCTTCTGGTGGAATAATGATTTCAGGGATCAGCGGATAGCCTTGCGTATTGACCAACTGACCGTCTGAATTAGCGTGAAATTGCCCATTTCGGGTGTAAAGTAACTCTCCATCCGAGTTTTCAATTTGGAAAAAGCCATCACCCAAAATGGCAAGGTCAAACTGCTGATTTGTATTTTGAATGCTACCTTGCGTGAAGACCTTTTCTGTTCCGACAACACGTACCCCGTTACCTAATTGCACCCCGGTTGGGTGTTCATTGAGTTCGCTGGTTTCCGTTCCTGCTTGTTTGTCGACGCTATAAAATAGGTCTTCAAACACAACTCTGTCTCGCTTAAAACCAACCGTATTGATGTTCGCTAAATTGTTGGAAATAGCCGTCATTTTTGCATCTTGAGCCGCCATCCCTGTTTTAGATATCCATAATGCGCTGTGCATATCGACCTTCCTTAAGCCTTAAGTAACTGATTACCAATTTGGGCAATTTCATCCGCTGATGCCATAACTTCTATCTGCATTTCATACTGTCTGGTTAATGACATAATGCTGACCAACTCTTCCAAACTTGACACGTTGCTCGCTTCCAAATAACCAGAGCGCACAAGAACGGTAAAGTCTTCACCCAGCTCTTCACCATTTTTGGCAACAAAGTGACCACTAGCATGCATCGTCATATCGGCAGTATCTGGCTTCACCATTTTTAATGAACCCACTTCCAATGACGCCTCTCCGCCAATAGGCGTGACAGATACCAACCCATTTGCGCTCACACTGACAAACTCAAAATCAGGAAAGATCATCGGTCCATCAGTAGACATCACCCGTCGTTCACCAAGGTATAATTGCCCTGCACCATCCAAACGAAAGTTACCCGCTCGTGTATACAGCTCATTAGGCTCACCTTCTAGCCCTTGCAGAGCAAAGAATCCCTCTCCATTAATCGCGACATCCAGTGGTCGCTCAGTGCGAATGTCTTCGCCCTGAGCAAAATTATTAATGGCTGAATTACTGCGAGATGTGACTGAAGTTAAAAAGCCCGACCCCTCCAACTTCATTGGGGTCGAATGCTCCATCAAGGCTTTAAAACCAATGGTGTCGGCATGGGACAAATTGTTGGCTCGGACATGCTGAGCCAACATGGTTCGTTCGGCCCCTTTGGCGGCACTAAATAAAATGGGGTTCATAATCTACACCACATTAAAAAGTGCTTGGGTGAGCTGATCAGACGTTGATATCGATTTAGTGTTCGCTTGATAGTTACGCTGCGCTGTCATTAACGCCACTAACTCTGAAGTAAGGTCAACATTTGAGCCCTCTAGCGCCCCTGACGTTAAGTCACCGAACACACCACTGCCTGCGGTTCCCAATACCGGAGTCCCAGAACTAAAGCTTTGTAGCCAAGCAGTATCACTGGTCTTAATGAGATTTTGAGGAGACGCAAAGTTGGCAAGCACCACTTGGCCCTGCAACTGAGATTGCCCGTTGGTGTAAGTTGCAAAAATACGACCGTCGTTTTCCATTCGCACACTGGCATAATCACCCGAGGTGTAACCATTGGGGCTATTCTTGGATACGACGAAATCACTGCCATATTGCGTGACCGATGACAAATCCACATTAACCGTCACGCTGTTGGCACCATTCGCTGGGTTGAATGTAATCGGATACACTGTGGTGCCGGTGGCATCGATGGTACCATCGGCGTTAAACGAAAACGTTGCATTATCGGTTGCCGTTGGAGCCCCTGCAGCTACTAAGTTATCAGTACCATCAATGGCTTGGCCATCAACTAATACGTGCACCTGCCAGTCATTGGCAGCCGTTTTCACAAAGTACTGGCTCATGGTGTGAGGATTACCTAAGGAGTCATAAACGGGCGTCGTATAAGAATGGTTGTAAGTCGACGAATCGCTATAGTCAAATGCCAATACTGGCGCAGCCTCCCTAGCATCTAGATTAGCAACAAACTCAACGCTATCCGATTCCTTAGCTTGTAAGGACGCGGTACTAATTTGAACCGTGCCCACTGAGCCAAGCAATAAATTATTGTTGGCGTCAACGGAGTAACCTTGTAATGAGCCACCGTTATTGGCGGTAATCATGCCATCGGCATTCATGTTGAATATACCAGAGCGCGTATACAAGGTTTGTCCTTTGCTGTCTTCCAGAACAAAGAAACCGTTACCTGACAGTGCCATATCTAACGAGCGTCCGGTACCAGTCACCGTGCCACTTTTTTCAAAGTTCTGCGACACGCCGACCACTTCTACGCCGCCCGCTTCACTCCCACTATAAACAGAAGCAAATTCTGTTCGTGATTCTTTAAACCCCGTGGTTGATACGTTGGCAATATTATTGGATATACTATTTAGCTCTGAGTTCGAGGCATTTAGCCCACTCAATGCAATACTAAAACTCATTGTGCCTTCCTCTTCATCTTAAAAGAGGCTATCTCCAACTAGACATCATCTATGTGGAGAACGACAGCCATCACCTTACTTACAAAAATTGGTCAAAGACCAAACCTAAAAATGTACTAATTTACTCAGTTACCGAACGGGCGGTCTACTAAATGACTCATTACTGAATAACTAACCTACCGTCTTACTGTGCAAAGGCCGCCACGTCATAAAAAGCGACTTGCCCGACTCCCGTCACATCTATCTGACTCGTTCCCCCTACCAATGGTGTGGTAACTTCTTGAACCTTTCCTTGTTGGTAAATGGCGGGTTGATATTCCTGTCCCTGATCCAATTGCACTCGCATCTGATACACACCATTTAACCCCAGTTCACTGGCATCAAAGGCATAGTCAACCCGACCGGCTTGGTTGGCGCCTAATGGCAACGCTTTAACATTGCCTACAGCATCAATCAGCTGAATCGTTACATTGTTCGAGGAAAGGGTGAGATCCAAATACCCCTGATGGCTGCTGCTCGATGAAGCGATAAGTTGGTCACTTTTAACCGTCACCGTTTTGTCCACTAAAGCAGCGGTGCTCAGCACCTGCAAATTATCCAGCATCGTCGTATTCGCTTGCATCAGCTGTACCAAATTCTCAGAGCTTTCCACTTGAGAAAACTGTGCCAGTTGCGCCACATATTCCGTCCCGTCTGTGGGATTGAGTGGATCTTGGTTTTCGATCTGAGCCACCATTAAGGTTATAAATTCATTCTTCAGCGCCCCTGCGCTATTCGGATTACTTTGCGGTGGCGATGTTGATGCCGACTCGATAGAGGTTGCCTGCGCCGCGCCATTAATGGTTGTCATCTGCCATTCCTTGGTTATTTTCAGGGTCTCAAGTTAAGGTCTCAGGCGACTAGTTACGCCACAAGCCCATTAACGATTGTTGCATTGACTTCACGTTCCCTAGCACTTCAACGCTCGCTTCAAAAGATCGCGTAGCAGAAATCATGTCAGCCATCTCATTCACTACGTTGATTCCAGAGTAATAGACGTAGCCTTCTGGATTGGATAATGGATTATTTGGTTCATAGCGCCCTTCCATCATGGAGGACACTTCTACCACATCGGCTATTCTAATGGGCACAACACCATGACGATGAGACTCTTGCGCATCGAACTGGTTGTAAATCGCTGAAAATATGGGTTTTAGAGGTTTATATACCTTGGCAGGATCGCCAGAGACCGAATCTGCATTCGCTAGATTACTTGAGATGGTATTAAGCCTAACGGTCTGTGCGCTCATTGCCGAGCCAGCCGTTTCATAGATCCCTAGAAAAGACATGGTTTCCCTACCTTAGTCGTTCAACATAATCGTCGCTTTTACTGAGCACTTCGAGAACCAATCGCCGCCTGTACATGAGTCGATTGCTATTGCCCTTTAATCGCTGACTTCAAGCCATTAATCTTTGATTGCAAAAATGCCAAGCTTTGGTGATAGTCCATCACATTTTTTGCAAACCGCGCTTGTTCTGTTTCCAACTCAACGGTATTCCCATCTCTGGTCCGTTGAACCGGTATTCGATATTGCATGCTGCTATCCGTAGCCCATGCTTTCGTCGATCCAATTCCACTTAAAACGGCGTTAAACGTAAGATCCATTGCTTTGTAGTTTGGGGTATCTACATTGGCGATGTTTGAACTTAACACCGCTGCTCGGTCCAATCGAAACTGCACCATTTCAGGATGCACACCCAATGCTTTGTCTAAGTGAATCATATCCTAGCCTTCTTGAGCCAACTGCACACAATATGCACATTGACCCTTATCGTTATTAGCACTAATCCTCAATTCCTAATCAAACCACGTTGAAATGAGGTTGCTATAACCTATAGTTAGGAATAATCGACGTGTCAAACTTGAGACCACGTCAAAAAACAAAGAAAACGGACTTGACATGAAGAAAATATCACTAACCGAATTTGGTAACCCAAATTTAAAAATGCGCAAGTTTCTGCTTAAACATACGAGTCATTTTTCTAATGAACTCGTGGATGTTTTTAAATTTAATTTCTCTGGGAAACACGTACGCACGCACTTTTCCTCCGCCTCCTCCGCCCCTAAAAACGATATTCAAACCGTCTTACACATCGAAGAATTTGGCCATATTTTTTTCTTTACTGCGCCCGAAACTATCGACCTATTGCTTCATCAACACCTAAATAATCACGCTCCTCAAAACACTCAAAAAAATAAAAAGGTGTCACCCATTCTCACTCAAACTCATCATCGATTGTTCCAAAAACTTGCCATGGCAATTACTAACATTCTTACCGCCGATGCTGGGCATTATGCGGTGGAGCATACTGACCATCATCCTTCTGATATTGGTGTCACTCTGACCTTTAATTTTGACGGATATGAGGCGGTCATTACCATCATGATTGATAGTAAATACGTCAAAAAACTTCGTTCTCTACTTAACAACGACGAAAGCTTCGATAGTGAGGAAATATTAAATACATTACGTTATCAACCCGTGGAGTTAGGGTGCGTACTTATGCAGGGTCAATGCTCAATGCATGAGGTATCGCACCTCAAACCTGGTCATTTTATTCCGCTAACGCTGTGCAAAACCTTACAGGTTAAGGTAAATGGGCAGCCTACTTTTATTGGGAAAATACAAGCTGTTGACTCTGAATTGGGAGTAATCATTGATGGCTAACAGTAACACGCACGAGGCTAATAATAACACGCACGAGGGTAATACTATGTCTACTGATGATTTAGACCTGCATGATGAACTTCCCGATTTAGGCGACTTAGATCTTGATGATCTCGAAGACAATGAGCCAGATACTTCGTCTTATCAAAGTATTAATAACGTCACACTGCTTAAGAGCATTCCTGTCGATATTACTGTTGAAGTCGCGAGGAAAACGTTGATTCTCGATGAGCTACTTACCCTAAAGTCTGGTGATGTCATTATGCTAGAGAAGCACGAAGGCGAGCCTGTCGATATAAAAATTAACGGCACGGCATTTGGTACCGGGGAAATTGTCGCCAAAAACGGCCAGTACGGTGTCAGGCTGCTTAGTATCACGAAAAAACCAACTCAGTAGAAACAGGTAGCCTCAAGGATGACGATACTCATATATTTTGTCGCGGGCGCATCGTTCGTCCTAATGCCGAATGTTGTACAAGCAGAGGCGCTGACTATTCTTACCGAATCTCAAACTTCCGAAGGTAATGAATACAGCGTCAAGTTGCAAATCTTAATCCTAATGACGATGTTAAGCTTTGTTCCTGCATTCGTCATCATGTGCACCAGCTTTACCCGTATCGTCATCGTTCTTGCAATACTTCGACAAGCATTGGGCTTACAGCAAACGCCTCCCAATCAAGTGCTGGTCGGAATTGCCCTTATTTTTACCTTACTGATCATGCGGCCTGTCTGGACCTCTATCTACGATAAAGCTTACCTCCCTTACGCTCAGGACGAAATCACGCTAGAACAGTCTATTGCGATTGCAGAGGTCCCATTACGTCGGTATATGTTGGATCAAACTCAGCGTAAGGCGTTGGAGCAAGTGACGAAAATTGCTGGCGAGTCATCGCTCGCCACTGACGAGGAGATCCCCTTTCTCATTTTGTTGCCCGCCTATTTGCTTAGTGAACTCAAAGTCGCCTTTCAGATCGGCTTTATGCTGTTTTTGCCATTTTTAGTCATAGACTTAGTCGTGGCTTCTGTACTGATGTCCATGGGGATGATGATGCTATCACCGCTCATTGTCTCACTCCCTTTTAAACTGCTGATTTTTGTAGTGGTGGATGGCTGGGGGCTATTGATGGGTAGCCTAGCAAGCAGCTTTTGGATCAGCACATGAGCCCAGAGCAAGCCGTCACACTCGTTAGTCAGGCGATATGGGTCATCATCTTGATTGTCTCTGTGCTGATTTTGCCAAGTTTAATTGTTGGTTTAGTTGTTGCTATTTTCCAAGCGGTGACACAAGTCAACGAGCAAACATTAAGTTTTCTACCACGACTGTTGGTGACCTTACTCTCCATCATTCTGGCTGGACACTGGCTCATCCAAGAAATCAGTGACCTTTTCATATTCGTATTTAACGCTATTCCAAGTGAAATTGGCTAATACTATGACAGTGACGTTTACCGACATAACTCAATGGCTCGGTATATTATGGTGGCCGTTTGTTCGGTTAACAGGGCTGTTTATTATCGCGCCATTTTTTGGTGATAAAGTCATTCCGGTACGAGTCAAGGTCCTATTTGCCTTTGTCTTTTCCTTATTACTGGCCCCGCTTATTGATCACGTACCGGCATTTAATCCATTCTCAATCGACACCATTATCTTCACCCTATACCAACTCGTCTTCGGCTTTTTAATTGGGTTCGCTGTGATGATATTTTTCACTATCTTTTCTGTGGCAGGACAAGCCATTTCAATGCAAATGGGGCTCGCGATGGCAGTGATGAATGACCCGGCCAATGGCGTGAGCATAGCGATTATTGGTCGAATTATGTTTATTACCGCCATGTTGCTTTTTCTATCTTTAGACGCGCATCTTGTCGTGCTGTACGTCTTTAAACAAAGTTTCCACTTTTGGCCATTGGACTCTATTTTTCCATTCAACAGCATAGAATACGTCCTTCAAATGGTGTCATGGATGTTCGCCACTGGGTTGCTTGTTGCCGTTCCTGCGATTGTCGTGATGCTACTCAGTAATATTACCTTTGGTCTAATGAACAAAGCAGCACCGGCACTCAACGTTTTTGCTTTGGGGTTCCCAATGACAATGTTACTTGGGCTCTTTGCACTGATGGCTTCGTTAACAGGGATTGGTGACCATTACTTCGATCTGGTCATTGAACTCAATGATCATTTGCTTTACATACTAAGGCTACCCAATGGCTGACAATCAAGACTCTGGCGATAAAAGTGAACAGCCCAGTCATCATAAACTCAGCAAGGCCCGTAATGAAGGGCAAATACCACGTGCTAAGGAGTTCGTATCATCCGTCACACTGATCTGTGTCGTGGGTTACTATATTGCGAGTATAGAGACCATAAAACAGACGTTTGTCGAGCTATTCTTAGCATGCTTCCAGTTTGGTTTTAATGATATCCGCCAACCCATCTCTGCCATTGAGCTACTCGGAAGCGCTATATTTGGCATGATTATGCTCTTTTTCCCCTTGTTAATTTATCAAGTTATCGCTGCGGTAATTGGCTCTACATTGCTTGGTGGATGGGTTTTTAGCCCTAGCTTATTGATACCGAAGTTTGAAAAAATCAGTCCAATTAAAGGGCTAAAACGCATATTTTCTACCCAATCCCTCGTTGAACTGGCAAAAAACATCGTCAAGGTCACGCTATTCTTTACCCTATTGTACTGGGTCATTTCTCACTACATTTCTGTGATTACCAACTTGATTGGATCGCACTTTGATACGGTTGTGCTTACCATCTCTGCCATCACAATAGAGTACTTAGGCTATCTACTTTTTCTCGTGTTGCTATTTGGCTTGTTAGATTTCCCCTACCAACGCCATGAGTTTACCAAGCAAATGAAAATGACCAAGCAGGAAGTGAAGGATGAGCATAAGGAGCAAGAAGGAAGACCTGAAGTCAAAGCGCGTATTCGACAAATTCAAATACAAAACGCGAAAAGAAACGCCAATGAAAGAGTGCCTAAGGCTAACGTCATCTTAGTCAACCCCACGCATTATGCCGTCGCGATAATCTATGACCTATCGCAGGCAGAAGCACCCTTCGTCGTTGCAAAAGGTAGAGATGATGTTGCTATTTATATCAAGGAGTTAGCCACGAGACATCATGTAGAAGTGATACAAAGTGCTGAACTGACGCGCGCAATTTATCGCACCACACAAATAGACCAAATGGTACCGAACCAATTATTTGTCGCCGTCGCGCACATCCTGACTTATGTCAACCAACTCAAGCAATGGCGGCAAGGGAAAAGAAGCAAGCCAGAACGACTACCCGCTTTTTATGTCCCGAAAGAATGGTCAGAGTTCAACGACTCTTCAGATACAAAAAAGCCCACATAAAGTGGGCTTTTTTGTATTAAATTTGGTGCCCGCTACTGGACTCGAACCAGTGACACCTTGCATGTCATGCAAGTACTCTAACCAACTGAGCTAAGCGGGCATATTTTATTTTCAGTTAACAGCTCACCTAAAAGATAAACTTTAGGATATGGTGCCCGCTACTGGACTCGAACCAGTGACACCTTGCATGTCATGCAAGTACTCTAACCAACTGAGCTAAGCGGGCATATTTTATATTCGGTTAACGGCTTACCTAAAAGGTAAACTTAAGGATTTGGTGCCCGCTACTGGACTCGAACCAGTGACACCTTGCATGTCATGCAAGTACTCTAACCAACTGAGCTAAGCGGGCGTTATTCCTTAGAACGAGGAAGATATTAACGAGAGACATTGGGCTGTGCAAGCACATTTTTGTATTTTTGATGTTGTTTGGCGCTTATATCACCAGTTCGCTTTGTTTTTGTGCTTTTGTACCTGAAAATTCAACTATTTCCGCTTTCTTAACAGTGCCTACTGGCGCTCCGGCTCGTCTTCAAACACGACATTGTAATTTTCCGTGTACTGGCATAATGGTTGGCGACTACAGGTAAAGAATCGACGCCCTTTGAAATTGCCTTGCGTGGCGGTTTTGATGTTCATAGGGCTGCCACAACGCTTACAAAACCGAACTTCTTTCTCTGGCTCGATAAGATCTATATGCGCGCCAATAAGGCGACGTAGTTTACTCACCTGGTAGCTCATCTTAACACTTGCACCAATCAACGGCAGTTCTGCCGATTTGCAGACCTGCATGATCAATTTTTGACGTTCTATTTTTCCTTGGTGTAACTTTTGGCCATCATCATATTCGATGACAACTCGTGGTTGCAGTGTCCGCGGATCACAAATAACAAAGTCGAAATAGCTTTTTGCTATCACATTGTTGGCAATGTACCACTGCTTTTTATTGGTAGTTTGGGTCGGAGTAACCACATTGGAAAGATTAACCTTAGTGAGTATTAATCCATGCTCGCCTACTGCTTCTCTTAAGGCATTATAAAACGCTGTTTGAGGCGCCGATAAAATTGGCCCCTTCGCTTTATAACGATAGGTTTTGGTATCTTCTTGTTTAACAAAAAATTTAAGCGCAATGAAAAACAAGCCGACAAGCATTGCGAGAACGAGAAATATTTCAAACATGAATTGTGATTACCTTTGTAGCCAACGATGACTTTAAGACCATTAACGAGAGTATGCGTAATGCGAGTTTTATGCAATATTTGTCGAGTTTACTGATCGATATTACACATAACCACTTATAATAAAAGAAGTATTCAAAAGTAGGAAACGAAGATGGGTCTTAATTATCGTAAGCTAGCCGTACTTGGCATCATTACTCTATTAACCGCTTGTACTGGCATACCTAGTACTGTACAACCTGTCGGCCAGTTCGACCTTAATAAGTACCTTGGACAGTGGTATGAAGTTGCCCGCCTGGATCACAGCTTTGAACGCGGCCTAGACAATGTGTCGGCATTTTATTCCAGCAACGAAGATGGGACAGTGAAAGTGGTCAATCGTGGTTGGGACAACGAGGAAAACGAATGGTCTGAGGCCGAAGGAAAAGCTAAGTTTGTCAGCACACCCGATATCGCCCATCTTAAGGTGTCTTTTTTTGGTCCTTTCTACGGCAGTTATGTCGTTTATTATCTTGAGGATGACTACTCAGTAGCGCTAGTAAGCGGCTACAACTTGGATTACTTCTGGCTATTATCCCGTAGCCCGACCCTACCTCAGGGTGCGCTAGAACGCTATATTCAAATAGCCGATAGCGCAGGGTTCGATACCGACTCACTTATTTTCCCAAACCAAGATAAAGCTCAGCTTACGACCAAGAAAGCCGATTAGACAACCCTTCAAGTAACTTTTTGGTTTTGATTTTAACCACTCGCCAGTGAGTCACTGGCGTTCTAGGCGCCGTATCCAGCAAGTGCTCCATTGCCTTTTGGTCAAAGGTTACGGGGCTACGATGCGCCAATAGCACTTGCTTGGCGTTCAATTGATACACTTTTTTTATCGACGTTCGGTATTGGTTAGGATGAAAAACTGGAAACGGCGCCACTAAATTCTGCTTAACTTGCACCATAAGATCCGCCACATAGATAACGGCTTGTCCGGCGTGGTAAATTGAGATATCCCGGTCAGTATGGCCGGGCGTTGCAATGACCTGCCAATCTGGAAAATTAGGGAGTCTATCGCCGTCCACAACACCGAACTGTGGAGAAAGTGATTTTTTATACCATAAATTCTTTTTTGGTTTTCCCATACGGCTGGCCATCCACCACGCTAATGAAAGATCCGCAAGGTGCATAAAAAAGCCATCAATACCTCGATACCATTGATGCACTTCCTTCGAAGAGACAATATCACAGCCGCAAAGCGTTCGAAGACGATTCGCCGCTCCTGCATGATCTGGGTGCATGTGAGTCACCACCACAACCTTTAAATCGGTCAGCGGTCGAGTTAGCTTTTGAGTGATAAACTGGCAGATAGTACTCACATCAGCTCGACTCGCACCATCAAGTAGTAATAATTTATCTGGATATTCAACTAAATAGATCTGTTGTATATATCCCTTTATGTTATGTATTTTCATCAACACTTCAACTGGTCTAATCTCTTGAGTTACGATATCTTTTTATTTACAACTTCGCAACATCGCTTTGTTGAATTTGCTTGTAAGCATCATGCGAAAGTGACAACTTTCAATTGTCGCTCAGCGTGTTAAACCATAAAATACGACCGACGAAATGAACAACTGATCTATCACGTGTGAACAGGATTACACTATGAGCTTAATTGTCGCTGGACACCGTGGCGTGGCGGGAACCCACCCAGAAAATACCTTAGTTAGCATCAAAGAAGCCAAAAGACTTGGTTTTAATTGGATCGAAGTGGATGTGCAGCCCAGCCAAGACAACGTTCTCGTGATCTGTCATGATCATACTGTTGATCGCTGCAGTAACGGACATGGCCGTGTTGACGAACTATCGTTAACACAATTGCAGCAACTAGATTTTGGGGCATGGAAAGGCGTAGAGTATCAGTCTGAAGCCATCTTAACGTTGGAGGCTTTGCTACAGTACTGCGATGAAAACCAGCTTTGCGTCAACTTGGAGGTAAAAATAGACACTCATGACGCGAAACACGTTGTGTCGTTATTAGAACGCGCAATCGCCGATAGCCCCATCAGCCGTGAACAACTGCTCATCTCTAGCTTTAGTGCTAGCATCATGCGTGAACTCTACGCCGCCAATTTGGGGATTAAGCTGGGTGTGTTGGGCAATAGGCTCAATAAGAAGTTATTACAGCTGATAGACGATATTGAAGCATTTAGCTGCCATCTAAACTACCGCTGGCTGAATCAAAGACATATACGTACTCTGAGAGATAAACAAATATCCATTTGGTGTTACACCGTCAACAATCCAAAATCCTTCAAACTGCGCAATTGCGTTGATGGTATTTTTAGCGATTTTCCTCAACGGTTTACTTAAATAAATCTTTTACATGATTAGCTGGCTACACCAACGACAATAGAGCGCTTTCATCACGATATGCGCTCCATAAACTATCGGCGTAGGATACTACCGGCGTAAGATACTATCCACGTAAGATACTATCCGCGTAAGATGCTATAACTCGCTACGTCGACTGCTCTGCCATAGCATCAACAATATAATCAATAAATGCTCGCCGGCGTGCAGGCATATATTTAGATTGTGGGAACTGCATAACCACGAGCCCCTGATAACGTGAACTAATGTTCCAATCAGGAAGCACCGGAAGTACCTCTCCTTTCAATAAAGCATCCCGCACAACAAACTCAGGGAATACCCCTACCCCAAAGTCCTGTTTTACTGCGGTAAGTCGCATTTCCGAATGGTTAACACTAAACCGGCCATCGACTTGTACTTTCACTACATCATCAGCGCGAGTAAAAACCCACTGATTGTCATTAGGCGCTTCGTTCAAGAATAAACATTGATGCTGCAGTAACTGGTTTGGCTCAAATGGGACGCCGTTCAACTGCAAATAAGCCTTACTAGCACATAACACCGTTTGAATATTCCCCAAGTTTTTGGCGACTAGGTTTTCACGAGGCGAATGCGTCAGCTCAAAGACAATATCTAAATTGTGACCGAACGGATCGATAAACTCATCACTGACAAAAAGTCTTAATTTTACCTTGGGGTACTGCCTCAAGAACGACAGCAATAGTGGCTCTAAAATATGACGACTAAAAGCTTTGGGGGCTGCAACCCTTAGTTCACCAGTGATTTCTTGGTCACCTTGGCTAGTTATCACTGAAATATCGGTTGCTGCATCCATGATTTTCTTACCGAATTCATAGACAGCCTTACCTGCATCTGTCGTGACCTGTTTTCGTGTTGTTCTTTCAAGTAAATCGGTGGCTAATGCCGACTCAAGTCGACTGACCTGACGACTCACCCCAGATGGCGTCACACCAAGACGCTGTGAGGCAGCCGTAAAGCTTCCTGCTTCAACAACGACTACAAACGCGGCAATGTCGGGTAAAAGGCCCATCAATTTATTTGTGTCCACCGGTCATCAATCCTTTGCTTACTGGAGATATTATTACTTCGTTATTCATAAGTTAGCATACGCACAGTAATATTTAACGGAAGAATATCAGACAAATGCAGATTAGCCGACACTATGCACATGGATTACCATCAAGCATTGCCATTTTGGGCCTGTTGCTCGTTTCTATCATGTGGGGAACCAGCTATGGGGTATCAAAAAAATTACTCACTCTAATGCCACTCGAACAGCTTCTATTTGCACGCTTTGCCATTAGCAGCTTGGTACTCGCATTATTTCTTATTAAAAAAAATGCCGCAGTTGATTTTTTCAACTCGCCACGCCGCTATCTAACCGTCGGCGTTACTACTGGCATAATTCTTACTGGTATTTTTATTACGGAAACTTGGGCTGTGATGTTAACTCAAGCGAGTGAAGTCGCGGTACTTATTAGCCTTTGTGTGCTCTTCACCCCATTTGTAGAGCGTCTTTGGCTCAAAACTGTGCTTCCTGTGTCTCTCTATTTATACTGTTTTTTAGGTGTCATCGGCATCGCCTTAGCCTCAAACACGGACTGGGGTGGCATCGTCCTCAACGACAGTGTCATACTGATACTGACCGCCGCGGTCTTGCGATCCATCATGGTGGTGGTTTGCCGCAAAGCATTGAGTAATGAACCACTAAGTTTGGAATTGGTGACTTTCATCCAGCTCACCGTCGTCACTATTTCCACGCTAGGGCTCATTATCGTCAATTTTGATTCTGTGCAAACGATGCAGATGCTCTCTTTATTTGGTGTAGAAGAATCACTTTATCTTTTATACCTTGCGCTGGCCTGTACGTTGTTAGCCTTTTTTTTACAGAATTACTCCGTGAGATTTCTAAGTGCAAGCCATGCTTCATTACTCATGGCAACCGAACCATTGTTTGGGCTACTATTTGCGGTATTGTTTTTAAATGAAGTGTTAACGTTGTTACAGTGGGGAGGCAGCATATTGATTGTTTCTACTACAATGGCCGCTTGTTACCAATTTTCTAAGCAAAAAACCTCTCAAAACTAAGCAATAAATCTGAAATGCGGCGGTTTTTTTGATTTATCTCAGGTCTAGCACGTAAACATAGGGTGTAAAGTAATCTTCCCTGTTCTAAACCTGAAAGAATCCTATGACCCATGTAAATACGGACCGTTTGGTCAACCATTTCTTTGAATTAGTGAAAATCGACAGTGAATCTGGCAACGAAAAAGCCATCGCAGAAGCGGTAGCGGAGCAACTAGGTGAGCTTGGCTTTACCGTTAGCAAACTGCCCGTCCCAGAGCAGTACACCAACGGTTTTAACGTCTACGGTCGACTTGAAGGCACCCTTGAAGGCAGCATTGTTTTTAGCGCCCATATGGATACCGTCTCTCCTGGTATCGGCATTGAGCCAATCATCGAAGATGGCATTATTCGCTCGAAAGGTAACACGATTCTTGGTGGTGACGACAAATCTGGTATTGCTGCAGTAATGGAAGCGGTACGATGCCTAAAAGAGCAAACCCTTGAACATAAGACGATTGAAGTTGCTTTCACCGTACATGAAGAAGGTGGCTTGTTCGGTTCAGAGCACTTTGACATGTCATTTATCCAATCTGACAAAGCCATTGTTCTTGATACCGGCGGCGCAATTGGTAGCATTGTAACTGGCGCACCAGGGCAACAGAAAATCATTGCAAAAATCACCGGTCGCCCCGCTCACGCCGGTCTTGCTCCTGAAGAAGGCATTAGCGCAGCGAGTGTTGCTGCCGATGCTATCATGAACATGAAGCTACTGCGCATTGATGAAGAAACCACGGCAAATATCGGTATGATCAATGGCGGTCAAGCAACAAACATCGTAATGCCTGAACTCACTGTTATCGCCGAAGCACGTTCTTTGAACGGTGACAAACTGGCTGCACAAGTTGAGCACATGGTTGCAACGTTCGAAGCTTCAGCGAAAAAGTTCGGCGCGACGGTTGAGATCGAATCAACACGCGCTTACAACGCGTTCGTTATCGCAGAAGATGACGCACACGTACTGCAAGTAAAAGCAGCCTTTGCCAAGAACGGTATTGAAGCGACAACCAAACACACAGGTGGCGGTAGCGACGCAAATAACTTCAATAAGAAAGGCTTAACCACCGTTAACCTTTCAACGGGTATGGCGAAAGTACACACCACTGAAGAATACATTGCGATTGATGACATGGTAAAAATCACTGACTTCGTGATTGCTTACGTTACAGCGTAGAGTACGTATTTTGAAGCCACTCCCTGAATTCGGAGTGGCTTTTTTATGCCTCAAATCCAAATCACAAAGAAGAATACGCTCAGAATTATTTACAGGGTCGAATTGTTCGTTTCTACAAGCCTTCAAACTCATCAATGGCTTTTCGTGCCTCTACCAAGCTACAACCAGATTCATGCATCAGTTCAGCCACGGTTATATCTGGGTTTTGCTCCAACACCTGCTGAATAGGTGATTTATACTCTGCCAACACTTTATCAACCGCCACTGCAATCCACCCTACATCAGATTCAAGAGCGAAGCGGGTCAATGATTGAGGGAGACCACTTAACATCCAGTTTCGAGAGCGGCGGATACGCTTCAACTGACACTTCAGATCACTCGCGAGCTGGATTAAACGTTGCTTATCATCGACTCTATGCACAAAGCTGTTCAGCCGAATGGTCACTAGAAGCCGCGATTTTTCCAAAACTGCCCCTCGTCTCTCGCCATTACTTTAAATTTTTTCTCCGCTACCACTTTACCTTGTAACGACATTTCCATCTTCCATTCACCCAAATTGCTTTCTAGCCCTTCGGTTGGATGAAGCAACTGAATCGTATCGCCTAAGTAAAAGTCCCAATCATTACTATTGATGTGTTCTTCCCCATCAAAAGGTTCTAATACTTGCCCTTTTTTTCCGACAATTCCTGGGTGAAAAATGCAAAACTGAACTCGTTCACCTTTGGCCTTTTTGATATTCACAGTAAAACCAAATTCCACGTGTTCATCGGCGGTAACGTTTGTTGTAAATTCCTGAATTTTAGGTAACGTTTTCGCATTAGAATCCCACGTAGAGTAAATACCATATGAGGTCATTTCAACAATTGCTGAGCGTTTTGCCATCTATTTTTCCTATTTAATTCTGTTGTAAATCAATAATGTACTCGCCGTCGATGCTGGTTTACATTGAGAATATGTAACTAATCATCCACTTTAGTTCATTAGCCACTGTAGCTAATAAGCCATTGAAAAATAATAATAACGCTGGTTTCAATCTTGCCAACGTCGCCGCATCTTATCAATCACCACCTGCTCCACGCCATGAATATTGGCATAGCGTCCGCGGCAAACCCTAATTTCTATTTCCGCACCGTATCGTTTTGCCATCTGTTGGTAAGCTTTCATTTCCCAGCGGCGAATAAAGGTATTGGCGATAACGACGTCATTACCGCGTGATAGTTGTTCTTCCGCTTGAGATTGACACCAACGATGAGCGTCTTCAATGCGGGTCGCATCATATTGATACACCCCACTGTCATTGACAAAGAACATATCCGCTTCAACATGGAAGGCTGATAGGGTCTGCGCCAAGGTTGATTTACCCGATCCCGGTAAACCCCGAATTAATATCAATTTCGTCACAATAATCCAATGATTGCACGCTGCCGTTATATTCGGTCATTATACAGAATTACTTTCGTAATCAGCGGGAAATCTCGCGTAAGCCAGTGCTGTCATCGATTTGGCACCAATTAACGGTCGACAAGGCTACGTGTTTCAGTTAACTTTAGATGTATAGACGTCCAAAACACCAATTAGCTTAGGGAGTAAGCTGTGCCAATTAAGATTCCTGACCAACTGCCCGCATCCGATGTACTTCGTGAAGAAAACATCTTTATCATGCCGGAAACTCGTGCATCTTCTCAGGAGATCCGCCCGCTTAAAGTGCTTATCCTCAACCTCATGCCTAAAAAAATTGAAACGGAAACTCAATTTTTAAGACTACTCTCAAACAGTCCTCTTCAGGTGGATATAGAGCTACTGCGCATCGACGACCGCCCAAGTAAAAACACGCCAACAGAACACCTAGACAATTTCTATCGCCAATTTGAGATGGTTAAAAGTCGTAATTTCGATGGTTTAATCATCACAGGCGCACCTCTTGGCTTAGTTCAGTTTGAAGATGTCATGTACTGGGATCACCTACAAACTATTATGAATTGGGCAAACAAGCATGTGACCTCAACGCTTTATGTGTGTTGGGCAGCTCAAGCAGGACTAAAGCTGCTTTATAATTTGCCAAAACGGACACGCAAAGAGAAACTATCTGGTGTCTATCACCATTCTGTCCACCAGCCCTATCACCCTGTGCTACGTGGATTTGATGACTCGTTTCTTGCGCCACATTCACGTTATGCCGACTTCTCCGTTGAGTACCTAGAAGAACACACCGACCTCGACATTCTCGCCACATCTGATGTCGCAGGTGTGTATCTTGCAGCGACAAAAGATAAACGAAACGTATTTGTCACTGGTCACCCGGAATACGACGCGCTAACGCTTCATAATGAGTATGTACGCGACCTTGGTGAGGGAATGGAGCCTGCGATTCCGGTTAACTATTACCCCAACAATAACCCAGATAACAAGCCTTGTGCCAGCTGGCGAAGCCATGGGCACTTGCTGTTTGCAAACTGGTTGAACTACTGTGTTTATCAACAAACACCATACGATTTAGATCACTTCAGCGCAGACAACTTTACGGTGACAGACTAACAGTCTTAAATGGAACTAAGGTTAACATCAAACCGATAACGACCAACGTAAAGCACCATATAAAAAATCCCTAAAGATATTCATCGTTAGGGATTTCCAATTCTACAAACTAGCGACCGACTTATCTCAGCTCTCGCCTTAAAATTTTACCAACGTTTGTTTTTGGCAGCGAATCTCGATATTCGATGACTTTCGGGATTTTGTAGCCCGTTAGGTGCTGACGGCAATGCTTCTTGATCTCTTCAACCGTGACTTGTCCGTTAGTCACGACCACTAGCTTGACCCTTTCGCCCGCTACATCGTCTGGCACACCAATGGCAGCAGCTTCGACAATTTTCGAATGCAACGTCGCCACTTCTTCAATTTCGGTCGGAAAAACATTAAAGCCAGACACTAAAATCATATCTTTCTTACGGTCTTCAATAAAGAATACCCCGCGGTCATCCATTCTTCCGATATCACCAGAATACAGCCAACCATCGTCCGTTAGCACCGCTCGAGTCTCTGCTTCTTGCTTCCAGTATCCTTTCATCACTTGATCGCCACGGATCTGAATTTCCCCGACCTCATTGATGCCTAGCTCATTGCCTTGTTCATCCACAATGCGTAATTCTGTACTCGGTAATGGGACGCCAACAGCAGGAACAAAACACTGCTGAGTATGAATACCACCCGCCACTACTGGGGAGCATTCCGTTAAACCATACCCTTCGATAATTGGCATGCCTGTTATTTTTTGCCACTCGTCAGCAACATGCTTTTGTGTTGCCATCCCCCCAGCTATAGTAAATTCAGCGTGAGAGAAGTCTAACTGTTTAAATTTGGCGTGATTGTTAAGCGCAGCAAACAGTGTGTTTAAGCCAAAGACCATAGTAAACGGGTATTTACTGAGATCATTAACGAAAGAGTCCAGATCTCTTGGGTTGGTTATTAATAGGTTTGTCCCCCCCATATACATCATCAACATCATACTCACCGAATTGGCAAAGATGTGATAAAGAGGCAAAGGCGTGACGGCGTGCTCTTGCTCTTGAGCCGTACGCGGACCAAAATGACCAAACACTTGTAATACGTTGGCGATGATGTTTCGATGTGTCAGCATCGCCCCTTTCGCTAATCCGGTTGTTCCGCCGGTATACTGTAAATACGCTAAATCATCACTCGTTATGTTAGGTGGATTAAAGTCTAACTTCTTACCTTCGGTTAGCACGCGACGTAGAGAAATCGCACTAGGTAAGTGATATTTAGGCACCATTTTTTTCACGTACTTCACGACAAAATTCACTAATGTACGCTTGTGAGGCGCCAACGCATCACCAATACTGGTTAGAATTACGTGTTTTATACTGGTTTTCGCGACGACTTTTTGCAAGTTTTCACCAAAATTGGTGACAGCAACAATAATGGTCGCTCCTGAATCTCTAAGCTGATGTTCCAACTCTCTTGGCGTATAGAGGGGGTTGACGTTAACAACCACTAAACCTGCTTTTAATGCGCCCAAGATGGTAATCGGATACTGCAACAAGTTAGGCATCATTAAGGCAATTCTATCACCTTTCTTTGCACCCAGAGTCGACTGCAGATATGCAGCAAATGCATCACTCTTTTCATTTAGCTCTCTGTAGGTCAGAGAGTGGCCCATATTTATGAAGGCTGTTTTATCGGCAAACTCAGTAAATGAGCGTTCAAACAGCTCATTGATGTTTTGAAAACGGTCTATGTTAACGTTCTCTGGCACATCATCTGGGTAGGTGTTTAACCATGGTTTTTTTTCAAAAGTCATTCTTGCGCCACCACTTAATTTCTTCGCCAATACTGTAGCGAAGTTCATACGCCAGATATAGATTAGAGTCGTTATTCTAACTTCGTTCGCTTACTTTATGAGCAACTTGCTTTTACAACGTCCGTTATTTCTGAGCGTTCACTCGCACTGGTGCACTCAACCACACCAGATAAGAATCTAAGTGCTTATCATAAATGGCATCGGCTCATAACATTGAGTAGTCAAAAAAGGTAAATAGCATGGTGAAGTGGCAGACACTTGCTTTAATCGTAATACCATTATTAGGCGGTTGTGTTGCGGTTGATGAAAGTGCCAATAATGTGCAAAAAGATCCTGTTACTGTCGCAGAATCTCGTATTGAGCTAGGTCTCGGTTACATGAAACAAGGGGATTACGCCCGAGCAAAACAAAACTTTGAAAAGGCAATGAAGCATGCTCCAAAATACTATCGCACAAGCTTAACTATGGCTTACTACTATGAAACCGTCGGTGATGTCAAAGCAGCACGAAACGCCTATGAGCAAGCAACGAGCACTTACCCCAACAATGGGACTGTTTTGAATAACTACGGGACATTTTTGTGTAAGCAGGGAGACTATGACAAAGCCGAGCACTATTTTAACCAGGCGATTGAACAACCTTTTTATTATCAAGTCGCATCAAGTTATGAAAATGCCGGATTATGCGCACTGAAGGCGAACCACTTAAAGAAAGCCGAAGCATATTTTGTTAAATCACTTGATCATCAACCTCTACGCCCAAACGCTACAATACAGCTCGCCGCTATAGAGGTTAGAAACCATCAATTGAAAGAAGCTCGACTGCGTTTATTGGCATTTAACCAACGCTACGGTTATCAAAAGGCAAGTTTGAGGGTGTTAATCGACCTTGAATCGAAAGCAGGCAATAGAGCAATGGTCGAGAAGTACCAATCATTGCTCTATCAGTAACACTTACTTCAATGTTTTAGCAAACTGACTTCGCTGCTGTGTTGACATAAAGCTCCATACCACAAAGCGGCTTTTTTTCTGACCCTGCGCCATTTCTTGTATGACAATTTCTGTCGCGCCTAATTGCTCCAGTTTTTTGGTCAGTGGTCTTATATTGTCTTTTTTGGAAAGTAAGGTACTAAACCAAATCACTTGCTTGGAAAAACGCTCACTCTCTTGTGCCATTTTGGCGACAAATGCGGCTTCGCCACCCGGACACCATAACTCAGCTTTTTGTCCACCAAAGTTAAGGGCTGATGTATCAACTGATACTGCATTGCTGCCCCTTTGCTGGCGGTTCTGCCCAAGGTTCTTAACTTTACGCTCCGAGCCTTGCTTTGCCTCTTCTAATGATTTATGAAACGGTGGATTACAAGTAGTGACAACAAAGAAGTCTCCAGGGTGAATCACCCCTTCAAAAATTGTATTTGGGTTCGTTTGCTGACGAATCTCGATTTTTTTTGCCAACGACGGATTATTATCAACAATGCGTCTTGCTGCTTCAATGGCACTAGCGTCTATCTCTGAACCAACCCAGTTCCAGTAATACTGCGATGCACCAATAATAGGGTAAATACAGTTAGCTCCTACCCCTACATCAAGCGCTCGTACTTTAATTTTTGCACCGGGCTTTGCTAAATCTCGATTTAGATGCTCACTCAACCAATGGATATAATCGGCGCGCCCTGGAATCGGTGGGCATAAAAACCCTTCAGGTATATCCCAAAACTCCACGCCATATTCTGACATAAGGAGCGCTTTATTGAGTAATTTCACCGCTAAAGGATCGGAAAACGATATCGTATCTTCGCCATTAGGGTTTTTCGTCATCACTGCTTTCAATGCAGGGACCGCTTTCACCAAAGCAACGAAATCATATCGCCCATGATGTCGGTTATTTTTATGCAACCCCGCAGCTGCTCGCTTCTCAATGACAGAGGTCGTTTGTGGATCTTTAATCGTGTTGTTATTAACGTTTTTTGGCGTTTTCATTCATCAACTCTTTGTAAATCATAAAAAGGCGGGCATCAAACTCAAGTTGATGATAGTTGGGTTCCATGTGACAACATAGTTGATAAAACCCTTTATCGTGTTCTTTTTCTCTAACGTGAGCCAGTTCGTGAACCACTAACATTCTCAGTAAAGGTTCAGGGGCATCTTTAAATATACTCGCAATACGTATTTCATTTTTAGCTTTCAGCTTTCCACCATGCACACGAGAAACATAGGTATGTAAGCCAAGTGCATTGTTGATCAGGTGAATTTTGCTGTCCCACACCACTTTAGTGATCGGCGCTGTTTTTTTCATGAAGCGTTGTTTAATTTGCATAGTGAACTCAAACAAGGCCTTTTCGCTTTTTATTTGGTGCGATTCAGGATAGCGCTGCTCAAACCACGCAGTAAAACGACCAGACTCCACTAAACCTGAGACTTGTTCAATTAAGTTGCCTGGGTAACCCGTTATATACTTCAGTGATTGGTGCATCTGACCCCCTTTTAAAGAAGCGCCATTTTAACGATGCAATGGTTCTAAGGAAAGCGATTAGAGAAATATCTTACCTTTATCCCCCGCTAAGGACGAAAGATAACAACATTGGATAAAGCTCGACCTGTATTGCTCCATCACAGGCAACGCAAGCTACTTCCACACCGATTTTTTGAGACAAAAAAAACCCAACCGAAGTTGGGCTTAATTACATCAAGTTAGTCCTGAGGATTTAATATTGCTCTTTGGGCTCAGGTGCTGCTTCCTTTGGTAACGAGGCATTAAGCAAACCGTAACCAAGAATTGCCGCTGTAGTCGACCCCATTAAAATACCGAGTCTTGCGTAGGTATCAAATTCAGGGCTAACGCCAACAAACGCAAGTGAAGCGATGAAAATCGACATGGTGAAACCGATACCACATAACACACTAACCGCAAATACCTGCTTGAAGTTAACCCCTTCAGGGAGCTTAGCCACGCCAAACTTCACTGCCGCCCAACTAAAGGTAAAGATACCCAAAGGTTTACCAATTAATAGACCCGCTGCAATACCCAAAGGTAGCATTGATGTTAAACCTTCCATCGATACGCCTTGCAGTGAGATGCCAGCATTCGCGAAAGCAAATATTGGTAAAATACCAAAAGCCACATAAGGGTGGAGTGTATGCTCCATATGTTTCAGCGGAGAGTGTTCTCCCGGTTTACCTTGAAGCGGTATGGCGAAGCCAAGAACAACACCAGCCAACGTCGCGTGGACACCAGAAGCCAATACGCTAACCCACAATACCAAACCAACTGCGAGGTAAATAGGTAGTTTTGTTACTTGTTTCGAGTTCAGCGCAAACAATAGAGCCGTCATCGCAAAACCAATCGTTAGGGCAAGCGTGGACAAGTCACTGCTATAAAATAGCGCAATAATAACGATAACACCTAGGTCATCAATAATTGCTAGCGCCAACAAGAATACTTTAAGTGCAACCGGTACGCGTTTCCCAAGTAACGCCATAATACCAAGAGCAAAAGCGATATCTGTTGCTGCTGGAATCGCCCAGCCACTCATTGCTTCAGGATCGCCTGAGTTAAAGAGAACGTAAATAAGTGCAGGTGCAACCATACCGCCTACTGCCGCAATCGCTGGGAAAATCGCAGTCTCACGAGACTTCAGCGCACCCTCTAGCAATTCTCGCTTCACTTCTAGACCAATCAACATGAAGAATACGGCCATCAAGCCGTCGTTAATCCAGTGAGAAATAGATAAACCAAACACATAGGTATGAAGTGCGCCTTGGTAAAGCTCATTGAGAGGAGAGTTAGCAACAACCATCGCAATCGCAGCTGCAATCACCAAGATAATACCACCTGCTGATTCCATCTTAAAAAAGTCACGAATGACGTCGTTCATAGATAAACCCTTTATAGTTATTCGTTTTGTTTGAATAGTTAGATTCTATATCTAGTTAATTTACAGAAAAAATCGATTGTACGGAGGTTACTTGTAGGAATAACCGAATATTAACAGGAAACTATTCGAGATATCCATAAAATAATACTCCAACTATAGAATAGTATAGTGCAGAAAGATGCTAACGATAATAAACAGCCGCGTTGCTTGTGCGGCTGTCAATATCATCTTGATTTAGAAAATGCTGCAAAAAAGTTGCAAGAGAGAAAATGTTGCTGAGTAACAACATTTATAAAGGTGATTAGAAACGAAATACTGAGACAGAAGGCCCTCTTCTAATAGCCACTTAGTTGAATATAGCCAGAAACAATATGAGAACCTCTAGTACGGACTGGACCTTGCCATTGAGGAACAACAAAGTTAACCCAATTCACCTGTTTTCCAGCCTTGATGACAAGATTAATATCATGACTTGGTATACTGATCTTCCAATTTAAAGGTACACGAGCACCACCATTCAACTCGGTGAACTTAAGCGCTTTTAACGTAATCTCATCACTATCAATTGTAGTAACGTGTCCATCATCATCTATCACGCTTGCACTGACATAAGGCATATTGTCTTTATATCGGTATTGGCTGACCATAAGAACACGTTTCGCGGACAGTTTTACGATAAAATTGTCTTCACCAACGTAATTTCCACCAACAAGTTCACTGCCCCACTCTTTTGACAGCCAAGCACTACCCGTTACCTTCAAGCTCTTGCCATTGGGTAGCGAAATTTGTCCTGAAGTTTTAATAAACGGCGCTTCAATCACGTAAGATGCGCGCGGTAAAAGATCATGCTTGGAATGATAACCATCGTTACCAATAACCGCATACTGCCCATTACGTTCAAACTGTAAGTTAACGTTGAATTTTTCTGTTGAAATCTTTAAATTGCCAGGCATTGGATCGTTCGATAAAGACCGCCAAGACCAGTCATCAATCCACACCCTAAATGGTCGACTCACTCCCCCTGCTTGCCCTATACCACCACGAGCAATACGCTGATCAGTAAACATACCAAGATGGCTGGTCAATACAACGTTAGAGATATATATTTGTGGATCTTCCCAACCCGTTTTGACTCGATCATCGCTGGCGTAGCGGAAAAAACGCCACCTCATCCAATACGTTTGTCCGTGCTCATCGGTCAACTTAGTCACAAGTTGCCACCATTCATGCTGAAACTCGGGGTGAAAGCGAAAATCTTTAGGTAATGTCACAACACGATCAGGCAATACCGGTTCAAAGACTTTCTTGCCCGGCGAGCCAAATATCGTATTGATATGGGTTGTTTTTGAGCGAGTGATGCGCTGTTCATCCTCTTTAAGGATCGCAACAAATGACACCGCGACTACCACCACCAAGCAACATGAAAAAATGAGTTTCTGCAGTCGATTCATTTACAACGCATCTCTTAATGAGTGGATCGGTGAGTTCCTAATGAGTCTTAGCACCGGAATCGCGCCAGCGATCACTAGTGCCAGCATGCTCCACAAGCATGACGTTAAATATTGCCACGGTACAATTTGCAACTGCAAAGACCAACCAAAGGACTGTTTGATAACAATATCGACAATTAATTGCGCTAAGGCGACGCCCAGCGGCATCGCTATGGCAGCTGAAATCAGTCCAAACACCAGCAATTGCAAGCCTCCCATTAACACAAGCTCTCTTCCCGAAATACCAAAACAGCGTAATAACGACGTGTGCCGCTGCCGAGAGACTTCTCCTGCTATGGTAGAGAAGAAAATACCAAATACCGCTATCACCAATGTGATATTACCTAACGTATCTGCAATCGAAAAAGTACGATCAAAGGTTTGCATTGCTTCTTTGTGAATGGTCGTATTGTCATATATACGCTCAGAGTTCAACCTAAAGGTGCTCTGTAGTCGTCGCTGCACCAAAATCGATTGTTCTTTATCATTGAGCACCGCGCCAAGGGCAACATCACCCGATCCCGAGAAATGAGCGAGCCAACGATTTTGTGACATAAGCACTTGATGATATGGGTTGCCATAGTCGTAATACACACCGATGACTTGCCAATTGCGACCTAAGGGCTTACCTAAATTCAGGTAATCACCCGGTCTTAACCCTTGTTTAAGTGCCATCGACTCACTAATCATCACGCCTCGTGAGTGATGTAAATGATACCAGTAGTTTGGAATTGCAATTTTAACCGTCAGAGATTCCAACTCGCCAACAGAGTCTCCAGTACTCACTACTTGCATCATGCCATATTTACTAGGCATTTCTTCTTCCCAACGCCACCATACGCGGTCAACTTCTGGTTGACTCTCTAACCAGTGGCTCATACGACTCGCATTATTACTCGTTGGGTAAACATAGATATCCGCAGCTAAACGTTGCGTTAGCCACCGATCGGTGGTGTCACGGAAACTACCGACCATCGTTTCGACGCCCATATTGGCAGCGAGAGCCAGCATAAAGGCCATATTCGCAACACCACGGTAACTCATGCTGGCAGCCGCATCAGCAAAGAACCACCTTACCTTGACCCATTTCAAAGAAAATGACAGTCCCGTAAACACTTTCCAGATAATAAATGGCGTGATGAGTGCGACGCTGAGTAGCATCAATACAATAATAGCGTAGCCAGAGCTTTGAGATTTAGGTGCTTGATATATCGCAATCGCTGCTACACAAAAACCACACGCAACAAAGGCTTGCCATGTGAACTCAGCACCGGTAAAGCGCATTAAAGATAAGCGAGACGAAAGCCGAATTGGCTGCGATTTAAGCAAGCGAACTAAAGGCCAACCACAAGATATAACGGCACCAGCAAACGCCAACAAAAAGCTATAAATGCTCCATTGCCAACTCCACTCAATCGTTAACCCGATATTCGCATCATATAAATCACTTAGGCTTTGAGATACAGCTGGAATAAGTTGGTTGGCAAGCACCAAACCAAACACATTGCCACCTAACCAGCTTAAGAACACTAAACCTGCCAGCTCAAGACAAAGCGCCTGAGCTAATTGCCACCCAGATACACCTAACTGACGTAGGCTACCTACTAATGGCTGACGTTGCGCTAAAGACAACGACATCGCTTGGTAAAATATGAATAAACCCACAACAAAAGAGAGCATACTCATTGCGGTCAAATTGGTGTGGAAGGCTTTAGTTAATGCCTCTAGTTGCGATTGAGAGCTCCGAGAAAGCGTCATCCCATTGGGAATGCGCTTACGCAAGGCTTCGAGTTTTTCTGCCGACATTTCGCCACAAGCGATAACCGATAATCCCGAAGACTTTTTGAGACCTCTAAGGAGAGACATATCTGCCAGAATACGAGTTCCACGGATACCACTTTTCTTATCGATTTTAATAGGCCCTAGCAATACTCCCCCCTCTAAAGGGATAATATCACCAGCGACCCAGCCTTTAAGCTTGGCTAAGTCGGCACTCACGATCACCGTCGACGGTACTTTAATCAAGTCTTGCGATGCGATATCACTAATTGTGACCGAATTTTTTAATTGCAGTAACGCTATCGGATCAACACCAACAAGATTGAGCTCCAGTCCATCTTCTGACGTGACTTTGTGCATATCAAATGGCACACACTGCTTAAAACCCTCACGACGTAATTGAATATAAAAACCTTGAGGTATTTTCGTGTCAGCGTGTTTTGGCCTAATTCGATAGGGAACAGGATTGGCGAACAGTTTCTCACCGCTCGCATAGGCTTGCTTAGCATGGTGATTAATCGCCGTTACACCTACAAGAAGTGATACTCCGAGCGTTAACCCTAACCAAACTAATAATATTTGCAGTGGATGACGGCGATAATGCCCAAGTAGCGCCTTAACTACGGGCAACAACATGCAACTGCCCCCCTTGAAGGCGTATACACCCATCCATATGACTGGCCACTTTTTCACTGTGGGTGACGACCAACAAAGTACACTGTAATTGCTTGGTTAACGACGTCAAAAGTCGCATAACCGCTTCTGCGTTTCGTTCATCGAGACTACCCGTTGGCTCATCCGCAAGGAGAATTTTAGGCTCCATATAAAGCGCACGAGCAATCGCCGCTCGTTGTTGTTGACCACCAGAAACTTCTTCTGGATAACGCCCTAACAGCGCCATGAGGTCTAACGCAGATAAAATCTGACGCCATAATCCTCGGTCTTCCGGTAGGCCTTTAATCTGACGACAGAATCGGATGTTGTCTGCAACATTCAGTGTCGGAAGTAAATTGAATTGCTGGAATATGTGACCAATGTTATTTCGACGGTAAGCGGTGCGCATGCTTTCGCTAGAATCATGCATAGCGAAGTCTGGATACCAAATTTCACCCGAATCCACACGATCAATACCAGCAAGCAAATTCAGAAGTGTACTCTTGCCAGAACCACTCTCACCCATCAATGCTAATTGCTCACCTTGCGACAATGTTAACTCTGCACCTTGCAGTACAGGGTGAAATTCCCCACCGTCGATATAGCCTTTACTTAGGTCAGACAATTTAAGCATTAATACACTTCAATCACATACAAAATTGGAGTGTGAATCTACACTAAAAAGGCTTTTGTAGGAAGCCAATTTAGGCCGTTAAAGTCGAACTGTTCGCTTTTAACGACAAGATAAGAATGATATATCGTTTTTTATAAATTTCATATTATGAATAGTTTTCATAGGGCCTTTGAATAAAAGCTCTTTTAAGCAAACAAATAGCGCAGTAAAACACAAGAAACGTGTTAGATTTTATAGAGATAATATTGATTCAATGGAGTGATGAATGAAACGCATTTTGGTTCTTGGGGCTTCTGGTTACGTCGGATCACAATTAATTCCCAAGCTTCTTGAGCAAGGACACGAAGTCACCGCAGCGGCGCGTCAAATTGATTACCTCAAAGCGCGAGTCATGCCTCACTCTCAATTGAAATTTGAATACCTCGATTTATCCAATCGAGAAGCTACGCTCGCACTCATACCACATTTCGACATCGTCTTTTTCCTTGTCCATGGCATGGCTCATGGTCACGACTTTCTCGACTACGAGCTGACTCTTGCCCGCCATGTCAAAGAGGCACTCGATATCAGTGACGTTCAGCATGTTATTTACTTAAGTGCCATTCAACCACAAACCGGCAACTCCGAACATTTAGCAGCAAGAAAGGCGACTGGGGACTTACTTAGAACCAGCAAGGTTCCAGTGACTGAATTGAGAGCAGGCGTTATTATCGGACCGGGATCAGCCGCGTATGAAATTATGCGTGATTTTGTCTATAATCTGCCCGTCCTCATTGCCCCTAAATGGGTCGAATCCAAAGCTAACCCCATCGCTTTAGAGAATCTTAACTATTATCTCTTACAATTGATTGATGACGAAATACCGTCTAATGTCATCTATGAGGTCGGTGGACCGGACATTTTATCCTACCATCAACAATTTCAAATTATATGTGATAGTGTTGATAAGCCTCTCCGCCTTTGGGCAACCAGCCTACTCACCCCAAAACTTGCTTCGTATTGGCTAGGCGTTGTTACCTCAGTACCTTCAAATATAGGACGAGCATTACTCGCCGGATTAGAACACGATTTCATTGCAGATTCGGCTTCAATCCAAGAACGTTACCCTCAATCATTAATTTCTTATGCTGATGCTGTACAGTCCAGTGTTGAGCAAGAGGGTGACTTTGTCCTGAGCAATGTTTGGGGGTTCGACCCAAGCGCACTCACCCGCTGGCAAGCTGGATATGGTTACTACCCTAAAAAGACCGGTGCAACGTTAACCACCAGCAAATCCACTCAGGCACTATGGGATGTGGTTAAGAAAATCGGTAGCCCGGATGAAGGCTACTTTTTTGCCAATTTACTGTGGCGAACAAGGGAGTGGTTGGATATTTTCTTCGGCGGTGGCCGCCCTATTCGACGCACGCCAACAGGCCCACAGCTTCAGGTGGGTGATTTCATTGATTCATGGAAAGTCATTCGATGTGAGGAGCCTGGTTTTCTTTCTCTGCTATTTGGCATGAAGGGACCTGGTCTCGGCAGACTTGAATTCACGATTACCGACCTAGGTGACAAGCGGGAAATAAATATCACCGCATGGTGGCACCCCCAAGGGTTCCGCGGACTACTGTATTGGTTTGCTATGATGCCTGCGCATCTATTTATCTTCAAAGGCATGGTTCGCGCGGTGTGTAATAAAGCAAAAGACTGAGCCACACGTCGTATTATGCTCAATAGACTTTAAGCGTGTTACGCAAACTAATATATGGAACACGCCAGAGTCTCTTATCAGCAATGACTGAGGCTTCATCTACGCCGTTTACTGAGCACTTAAGGGAGTAACACCTCATTGCCGCGACAAAATATGACTCAACTGTTCTTTTTATCACCACTTGGTTTTTCACTTGTTAGACCAATACGGTAGACTTTCTCCGCTCGCGTCCCAAAGAACCAAAAGCTTATAGCTAAGATGGCAAAGAACACGGCTTTGTGTGTCCCTTCCCAAAAATACTCTATAAAACGAGTGTACAGATTGATGAAGATAAAAATCAAACCAAACCCTCTCGTCAGTTCATCATCATACTTTATGCCGTGATAGACAGAAGCAATAGACGCAACAAGTAGTAGCAGCGACCAATGAACCAAAGAGAATTGAGTGACATCACTCCATACCGACCAATCGGCATGGTTTCCAAATACGGACATCAGCCACATAGAGACAAAGAATACCGACATCCCTACCGCTCGTGTCGTAATGGCAAAGTCTTCCTTTGATTTCCAACGACGCAACACCCATGAGCTAGAAGTGATGAGTAGTACACCAAACAACACAAAACGTAGTGGGAAATTTAATCCAATAAAGTAGCCTAACTCGCTCGCCTGATGAGTTTCAAACCCAAACCAACAACCTAACGACAGTAACGCACATAGCCAAACAATAAGCGATGGAATCCAAAGCCCCAATAAGCCGTAAACAAGCGAAGCGACAAGTATTAACTTAGTAACGCTGTCCGTTTGAATCACCTGCCCCAGAAAATAAATCGACACTGCAGTACTGATTATCCCTAGTACAAATAGTGCTTCATTGCTAAACACTTTATCCGGAGAAAGCTTCTTACGACGGAGGCCAAATGCGTAAAATAGTGCTGAAATCAACGCGAAAAATCCACTTTTCGCAATATCAGGGGCCGTGAAGATCTCCTCAAAGAGCTTAATTAGCCATTCATCGAGCAGCACAGATAGCACTGATAACACAATACAAACAATCGCTATCCAGAATGAATATTTGGCGATCAACGACCAGTCTATTTTTACGATTTGATAGCTATCCTTCAGCTTATCCGAATCCTCTGGGGTAATAACGCCCTGCTCCAGCCATTGATCAATCGCGCCTTCTACAACACGACTTTCTCTTTTCGATAATTTCATTCTATCGCTCTTGTCTTGTCTCTGTTCTCTAACTAAGTATGGGTTCTAACTGAGTATGGGGTCTAACTGAATATAGATTAATGTGAGGCTTAGGGTTAATGTGCGACTTAGCGCGAACGATAAACCCCACCTTTTTTATTGGTGAGGCTTTAAATGTACAGCTCAGACTTGGAAAACAAAACAGCATCACCAGAAACGAGCACTCTTTCGCCAGAAAGCTCTGCGTACAATATGCCGCTTCGTTGCGATGCTTGAAAAGCTACCATTGACGTTTTCCCAAGTTGCTCGCCCCAATAAGGTATCAACCCCGCATGTATCGAGCCTGTCACTGGATCTTCGTCGCCACCACTCGCTGGCCAAAAATAACGAGACACAAAATCGCGCTGCGGATGTGCCGACGGCGCCGTGACGACAATATCATAGGGCGCCAGCTGCGCTAACACTGAGCTATCCGCTTCGATGTCAATGACATCCTCTTCGGATTCATAAACGGCAAAATACGCTTGCTCATTGCGTAAAACGCGAGTGGGAGTATGTGACAGCCCTTCAAGCAATGCTGGGGGGATGTCTGTGATGGGGGTAGGATTCTGATTGGGAAAGCTCATTTCAATTCGACCTGTCTTCAATAGCCTAACGGTAAGATCACCTACCTCATTAGTTGAAAACCGGATGGTATCCGCAGCCGAAATACCCTGTTCCATCGCTAAGTGATTATAGAGTATATAAGCCGATGCCAGTGTCGCATGACCACAAAAATCAATCTCCGTCAGTGGCGAAAACCACCGAATATAATAGTGATTGGCGGCAATCGGTGTTAGATACGCAGTTTCTGACAAATTATTCTCTATCGCGACGTTTTGCATCCACTGATCACTTGGAAACTCGTCTACCAGCATGATGGCAGCACTGTTACCTTTAAACATCTCAGACGTAAACGCGTCCACAATCCATTGTGTTTTCACTTGTTCATTCCTTAATTTGAGCGAGAAGTATAAGCAATTCGCTTTCTATATACGCGATAACCTAACGCCAAAATAATGCATAATACCGCTGGAGGCAACAGCGCATAAAACGCCAAGTGATTGAATAATAAAGCACCAACTAACCCACCACAGATAAAGCCTACTAATATGGTCACGAACAATTTAGCTTTGCGCTTATCAAACGCTTCGCCTCTTAGTGTTGAGCCTATCATGATCCCCAAATCAGTGACGATACCCGTCACGTGTGTCGTTCTCACCACGGCACCACTAAACGTCGTAGCAAGCGCATTTTGTAAACCACATGCGGCCGAAGCAAAGTAACTACCCGTTGGCGAGCCTGCCACTAAAAAGTAAGTCGCAGATAACAACAATGCACTTTCAATGCATAACAACCACTCATATTGACGCCCTAATTTCAAAGACACATTCGATATGAACCATCCAGAAATGGCCGAACCTAATAGGAAGCTCATAACAATACCAATCAAATGAGCGGAGCTCGCCCAATCATTAAATAATTGCGTTCCTAGTAATGTGGCCGTTCCTGATAAATGAGAAATAGCCTGATGCTGAAAGCCCAATAAGCCGACCGCATTCACCGTCCCTGCGAGCAATGATAAAATAAACGCTCCAGATTCAATCCAGCGCGGAAGTTTTGAAATCACACCAATTGCCTTATTTATTGCGTGTTAATCATGATTCGTTATTAGATAGGGACACCGACATAGTTGGGTACCGCTCCAATGTGCCGCCTCGCTGCTCCGTGATAACTCGTAACGGCTAACACGGCCGTGCAACAGCAGCGAGCATCATAGTCCTATTTATCCACGCTTCTTTGATTTAAAGCACATTATATGTTGAGGTCCTGCCTCGCCGCCAAGGTAAAGTTGTTCGGTATCCATAAACCCGGCCTTCACATACAGCGATCTTGCTAAGGCATTCTTACAATTCACCGTGAGATACAAATCTGAATGGTCTTTCCCTAACCACACCATGTACTGGTCTTGTATTTGTCGAATGGCACGTTTAGCAATGCCTTGCCCTTGATATTGCTGGTCAATCAGAAACGACCTAAGGCCAACTGACCCTTGCGGACAGAATAAATACCGATTGGCATAAGCACGGTCGAGTAGAAAAAAGCCCACGGGTTTTCCAGCTTGGCAGATCACCCATTGTGTTTCTTCACTCTTTTGACAGCTTTGGTCAATAATTTCATCAATGTCGCCGATGTAAGGGCGCTGCTCATCCTGTACAGACAACATTAAAACATCTTCAAGATTTTGTTCATTTAACGGTTCAATGGTTAACATACTTATTCATCACTCTTTTCCAACACGTTGAAGCAAAACCATTACTCCATGATTTAATTTTGGGTAAGGGACATTAGCCACAGATCCCAATACCGCCCCTCAATAAACCTGACATTTTTGACTACTTCGGTTCGCTCAAAGCCTAATTGCTGGTAACACTGAATAGCGGAGTGATTATGGGAAAATACTGACAGTGTAATGTCTGATACAGGATGGTTTACTTTAGCTACAGCTATCACTAGACGCAGCATCTCTGATGCTAGCCCTTGCCCCCGATAATCTGGTTGGATAAAGACTCGACAGATACGCTGTACATCTTTGGACGCTTGAAAAAGCTCCACAAAGCCGACAAAACAACCGTCCCGTTGACATAAAAAAGGTCGGCTCAAGCGATTTGAGAAATATTTATTGAGCTGGGTATGCGTCAAAGGGAAAGTAAATTGAAACCCGCCCCATTGATAATTGAGCCTTTCCGAGTCAATCCATTCGATTAACATCGCATAGTGTTCGGCAGTAAACGGGACTAACCGCATAGAATTCATGCTGTTGATCGCATTATTACTCATGCTACTACTGGTCTCTTCCAATGACTTTACCACATCCACCTCTTGCGCATTTACGAACCTTTTACTCACGGACTAGACGACGATAGCACCGCTCAGGTCGCCCAACAGAGCCATAATTAACATCGGCTTCTAACTCTCCGGTACTAATTAAAAATTCAAGATAGCGCCGTGCTGTTGTTCGGCTTGCTCCTATATTTTCCCCCGCTTCATCGGCGGTATATAAGCTGTGTTCAGTGAACAACATACGAATTTTTTCCAATGTAACACCATCAATACCTTTAGGAAGGTGCTTATCTGCCTTTGCTTCTCCGCTATGGCTCTGCATCATTTCATCAACGAGTGACTGATCAAGCCCGTCCACGTGATGAAGTTGTTTTGTTCGCTTCTGATATTTTTTTAACGCGGCTTCTAAACGAGGATACATAACGGGTTTGAGTAAGTAATCAATCACGCCACCGCGCATTGCTTGCTGTAAGGTTTCCACATCTCTCGCCGCAGTAATTAGAATAACATCACAGGCTTGGTTCACTGTCCTTAATCTGCCGAGAATATCAATACCCGTACCATCGGGTAGATAAACATCTAGCAGAACCAGTTCTGGTTCTAACAGCTCCAGCTGCATTTCGGCTTCCGAGCGTGATGTGGCAATCCCGACCACCTCAAACCCCCCCATTTTTTCTAGGTAGCGACGATGCAACTCCGCAATTTTCAGATCATCTTCTATGATCATTACACGTGTCATTGTACTCATGCCATTCCATCCTTTGGTACGTATACAGTGACTCGAGTCCCCATATCATTATTCGCTATCAGTTCAAGCTGTCCTTGATAGCGCTCCGTTAATTGCTTAACCAAAAATAAACCAACGCCGCGATTGCTTGCCGACTTACTCGACACCCCTCGTTGTGTTAATGAAGATACGTCAATATCACTAGGCAAACCACAGCCTCTATCCACAACTTCAAGGATAATTTCATTGCCATAGTCACTCACCGAGACTTCAATTGTCGAACGAAGTACCCGTTCGTTTGGCTGCTGCTTGATCGCTGACAGCGTCGCTTCGAAAGCGTTATCAATTAAATTACCTAAAATGGTCACAATATCATCCGCATTTAACTCCACAGGTAGCGGCTCTAAACGCGAATCAGGATCCACGACTAACGTTAAACCCAGTTCACGTGCGCGCTCCGTCTTTCCCAACAACATCCCCGCAATTAGCGGGTCGCGCATGGTCTCCCGCAAAAATTCAATCAGCGACTGATAGTGCGCGGTTTCCAAGCCGATCAGTTGTTGAACTGCATCCAACTCACCCATTTGTAGCATGCCATTAATCGTATTGAGCTTATTACGGTGCTCATGAGTTTGAGCGCGCAACATTTCTGCATAGGCTTGGGTTTGAGACAGCTGCGCCGTTAACTCACTAATTTCATCCCGCAGGCGAAAACTGGATACCGCTCCAACCACCTTACCATCGACAATGATTGGACTTCGATTCGCTACGATACGTTGATGATTCAAATACAACTCAATATCGTGATCCACTTCTTGGCTATTAATTAAACTATGTAAGTCCGAATTTGGCAGCACATCAACTAAGGGTTGATTGATAGTGTCTTGCTTGTTTAACTTTAAAATCTCGCAAGCACTGGTATTAATAGATCGTAAAACACCGTTAGAGTCAATACTGATGACCCCTTCTTTAATGGTACTCATGGTTACGTCAAGCTCACCATACAAGCGACCAATCTCTTCAGGCTCAAAGCCCAAAATCGCTTTTTGAAATCGCCGAGAGATATAATTCGATATCACGCCATTGACGACGAGTACCAACACCGCCATTCCTAACAAAAAGGCCAAATACGGCTCGATTCTATCTTGTAACCTATCGATTAAGTATCCAACGGAAACCACACCGATAATTTGACCATTGCTATCGAAAATGGCCGCTTTTCCCCGTACTGACTTTCCTAATGAACCTTCAGCAAATGAAACATAAGCCTGCCCATCGACCAGTGCTTTATCATTGTCTCCGCCTTTCATTGGCTTACCAATGCGCTCGTCAATAGGGTGGACGAGCCTGATACCTTGATGGTCACCAATTACGATAAAAGCTGCGCCAATCATCTCAGTCAGACCACGGAATCTCGCTTGCATTTTCGCCGTAGACTGTTCTTCAATCATGTTGATCACCGATGATGATTGCGCTAAAAACGTAGCTACCCCCTTCGCTTTAAATCCCATTTCCTGCTCTTGCGACTGCTTAATGTAACTAAAGCCAGCCAATGACAATACGACCAACTGAAGCAAGCCCGACAACGTCATAATAATGAGCAAGCGATGACGAAAGCTGAATTGATTCCATTTCATTGTCACTCTCCTTTGCTATTCTCACTGTAACAGCCGCGTAACATGAATACACTTAACTCATCTTTGTTATGTGACTCCCCTTTCGGCAAATCACGATGCAAGGTTTAATTATGATTCCGTCAAATAAACAAATAGTTACAAACTACTGCTGCCAAAAACCTTATTGCATATTATTCATAAAGAACACTGACTAAGATCACAGCCCTTTTAGGTTAATTTTAGAACTAATTAGCCCACATTTTGTATAGTAACTAGGCAGCCGTTAAACAAGACGCCACGAAAGTGAATAGTTAAGGTAGAAAAGAGAACAAGTACGAGGCCAGAATAACAATACGTAATACATGGCCTAACAAAACCCTACCGATCTTGTCACTTCATCGATAGGCCCAGATGCACGTTCACCGACCATTGTGATAGTAACTAAGGCTTATCAAATGACGAAAGCGGCTCGTCATACTGTAAAAAAATAACCTCTAAAAAAATAAAAAAATGAGGGCGTATAAGGACTCACGTTAGGAGGAACAAGGCTATGAAACGTGACTGTTTTGGAATTTGCCTCAATAGGGCTGTGCTGTCAAAAAATCGATCGTCAACGTTTACTCATGTTAGGGCTTACCAAAAACAAGATTGCCAACAACAAAGCATCGAGCACGAGCTGCTCGTCTCATTTGCTTCTCCGCAAATGTCGGGAAGTGAAGTGTTGAAGGCAATGCTTCAAGCAAAGGACTTAGTGTGGCGAGCAGGCTACGTATGCCCTTCCCCATAATAAAACACACCCAAATTGAAGAGGCTCATTGCGAGTCTCTTTGTATTTGCGCGATGCCAAAAAAAACAATCACTTAACTTCGCTGTTTATCCAAAAGCAACTACATTTATATTGTTGCACTGAACAATATTAGAGTTTAAACTCTAAATATTTTATTAACATCGGCTTGGAGCAAACATGAAGATTAAGTCCCTACCTCTGGTTGTGGGCGCATTGCTAAGCACCCTGTCTATCAATGCATGGAGCGCTGAGGTCTCTTTTGACGAGGCTTGGCAACTGCTTCAACAAAACAACAACTCGCTCGCCGCTCAGCGAGCCAATGTAGAGCGTTATGGGCACTTAAAAAGCGCTACGAACAGCCTTAACCTACCTAGCGTCACCATTGGCGCGAATTACACTCGTCTAGACAAAGACGTGACGGTATCAGGACACCAATTAGCTGATAGCCTAAGCGGTGTGCCTGACCTATCTGGTTTAGGCAACCTAGGTCCGGCATTTGGTCAGGTAGCGAGTGCATTAGGCGGCATCACGTCTACCATCGAGCACCAAGATATCTTCAGCTCTTCCATTCGAGCAATCTGGCCAATCTTTACTGGTGGGCGGATCACCGCGGCGCAAACGGCGGCAGAAGGCCGTCAAGAAGAGGCGGAAAGTCAGTTTGCGATGGAGGTGCAAGCGCGATACGAAGATCTGAGTAAATACTACTTCAGCGTGATTTTAGCTAAGGAAGTGGTTGAAACTCGCCTCGCCGCCGAACAAGGGCTGACGAAACATCGCGATTACGCCATTAAACTCGAACAGCAGGGCCAAATTGCTAGAGTAGAACGCTTACAAGCGGAGGCCTCACTCGATAAAGCCACCATCGAGAGAAAGAAGGCGCAACATAGCCTGAATATCGCCCAAGCAGCACTGACACAAATCTTAGGCCAAGTCGAAAAGGTTGAGCCGCGAGACGAACTCTTTATTAACCGCAACTTACCCCCTCTCGATGCGTTTGTTGACCAGACGTTAGACACCTATCCGGGCTTAGCGATCCTCGATGCTAAAGAAAAACAAGCTAGCAGTCTTATCAAAGCTGAGAACGGCAAATACTATCCTGAAGTATATGCTTACGGTGACTATAACCTTTATGAAGGGGATTCATTAGCCAATCAGATGACGCCAGACTGGTTAGTGGGTATTGGCGTCAGCGTACCACTACTTGAAAATACCGGTCGTAGTGAAAAGGTTAAAGCAGCAAACAGTGCTGTGAGCCAAGTTCAATTCCTAAAACGCCAAGCAAAACTAGACCTAAGCGTGTTAGTAGAAAAAACCTATTTAGAAGCCCAGCAAGCCCTCGACGAAGCGGTTGGACTAAATTCAAGCCTATCATTAGCAAAAGAGAATCTATTGCTAAGACAAAAGGCGTTTGCTCAAGGTTTAGGTCGCTCCATTGATGTCGTCGATGCCGAGCTTTATGTTGCGAGCATTAAAACACAACAAGCCGCCGCAAGTTTCCAGTACCTACTCTCTCTCAACAAATTACTTGCGCTATCCAATGAAATGAACAGCTTTAACCAATATAAATATAACTCTATTAATCCTGCAAAAATCACTAGTAAGGACGTATCATGAACAAGGTTAAACCAACACTCGCGACACTAGGCGCGCTCGTTATTGCAGGTTGGGTCGGTTATAAGTTTTTTGACGCCTATCAAACGCCACCCTTTCGTCTTCAAGGACAAATTGAATCTCAGCAATACAGCATTTCCTCTAAGGTACCTGGCAGAATCGATCAAGTCATGGTTCGCAAAGGCGATGAAATTAAGGAAGGACAGCTGGTCTTTACCCTTCATAGCCCAGAAATCGACGCCAAGCTAGAACAAGCTGTTGCAGGTGAAAAAGCCGCTGGAGCGCTCGCGCAAGAGGCCAACAACGGTGCTCGCCAACAACAAATCAGAGCTGCTGAAGATCAATGGCGTAAAGCTCGCGCTGCCTCCCAACTTATGGAGAAAACCTATCTGCGTGTCAATAATCTATACAAGGATGGTGTCGTTGCAGAGCAAAAACGTGATGAAGCCAAAACACAATGGCAAGCCGCTAAATACACTGAAAGTGCCGCTTATCAAATGTTTGAAATGGCAAAAGAAGGCGCGCGTAAGGAAACTAAAGTTGCGGCAGCTGAAAAAGTTCGCATGGCAGCAGGCGCAGTAGCCGAAGTTGAAGCCTATGCCGCAGATACTAAGATTCACTCTTGGTTTGATGGCGAAGTTTCTCAAGTACTGCTTCATAGTGGCGAGCTCGCTCCGCAAGGTTTTCCGGTTGTGACCGTTGTCGATACCAAAGATTCATGGGCGGTTTTAAATGTTCGTGAAGATCTACTACAACATTTCGAAAAAGGGGCTGAATTTACCGCATACGTGCCAGCTTTAGATACCGACGTCACATTCAAAGTTAATCACGTGGCCGTGATGGGCGATTTCGCCACTTGGCGCTCAACGGACGCCACTCAAGGTTTTGATTTACGTACTTTCGAAGTAGAAGCTCGCCCTCTGGATCATAAAGATAAGTTACGTATGGGCATGAGCCTAGCCGTTGAGATGTAAGGGCTGAGTATGAACCAGCGTTCTAACACTGTATCGTCCATCTCCCCAGATGGGCGGCACTACAATCAATGGCATATACTCCGCCATGATAAATGGCTGCTTTCATGCCTGACTTGGGTCCCTGTTGCCTTGTGCTTTTCCATCTATTGGATATTTTCTCAAGGCATCGCCAATAATTTACCAGTCGGTGTTGTCGATCTCAGCAAAAGCACCCTATCGCAGAAGCTGATCCGTAATTACGATGCGACCTCAATGTTGAGTATTGATCATCAATATGACGATATTCAACAAGCTAAATCTGCACTGATTGACGGCGATATCTACGCAATCTTGTATGTACCCACCAACTTTGATAAAACCATTACAAAGTCACTTACCCCGCAAGTGACGCTGTTTTATAACAGTCAATACCTACTCGTTGGACGTTTAATTAATTCGGCTGCATTGCAGGCTCAAGGCACCTTTAATGCGCAAGTCGGTGTGGTTAAAGCTCTGTCAAAAGGCAACACAACAGGCTTGGCTGCGATGGGGAATGCCGTCACGGTAAGAACTCAAATAACTCCCCTATTTAATAAAGGAACCAACTACGCCCAATTTCTTGTATCCGCCATTGTTCCTGCTATTTGGCAAATCGCTATCGTTTCATTTACGGTATTAGTACTCAGTGCAAATTATCGTATTTCTGGATTAAGGTCGTGGTTTGGAGGCACATCAATTGTGAATCACCTAGGCCGTACACTGTTTCCTTATTTTTTGTGGTTTTTATTGCAGGGTTCATTTTTCCTAATTTGGTTCTACGACATCATTGGTTGGCCGATGGAAGGAAGTTGGCTGGTACTGTTTTTTGCACAAGTCATCACGACGTTAGCCTGTATGATCATGGCTTGTTTCTTTTTCTTCCTTACCTGTGATGCGGCAAGAGCAATGAGCTTCGCGGGTGCATTTACTGCGCCGAGCTTCGCATTTATGGGGATCACCTTTCCGGCGGCAGATATGACAACCCTTGCAACGGCTTGGCGAGAACTGCTGCCAATCAGTCATTACATTGAGGTTCAAGTGAGCCAAGCAAGTTACGGCGTCACAGCCATTCAATCTCTTGCGCACCTCACACCTATGGTGGGTTATGTCATTCCACTAATGCTGACCGTCGTACTGATCAAACAACATATGAATAAGGAGTCACAGGTATGACGCTACTCGAACATATTAAACTCGAGCTAAAAGCGATTCTCACCAACCCTGTGGTCACTCTCACGGTATTCGGTGGTGTCATCTTTTACTCATTTCTTTATCCCCTTCCATACACTACACAGATCCCGCGTGAGTTGCCGATTGCCGTCGTAAACCTCGATAGAAGCCAAACCAGCTATCAACTCGAACGCATGGTCGATGCAACACCAAACGTAACGGTGATAAGCCGACTGAGCGCTATTGCAGATGCTAAACAGTGGTTTGAAGAAGGGAAAATTACTGGGTTTATTGTTATCCCTGAACACTTTTACAAAGATCTCATGATGGGAAAAAGTCCGGTACTTTCCTACGCAGGTGATGCCGCACTATTTCTGGTATACGGAACCGTGGTTGAAGGGCTTGCTCAGGCTGGAGGCACGCTCGCAGCTAAAGCAAAAGTGTCTAAGCTATTGATTGATGGCGTACCGCTCGAACTGGCAGCTAAGCAATATGCGGCTACTGTGCTAAATGCGAAGCCGACGTTCAACCCGCACATGGGGTATATCGACTACGTTGTACCCGCCGTCTTTGTGCTAATTCTTCAACAAACCCTAGCGATGGCATCGGGGTTAATCGGAGGCACTCAAAGGCAAGGGAGTGGCTACTGGCAAACACAATCGCCCTTCAAGGTGATAGCAGTACGCACAGGGATTTTATTGGGTTTCTACTACATACTCGGCATGTTTTATTTCGGTGCCAGTTTTGATATGTATGGCATCAGTAAACTCGCCCACCCTAGCGAAATGCTCACCTTAATGTTGCCGTTTTTTCTCACTGCATGCTTTATTGGTATTCTGGTTGGGGCAATCACGCCTAGACGAGAGCTAGTGACGGTATTGATTCTACTTAGCTCAATGCCATTGATTTTTTCTGCTGGGTTTATTTGGCCAAGCGAAATGCTACCTGCGCCAATGCAATGGTTTGCCGCCATATTCCCAACCGAACCGGCAATTAGCGGATTTTTAAAGCTAAATCAGATGGGTGCCGATTGGTCACAAGTGTCAGCGCAATGGAGTCAATTGTGGCTACAAGCTGCTGTTTGGGGTGGGTTAGCGTATTGGAGCTTTTCCAGAAATCGTACGAGTAACACTGATTAAGTTCATCGCAAAATAGTGCCCACAAAAAAAAGCCAATGGCACATACCATTGGCTTTATTCGACTAGTCGAGCAGTAAACACATCATTGAAAATAACGGGATAATGCTAAGCGTTCGATCATGCTGGGTCTTACCAATTTTCAGTCATGTTCATCATGCAAACAAACTTATTTTTAGTAATTTTCTTCGTTGCGTTTTCATCAAGAGTGGATGAGAAAACCTTGCCTGATGACAACCAGTAGTTACCAATTCCCAGTTTATTGCCGTTTAACAGATATTGATACGCGGTGCGCGAAGCCAATTTAGAAGACAGCTTATCAGCACAGTACCTTGCCGCATCTGACTTTGTTAAATACACCGCTTTACTGCCATTATTGGAATACTCGATAGGCAACAGATATTGATAAGCGTCGTCTTTATGAATAACGGTATTCGTAAAACGCTTTCCTACCAATGCGTCCGCCTCTTGCGCTTTTTCTGGCGTACTCTTGGCGTAACCATCTAAGATTTGTTTCGTCAACGCGGGAGCAGACGATGCTGATTTATCAGTATTAGTTTTAACGGTTTTCTTAGCCGTAGCATCCGATTTCACTGGGCTTGGCGTCGACTTAGTTTTCACACTTGAAAAGGGGAAGAAATAATCACCTTCGTTTTTGAGACTAAGCTTTAAAGACTGTGTTTTTGAGTCATTCACCGCTCTTACGTTATACACACCTACGTAGTTACCTGCGATATCTACTTTATCGCCAGCCCCTACTTTTTGATCATTAATATAGAAAACGGTGTTGTTTGAATTGGAGCGGAAAACAAACCTCACTTTTTCAAGCCCTAGCGCCTTTCGTAGTTCCAGTTCGGTATTTGAGTCGAACTCATTTTTATAGCTTGCTTGAGCGGTGTATGTCAGGTCACCATTCATTTTTTGTGTGGCATCAACGATATTAAAAGACGTAATATTGACTCTTTCTAGACCGCCTTTTTCCAGCATGAATGTGCGTTTCATCGTGTTCATGTTACGATTAACACACGCCGACATACTTTCGCTAGAATCACACTCTAGACTGCCAACAAAAGTCTCTTGATTCACTTTACGTGACTCTACAATATAACGAGATTTAACTTGCTTATATAACGCAAGCAACTCTTCATTTTTAGTACGATCTAGCCCTTTAATCACCGCTTCACTTTTTGAGATCGCAACTTTCTTTTCTGACAACTGCTTTTCTTTGTCGACCAGTTCTGTTTTGAGTTTACCGACGTTCATTGCTAAATCACGCAATGTTTGCGACAAAGACTCATCATATTCACCGTCAACCAATTTCTTTTCCATTGAAGCTGAATCAACTTTGATGTTTTCGATATTGTTAACGAGATTAATCTTAATAGACTCAATATTTGAAAAAAGCTGAGTATACGTTTCGGTACTCTCTTCAAGTCCGGTTTGTAGATAACCGTTGTCATAATCGCTGCTGATTTTTTCTAACTGCGTTTTTTCATCAGCATTCATGACTTCCAATGCATTAGCGACACCACTAACACTTAGACTTGCTAATGCGATCAACTTAACCGTTTTAGAATTAAAAACTCGGTGGGGAAAATTCACGACAACCTCATCTGACTTAAACATTGACTGGGTCGTCGCACGCAAAAAGTGCTTAACTAACAACCAGTCATTAATATTCCTTATATTTTGACTATCATATCAGCCCATTTCTAGATTGTCTTTACAACGTGTAATAGAACTGTGAGCTTTAGTGACCCACAGTCCATTTATCTACGCGTATTAAATACTATTTTGCGAAGTAAAACGTATTATTGCGCGCAACGTCTTACATTCCATTATAGGGTTATTATTCACTCAAGAGAATATCAACTCTTCGGTTGCTTGCTCTGCCTTGCGAGGTTGAATTCGTCGCAATAGGCTTTAGTTCACCAAATGACGTCATCACGACCTTCTCTCGCTCAACGCCTTGGAAAAACAACACTTCAGCCGTATTCACCGCACGCTCTAAGCCGAGCCCTTGGTTATATTGTTCCGTGCCCATACTATCGGTATGACCCTCTACCTGAAGGGCAACCTTTTGCTTAGCAAGATCTTGCGCAACACGGTTAAGAGATTGTCTCGCAATTGGCGATAAGTGAGCGTTATCAAAACCAAACTGCAAGCGAGCGACGTGTTTATTATCGCCTCCCCCCACACCTTGCGCCCCTTTATTACTAATATAGGTCTGGCAGTGGCTGCTACTGAGCTGAGCATGACTTGCGGCCAATAGAGCTTGCTTTAGCTCATTGTCGTTAGAAACCTGCTCAATTTGCAAAAATCCCGCATGATGCTGCCCTATCCCTATCACGTTGCCAATTTCTGTGGTGTAGCGAATTTCACCATTCGAGTCACTACAATACTCCATGACGCTGGATTCTACAGAATGTACTGTGCTGGTAAAACCAAGCATCAGCATAGGGACGAGAAAATGAAAACGATGTGGTAGCATGCTTTGCCTTAATATTGTCATGTTTAATTTTAATCAATTATTGCTTTAATCGAAAACGGGCTTAATAGAGCTTCGTCGTACCGCTAGTCCGGGAACCCTTGCGTATTAACTCTTCAATTTTTTCAATTAATTCATCTAAGTTAGATACATCTATAATGTCTTCATCAGGGTTTACTACGCACCGACGAAACTCAGTAACATTTGAAGAGGTGAAGCCGATCCCAATCACACCTATATACAAGCCTGGTATTTTTTCGCGCGCATCATCACACATTCCGTTAGAAACAAGCCCGTTGAGAATGCCATTGTTGGGGCTTTCTTCACCATCACTTAAAATTAACAGCATTTTAATTTTATTGTCGTAGCTCTCTTGTTCATCTTTATCGCTACTATTGGGGTTTCCTTCAGAGATCTTTTGAATCCCCCTCAAAATACCTTGAAATGATGCCGTATTCCCACCAGCTCTCATGCCATTGATATCCGCTATATCACTAGTCTTGTTTGTTAAGCTAATCGTTGAGAACTGATCACGTGAAGTACTACCATAGCCTCGATACAATTTATTATTGTCGACTCGATATTTTGACAAGTTGCCTGGAAACTGATTGTTGAACATTTGTTCAACGCTAAAGCTTAGATCCACATAATCTTTATTATCGACAAAGAACGTTTGTTTAGAATACGTATACTGATTGATACCGAGAACTTTAGTTAAACGTTTTGCTTGCGCCGATTCTTCTGCCGTTTTATTCGGGCATTTGTTCCTATTTTGGCTACATCGATAGATATTTTTTGGCCTCACGGTGCGCCATGCATTCCAATCAACCTCTTCGTAACTTCTTTCTGGATTCACCAATCTAAAGCCAGTTTTATAACGAAGTTGACTAACCGCATATACGTTACGGTCAGAACCTATCTCACGCGTTCGAACATTATAAGGGACTATACCAATACGATTTAGCAATTTATCGGCTAACTCACTCTGGTCACTATCTTTACAAACCTCTTTACCTTGCCAACGGTCATACTCTATGTTTTGGCATAACAATTTGTTGGATACTGTCATCACCGCTTCTTTCAGAGCATCTATTTTGTAGTTTCCTCCCCACCAGTTATTCATTGAACCGGAAAAATCGGATACGAACACTATATCTATATTGTTATCACCTAAATAAGCCGGATACTTCTTCGCGACTGATTTACCGGTAAGATCTTGTGTTTCACTGAATGAAGGGATAAACGTACTCGAAAACCAAGAGTCATGCGTGGTTTTTACGTCGACCGTATATTGTATAAACTCCAGCGTATCGGTATCGGGTATTGCCTCTTGATGCTTTCTTTTCGCCGTCACCTGCGAAGATTTAATGTCGCGAACATAAGCGTTGACATACTTAGTCGCAAACGCATTCGCACTGCCTTCTTGGTCGGCCATTGTCACCGCAATGGCCGCGGCTTCTGCCGCGTCACCCAAGCGACTTTTTTCCTGCACATATCGGGTGCCTTCTACTGCCCAAAACGTGAAGCCCATAATGGGAACCAATGACAGCCCCATCCAAATTGCCGCAACACCACCTTGCTTCTTGATGCTACATTGTCCACGAGATCGTCTCATCATTATCTCCCTGGCATCACGGAACTAGACGCTAGTGTAATCGTCGGATTACCTGCGTTGGTGAAGGACTCAAACCATGAGTCATGCTTTTCACATAACGTAACCCGGTAGAGTGGATGTTTTACGCCATCCTCAACTGGAATCAGGTCCTTATAGTCGTTAATTGAACCACTATTACACGACATTTGGCCAAACAAACGGCTACTCAAGCTTGTTACCGTGGGTCCATCCGTCAATGATTCAATTTGAATCGCGACATTGTTTTGGCTCACATTCAACATACGCGCGGCAACGATCGCCATATTGTCCAAGTCTTGCGCGGTCACATTGAAATCTAACACCTGCCCCTCCGCATCAGAAAAGTAACGCGTCCTTTCTTTTAGTACATTAACCAAGGCGAAACTAGAGCGGTCTAACTTAGCGCGAACCAATAATTTATGACTCAGGTCCGTTGAGAATAAAAAGATCATACACAAACCCACCAGCACAAACGCGAGCTCTATCGCGAAAGAACCTTGCTGATTTCTGCGAGCATTAGTTTTCATCACGCCATCCTTCATGCTCTAGGTTAAGTACCATTGTGCGCGTGATTGGCGTCTCTCCGTTCCCCCACATTTCAATCATTGGGGAATACAAATATGTCACAGTGATCTCGGCAAGATCGTAGCTAAACGTGAGATCCTGACTCGAATGTCCCTCATTGGCGACAAACTTATCAAAAGTCTCAAAGTACTTGCCATCGATCGAAAATTTGCTGCTATCGATCAAGAAATGCCAAAGATTGTCCTGATTCTCAATCAAATCTTTAAATCGAGCTTCATACTGCTGATGAATGCTACTTCCTTGATAAATTTTGGTATTACGTATGGTTTCTCGCAGCGAGTATTCCGTCATATTAACCACATAGGTTTGATAACTAGACTCAAAAATTGCAAACGTAGAAAATATCAATACTAAAGCGCCAAGAGCAAACTCAACACTGGTGACACCCAACTGACGTATACGGCTAGTCATTAGTCTGCCTCTACATATGCAAATTGCTGAGTGATGTTAAGTAATTCACTGGCGTTATATTGGTCTCTCAGTAGCGCTTTGGCTTGCTCTGATTTGTCGAGTTTTAGCAAAGCAATCGCTAAATTTGCTTTTACCGTTTGATTACTCGGATGTTCTTTGAGGACGGGAGCTAATGTTTCAATAACCAGTTCGAAACGCTGCTCGGCGAGATAAACAACCGCAAGGTTATTTTTGATGACAAGGTCATCATAACCTCGAAGCCGAGCCTTATTAAATTGCTCCTTCGCCTTATTAAATTTATCAGATTTACTATAAGCGACACCCAGTAGTACTCTAACTTTTCCAGAGGTGTTACCTAGCGAGATAGACTCGTTGTACGATTTAATTGCAGATTCAAAACGATCGCTCTCTGCTTCTATTTGCCCCTGGAGCTGTAATAACTCTTTATTCACCAACCCCTTATCGGTTAGGTATTGGGTATAAAAACGTGAAGATTCTATATCACCTTTTTCAAAATATACGTACGCCAACTGTTCCATCGCATTGTCATCTTGAGCTCCCCCTTGCAGTTTGGACTTGTACAATGCAATCAAACCATCGTAATTATCCACTTTTTCCATACCTGCAATGATGCTTTGTTCCGAAGGCGGCTGTTTGGTGCTTTCACAACCGACCAAAACACCGCTTAGAACGACCACCAACGCAACTACATTCCATCGCATAGTATTTCGAATAGTATTTTGCATACCTTTTCGCATGGTATTAACCACCAACATTTATCGTCATCTGCATGATGCCAGGTGCAAGGATTAAAATTACGATAGGGAACATAATAAATAAAATGAGTGGCACACTCATTTTTGCCGACAGTCGACCCACTTTTTCTTCTACCGTTAGAATTTGTATTTTTCTCATATCTTCCGCTAAATCGCTCAGCACTTGAGCCACTGACGTCCCGTATTGCAAGTTTTGAATTAGCGTTAAGACGAAGCTTCGTACTGCGGGGGTAGGCAATCTTTCACTCAAATCATCCAACGCTTTTTCCAGCCCTTTTATCTTGGCGGAATCTGATGTGCGCTTGATTTGATAGCAAAGGTCACCATCAAAAGCCTCTAACTCTTTTGCCAAGTAAATTAATGTCGCTTCTATTGTCATACCGGTCTGTACACATACCGACATCATGTCTAACAAATAAGGTAACTGGCTCGACGTTTTACCAATTAGGGTTTTACGACGCGCTTCAAGTATCAAGTCGGGCGCGATAATTACCCCAATCAAAGTTAACAGTCCCGCGAGCATTTTATTGGTATCGGAGAGATCAGAAAAAAAGACTCCGGCGCAAACCAACACAAGAAACAGTACCTTGGCTGGAAAATAATACTTTGCCCATTCCTTATTGTAATAACCCGCATTAACCAGCTTTTGCTCTAGTTCTTTTTGGCTGCCCTTACCAAATCTAACCAGCAACCTGTTCACCGCAGTAGGGCCCCGTTGGGCCTCTTCTCCAATAAAATTGGCGATACGTTTGCGGCGCTGCTCATAACGTAATGCATTGGTAATAAAATAGAGTAAGGCAAACAAAACCACTGAAAAAGCAATAAGCAGAATCATGTCCGTACCCCTCTTACTAGCAACCAAACAATCGATAACCCAATGAATTCACTGCCAACAACGTAATATAAAATGTATTGCCCTCGTTCATCGTGAAGGATGAAGTCGACACTGCCGGGGTTGATATATTGAAGAAGAATGGTGAAAGCCAGTGGAATAGCTGCAACGATCTTGGCGGATATTCGCGCTTCCGATGTCATTGCCATTTTTTTCTTGTCCAGTGTGCGAGCATCGACTAGAACTCGAATAAGTCTGGCAAGCACGCCTTTTAATTGCCCACCTCGGCTAATGTTGGCTTTTAGTGTCACAGTAAAAAACAAAAACTCTGGATAAGGGTAATTTTTACACGCACGTTGCAATACTACTTCTGGCGGCTCACCCATTTTCAGTCGCTCGCCCATCATTTTAAACTCGCGGCCGATACTATTGTCCATTGAGGTGCCCACATACGTGATCGCTTGCATTAAGCTGTCGCCCGCCGTTACCGCACTCATCAAAATGTTCAACGCATCAGGAAAGGTGTTCTCAAAATCTTTACGCTTCTTGTTCGAGAGGTAGCGATACCCCACTAGCAACGCAACGACTACCATCGCGACTGATATCCAAATATTTCCCATTTGTAGAAGGTCAAATATTAAGTACCATGCGCCGATAAGACTACCAACGGTATACAGCAAAATATAAATCGGAAAGCGCGGTCCAAGCACTTGCAATGTGGGAGAGATAGATTCTTTAAACTTTTGCCACTTCCGCTTGCCGGCCAATGTGCCAACATTCACCGCTTTGAGGTTCTCGACTTCCACACTCTCAATTGCAAAAAAGTGATCAATTTTTTTCGCTTTCGAACCTTGCATCAATAGCAGAACAATGGCGAATAGAATTAGTGAGAACCACAGCATGCTACGCCCCTCTAAATGACGCCATTAGGTCATCATATAAGCCAAAAAACTGCGCTTTTTTCGCTAATTCTGAACGCTGCATAATGCCGTTAGTCACGAAATCACCTTGAACCGTGTCGCTATAATGTGACTCATCATATTGAAAACGATAAACCTCCTCCATGACAACACTATCCCCTTCAAGGCCAACCACTTCAGAGATACTGGTGATTTTCCTCGAGCCATCTCGCAGCCTATTCACTTGTACAATTAGCTGTACCGCACTCACTATCGTCCGGCGAATCGCATCTAACGGTTGATTAAGATTCGCCATCATCACCATAGACTCGACACGAGCGATCGCATCTCGTGGCGTATTGGCATGGAGTGTAGACATGGAACCATCGTGACCAGTGTTCATCGCCTGAAGCATTTCAAAGGCCTCTGAGCCACGACACTCGCCTAAAATAATACGATCTGGTCGCATACGAAGGGCGTTAATGACCAAATCACGTTGTGACACCGCCCCCGTCTGTTCAATACTTGAGGTTCGAGTTTCCAAACGAACAAGGTTGGGCTGTTGTAAACGCAATTCTGCCGCATCTTCAATGGTAATCACCCGCTCATCGTCAGCAATATAATTAGACAACGCATTGAGTAATGTCGTTTTGCCTGAGCCTGTGCCCCCAGAAATCAAAACATTCATACGACAACGCGACGCAATCATAAGTACACGAGCCATGTCCATAGACATAGATCCGAAACCAATTAAGTCTTCAAAGCCAATATTTTGTTCTCGAAATTTACGGATCGAAATAGACGTTCCATCAAGCGCGATCGGCGGTATAACAATATTGACACGACTGCCATCTTCAAGACGCGCGTCAACGGTCGGTGACAGTTCATCTACACGTCGGCCTACTCGTGAAGCAATCCGCTTTGCAATCGACAGCAGCAGCTCTTCATTAACAAATGTGACTTCTGATTGCTGCACCTTACCATGACGTTCAAAGAAGATATGGTTGGGTCCGTTCACCATAATATCGGTGATAGACTGATCTTCTATTAATGGCTGCAATGGCCCTAAGCCAAACAGCTCGTCAATAAGACTCTTGACTAAGCCTGATTTCATCACTGAAGTGATCGGTCGTTTATAATTCGACGCTAATAAATCAACAGCACTTTGAATTTGTGACTCAAGATCCCTACGGCTCATCTTCTGAACGGCTTCGGCATCCAAAGCTTCAAATATCTGGCTACGAAAAGCCAAATACAGTTCTTTATTTGAACTCATTTGTTATTGCTCCTCTTCAGCCAATTTAACAACCCTTTTGCTTCAAGCGGTTGGCCATTTATGAGCTTCATGAGTGCATCCATGGAGCGACTGATATTTCTGTCGTGTTTATGCGCACGTTTGCCATCAATAATGATATGAGAGAGGTTTTTACAGTAGGCAATCTCAAGATCAATATCCGCACCAACGTATTTTTTAAGCTCCGCGGGCTGCAAAACAAATGCACTCTCTGGACGGTGATAATTCACTACGGTGATCACTCGAGTTCGCTTGGACAATGTAAGTTGAAGATTCTCTATCCGCTCATACAGTCGTTTCGCATTACGAACCGCCGAAACCGATGCATCAAAAACAATGACCACCACATCAAAGTTATCAACCAATAGTTGTGCTTCGACTTTAAAATCTACGCTACCGGAAAAATCTTCCACGATAAAATTGGTATTTCGAGCAAGCAGCTCGCACAAGGTTTGATTGTAATTAAGAATATCGGTTTGACTCATATTGCCATCAATGGACAGCAATCTTAGATTCTTACGGGCAGGGTGGAGGTAACTCAGCGCACCTTCCTCATCCATTTCATGTAATGGGGCGGTAAATTCGTCGATCGCCTTCGGTTTAAACTCTTTTAGACCCATCATGACGTCTATATTGCTATCGTTATATTGATGATCTACGAGAATGGTATCAGTCCCTTGAGTCGACAGTAAGGAACTCAATTCAGCAGTAATAAAAGACGTCCCCGCCCCACCTTTTGCACCAACAATTGCCACTCGTTTCGCTTTCCGCTGCTGACTCACCCCTGAAAAAGTTTTCAGGTTTTTATTCACATGGGTTAAAAAATCCGCGAACTCTTGCTTATTCACTGGCCAGAAAACGTAATAAAATCCCATTTCTTTCAAAGAGCGAAGCGTCGAAATCGCATCTTCTTTACCAATAACCACCACCCCTTTGTGGGTCGGCAGTTTACTCGCAAAAGCTTTGGCGTCTTCTACAACGTTATTCGATTCATTCAGTTCGAGGAGCACTATTTGACTGGTTTGTTGCTCCGATAACTTTCCGATTCCCTGATTTGATTTCAAACACGTTGGGTCATTCCACCCTTCAAAGCGAAATACCTCAGTTACCAAGTCCAAACACTCTTGAGATTGATAAACAAGTGTGCAACCTGATACACCCTTTATCGTTTTTGGTTCAGATTTACTCTTAGTGCTCAGTGCCTTAGAAAGATCAAACATTATTGAGCTCCCGCGATACGTGATTTGTTGGCGACTTGCTTCAAACGGGCAGATTCAGAAAAGCAATTAAGTTGCGAATGCTCGACACCAAACTGTACCGGTTGGCACTGCTCTGTTTTTAACACGTAGAAACTGACCTGAAGTTTAATATCGGTCAGCAGTTGCTTATTGTTTACCAAAACAACCTTGTCATTCTTCAATTGAAGTCGCGGGTACGACGCCAAAGAATGATCTAACAGTGCTTTACCGGCTTTACTTTTATACTCGATAAAGTACCGTGCGCCTGTATCTTGATCTTCAATGGTGGAGAATAACGCATCCAGTTGAGACTGGGCGCGCGCTGTATCTTGTACCGACATTTCGATGGTGTGCTTTTGTTGGTACACCAAGGCCTCTAATCCATTGCCACCAAAATAGCGCTCAGCGGCGCATCCGGAGAGCATTGTTAACAGGCTTACTATCAACAGTTGTTTCATCATTGGATAAACCCTCCCTGTGACAACAATCGGATCGTGGCATCTGAAGGTGTGGCGTAACTATGATCGGTATCGATGTTCAACCAGCGAACAAGTGTGGATGTCTTTTTCATAAGGGGGAGCTGAATATCGGCAGGCTTAATTGGCTGTACCAGATTCACCGTCGCAACAATGATAAGTTCAGTACGCTTTCTTTCTGTTACTGATTTCCTAAACGCTGCGCCAATCACTGGCACATCCCCAATCAATGGGATTTTTTGCATTTTTTCAAAATCGGCACTACTCATCAAACCGCCTAATACAAAGCTATCACCATCGGCTAACTCAATGGTAGTCATCGCTCGTCGAGAGGCGAGTTGCGGCACTTCAATTCCTGCTGCTTTGATATATTTCTCAATTTCGCTCACCTCAGGAAAGAGCTGCATGCGAATTTTATCTTCGCTGAGTACCTTTGCCGTGAGATCAAGTTTGATACCGAATTCTTTAAAGGTGATATTGACATTATTGTTCGTGGTAACAATGACCGGAACTTCCCCACCCACTAAAAAGCTCGCCGATTCACCGGACAAAACCGTCAGGTTGGGTTCGGCAAGCACTTGCGCGATATCTTCGTTACCCAACGCATTAATCACCGTTGCCAAGTTGGCGGCTTCAAACTGGTTAAAGACAAACTCGCCGGCATTCGAACCAATAGAACCCCAATCGACCCCTATCGTTTCACCAAACGATTCCGTCACTTGGGCAACGGAAATTTTTACATTCACCTGTTGTACGGTGGCAACTTCTAACCGCTCGACAATGCCTTTCCAAGTCATATTTCGGGCAAACACCATGCTTTCCGGTTCTTCAAGCTTCACCTTCTCGGAGGTGAATTCAATTTTCTCGGCTTTATCATATCTTTCGGTTTTTTCTCGTCCCAACAGTGTGGCGACCAAGCGATATACATCATCACGATCCTGTTCTGAGCTCACAATACCGCTAACGGCAACTTGCTCACCAATAGATTGCAATTTGATATCAAAGTCTGGAAAGTGAAACTTAACCTGACGACGAACCTGAGTTAAATCCAGATCAACGATAATTCGATCGGACAACAGGACATCTTCTGCCATTCCATAAACAATGAGTCGTGACTGCCCCATACCATTGGCAAACACCACTAAAGTCGTGTCATTGATGATCTTGTAATCCGCAACATCAGGGTTACTGATAAACACCTTGCCAATCGGCACAGGCAATTGAATATGACGTCCGTCATTTAAGGTAATATAGCGATCTGCGGCGAACGCTGATTGACATGCAAACAACGTATAAAGGCTAAATAATAGACTCAGAAAGCGGGGGGAATTTGGTGTCATGGGACCCATTACATTGCCTCTCTTGGGTTGCTGACATTGCCACGAAACTCTTCGACTCCAACATAATTATCCATGATGGTGCGAACTTCCGCGTAAGTAGGTTTTTTATACGTTTGACTGCGGTAAATCTCGATATGCATGGTTCTTTGTGCGAGAGCAAGCCTTGCCAAATCGTCCGGGTGCACCTCTATCACTATCGTGGTCATGCCTTTTTCTTTAATCGGAGCACGAGCAGATACGACATCACTATCACCACTATCATCTCCAACATTTAGTACTTTGACGTGTTTAAGAAACATCGAGGCCTTCACCCCTTTGAAATGCTTTGGCTTATCGGCATTGGCCGCCAAGTTGACATTGGGTGAGCTAACAGTCAGCACATCAATGTACGCGCCGGGACGGATATAGTCATTAATGAGATTTTTGTCACTGACCTGTAATGGATACAAGGTCATACCATCGGTAATCAAAAGGTCAATATAACCTGGCTGTGTGCGGCTAGTTTGATACTCAGACATGACAATCGCGCCTTGGTGAATATCTGTATTGGTGAGCGTGCTGGGATCAAAATCAACTTTAGTATCACTCTTAATGCCAAACTGGAGTGCTTCACTTAGCGGAAGTTGCGTTTTTTTAACCAGTTCGGCGGAGATCGGCTGACCCTTTGCTATCGGCAGAAGTGCTTTCCATACCGTCACATGACGCTCTTCAACCACTTCAACAACAGGTTCATTGGTCTCAACCTGTTCTGGTGTCTTTTTCATTAAATCAACGAGGCCAACCACCCCGACAATCAATGCCACTAAAGCAATGAGTAAAACAATTCTTGAGCGCATGAGTATATTCGCTGTTGTTTAAAGTAATTGCTGAGATTGCAGTTGATGGCTGGCAATCGTGAGAAAAAAGCCAACACTGATTGCTACTCCGTAAGGAAGTGTCACATCTTGAATTTGACTGCCTGGTGTCATACGGTGTTTTACGTAGTAAAATAAAACTAATACACCACCGCTATATGCAGTAAAAAGCACAGCCTCATATAACATCGCCATTGGGATGGACAGTGATAATACCCCTGCATACTTAACATCTCCGGCTGCTATCCAGCCAAATCGAAAGATAATAAGTCCTATAAAAAGCACTACCAGCATCGAATCAACATGAGTATTTTCAAATCCTAAGCAAACCAACTGAATAGCTAACAAACCGAATAGTAGCTTATTCTTGATTCGTCTATTCTTTACGTCGAAAATAGATACAATAAAACACGTAAGTGCCAACAACGATAAGTAGACCATACAATATTAATTTAGAGTGTTAATACGCTGAGATCCCAGCGTATTAACAATAACTCTTATATTAAGCAAGTTCTGCAATGATTTTATCGAAAACTGCTTGTAGTGCAGCTCCAACTGTACCACCGCCAGTACCAAAAACGATACCCAAAACTGCTGCCATCGCCACTGCAATTAGGCCGTATTCAATAGCAGTTACGCCACGCTCGTCATTTTTAAATGAAGTCATGAACGAAGCAGTTTTTACATATAGTGTTGTTAACATAGTTTTCCCTTTTTATAAGTTTTCCCCAAAGCAAGCCCCATTTTAATTAACTATTCACCTTGTATAAAAATACCTGCTATCGATGAAATCGATAGCAGGTGATTAAAAATCAGGCATAATTGCAAGGTTAGGCGATATAAATCAAACAAATTAAGTAAAAACAACGCCTTAGACAAATAAAGAAATAGAATACATGAATATGAAAAAGCTTTCAGCTAGAACCAAAAGTGTGGCACACGTCACGAATTTATCGTTTTACATTCTTTTACACTACTGCTAAATGCCGCTCTCACTTCATATTTACATGATCAATAGAGCAAAAACACTAAGTAAATTGTGTGACTTGAGTAGATTTTGCCTATTTATATTGTCTTATCTTTATTCGCTTGTTGTAAATTGGCCGATGAATCGGTATCGTTTTAGTCATAATTATATATAAAAATATTAATAACACTTATTATGTCACGCGCCGGGGTCTATTCATGAAACTACAGTTCGAAAATATTGTTTCGTTTGTAGCAGTTGTCAACGAAGGCTCTTTTAGCTCTGCCGCTAGAAAACTGGGCAAATCTCAATCGACTGTTAGCACTGCGATTCAAAACTTAGAGTCAGACTTAGGCTTCGACTTATTTTCTCGACAGAACGCTAAGATATCTCTTACTCACAAAGGGAGACGGTTATTTCACTTGTCTACTCCTGTTATAGGGAAATATAAAGAGCTCATTACCACAGCACAACAAATGAACATCTCTGAACAAATCGTCTACCGCGTTGGTATTGACCCGTTGGTCTTTAACAATAAAGTAAAACACACCTTACTCGAATTTTCCGAAGCATTTCCGAATGTAGACTTACACGTTGTCACAAAACCAAGCTTTATCCTCGGAAACTACCTTAGTGAAAGAAAAATCGATCTCGCACTTGGTAATCCATACCACAAAACCAATAATGACTTTAATATTGAAGAATTATTTCGGGCAAACTGTTGGTGGGTCAGTCACGAAAACGTACGACTTGACGACCAGGCAAACCCTCCTCGCATCCTGTTAATGGACGGTGTCGATGAGCTGCTAAACCTATCCCATGTCGCGTCCAATAATTTATGGCGCCTGGACGATTTGAACACTATCGTTGACTTATGTGCTGCGCAAAAGGGCATTGCGCTGTTACCAGAATATATTCTCGACCAGTATAACCGAAGCAAGGGGCTACGCATCATCAGCGACCATCCCAATTTCTACGGCAAAAAAGTGGTCGCATCGTTGTTTTGGCCAATACATTCTGATTTTGGTTTATTCAATAGCTGGATCAAAAGCCAACTCAAGCGCACCGCATTAGAATCACAAGAGTTCATTGCTGATTTAGCACAATAATTCTACAGTCATACCACTCTGTCTAAGGGCGCTATTTGGTTATAAATAGCGCCTGACTGCTTCCCTTTTTGTAACTTGAGGCGTTCCACTTCAAATTATCTGCCAAATTTCGATAGCCCTGCCACTAAAATCAGTCTTAACGCATCGCTTTCATTGCTAACTGAGAACTTGTCACCGAGACTTACCTGTATCAAACCAAAACGACGAGTTAAGGAGTAACCATGTATTTGTGTGTGCCTGTTAAACGCATACTGCCATTACTTTTATTTGCAGTGAGTAGTAACGCTTATTCTTCACAGCAAGCCACTGACGCGTTTGCACCAGAATCCACCACTGCGCTTGAAACTAAATCCATTGTCACCGCAAAAGATTGGATGGTTACGGCCGCCAACCCCACCGCGAGCCAAGCCGGTGCCGACGTTCTCGCCAGAGGCGGCAATGCCATTGATGCCATGGTGGCTATTCAGTTGACGCTCGGTCTTGTGGAACCTCAATCTAGTGGTATTGGCGGCGGCTCTTTTTTAGTCTATTGGGATGCAAAAGACAACAATCTAACGACTTATGATGGTCGGGAAACCGCGCCTCTCAAAGCCACGGGCGACCTTTTCATTGATGATAACGGTCAACCAATGAAGTTCTACGATGCCGTTGTTGGCGGGCGATCCGTAGGCACGCCAGGTACCGTTAAATTACTGTGGGATACTCACCAAAAGTACGGGAAACTGGACTGGGCATCATTGATTGAACCCACTATCGCCCTCGCGACCCAAGGTTTTCCAATCAGCGCCAGACTGGCTGCTCTGATCGAAAAAGATAAAGCTTTCTTGTCTCGCCACCCAGCAACTCGCCAGTATTTGTTACAAAGCGATGGCAAAGCGAAAACGCAAGGCACAGTGCTTAAGAATCCAGAATACGCCCATACGCTGTCATTAATCGCGAGTAAGGGTGCTGATGGGTTTTATGAAGGCCCAGTTGCACAATCGATCGTCGATGCTGTCCACAATGCAAAAGGCAATACTGGTCTGTTAAGTCGAGAGGACTTATCCCAATATTCAGCGGTGCAACGTACACCTGTCTGCGCGCCTTACAAGCAGTACGATGTTTGTGGGATGGGACCACCAAGCAGTGGCGCGCTGACCGTTGGTCAAATTCTGATGACGGTTGAGCCATTTAATCTTGCCACCCTCGGCGCAAACAGCCCAATCAGTTGGCAGATCCTCGCCGACGCTTCGCGTTTAGCATTTGCTGATCGAGGCATGTATATGGCCGATAGCGACTTCTTTAACGTACCAACAGCTGAGTTATTAAATAAAGACTATGTGGCAACTAGGAGCGCACTCATTACGCCTAAAAAAGCCCTAAAATCCGCACCACATGGTGCCCCTATGGCAAACTTTGCTAGTCTGTCGAAAGACCAATCTCTAGAGCTACCATCCACCACGCATTTTAATGTCGTCGATTCTGAAGGTAATGTGGTGTCAATGACGTCATCGGTGGAAAATGTGTTTGGTTCTCGGGTCATGGCATCGGGTTTTATCCTCAACAATGAACTAACCGACTTCTCTTTTGTGGCTGAGAAAAACGGCAAACCTGTCGCCAATCGACTAGAACCCGGGAAACGACCACGCTCTTCGATGGCGCCTACCATCATCATGAAAGACGATATGCCCTACATGGCGATAGGCTCGCCTGGCGGCAGCCGCATTATTGGCTATGTAGCACAAAGCATTATCGCCCATGTCGACTGGGGAATGGATATTCAACAAGCAATCAATCAACCTAAAATGATCAATCGCTTTGGAGAGATGGATTTAGAAGCCAACACGGCGCTCTCCGAGTTCTCTCAACAATTTGAACGTATGGGGTATTCGGTCAAAGCGAGAGACCTAAATTCTGGACTACACACCATTCGTATCTCAGAAAGCGGATTAGAAGGCGCCGCAGACCCAAGACGAGAAGGTGTCGCTATCGGAAATTAAGACTCACTTCCATTGGTAAAGCATACAAACCTAGAGGCTCATCACGCTAAAAAACCACAATTTAGGACCGAGCGTGATGCTCCTCTCTCAGCCCTCTATCTCCTCCCTACTTGGTCTCTAAATGGAGGATTTTTCTCTCTATAATCCCAGCGATAATTCACGGTGCCCTACCCATAATTAGAAAAGGACATCACGTGAAACCCATCAAAACCGCTCTTTGCCTTTCCATCACCAGCGCGCTAATTTTTGGCTGTGCTTCTGAATCAAATTCACCATCAGAGCAAGCTAAAACGCCCTTTTATAGCTGCGAACAATCCAACATTTCGGCGGCCAATGATCTTCGAATTTATCAAGTAATGGTAGAAAGCTTCGTCAATAGCGACAACAGTATTGGTCATGGCACAGGCTATGGCACCAGTCATCACATGGGTGACATACAAGGTATTATCGATTCACTCGACTACATACAATCACTTGGTATGAACGGCTTATGGCTCACGCCTATTTTCAACTCTGAGCCTATCGACGGACAAGATCATTGGGCGGATAGATTAGATGCCACAGGCTACTTTGCCACTAACTACTTTGAAATTGACCCGCGCTTTGGCAACTTAGATGACGCCAAAAAATTGGTCGATGAAGCGCATTCACGCGGAATGTATGTTTTCTTCGACGGCGTATTTGGGCATCATAAAAGCAACGTTGTACCGTCTCCTAGCGGTTTAACACCTGCTGGCAGCGACAATCCCGTCAGCTACCCTGAGAGTCTCCCGTTTTACCAAGAAGTCGCTGAATATTGGATTAAAGAGCTCAAGATTGACGGGTGGCGTCTCGACCAAGCGTATCAAGTTCCAACGCAGGCCTGGCAAGAAATTCGTAAAACCGTTGACGAGGCCTCTCAATCAGTCACGTATTCCAACCAAGATGGTAAACAGGTCCACCCTTTAGGTTATATGGTGGCGGAAATCTGGGCGGGGGAAAATAAAATCATTGAAACTGGCTACGGCTCTAACGAAGCGCCGGCACTTTGTTCAGCCTTTGACTTTCCCGTGCGCTATCGACTTGTAGAAACATTAGCAGTAAATGAATCTGGCGTAGGCGGCAAAACAGGCGAATGGATAGCAGAAGGTATGAATCTTCATACTCTGTATCCCGATCATGCTAAGCCAAACCTTATGTTAGGCAACCATGACCTAGTCCGCTTTGGTGACCTCATTCAACGAGGTAATCTTGCCGAGCCCGAAGATGATGGCTACTGGCAGCGCTATAAAGCTGCAATTTCATTCCAAGCGGCTTATACCGGCCCTATCACCCTATATTACGGAGACGAAATCGGCGACGAGCTGGAAGGATTTTCCGATCGAATTGAAAATGACTGCGCGATTATTGGCAAGTGCGATGATCACGTCGCTCGCACAAGTGGTCGCATAGAAGGCATCAATACCACGCTAAATTCGCAACAGGCGAATCTTAAGGCATACGTTAGCGAATTAATGACACTGAGAGCACAGCATCCCGCATTATCTAAAGGATCACGCACCAATGTGTTGGCGGATAAAGTCAGTTATGCTGATGTCAAACAATACCAAGGTGAGTCTATACTCTACATCCTCAATGTCTCAGACAGCGATCAGCAAATATCCATATCTAGTGACACTATAGCCTCCTCTTCGACATTAACTGACTTACAATCGGACGAAAAAATCGCGCTGTCTTCAGGATTCTACACCATAGCGCTATCACCATTTGAAGGGCGTTTTCTTCACATTGATCAGCCAACTGACGCTGCTCCAATCGGGCTAATTGCCACCTCAGCCACCAGCACCGGCGATACATTCATGAGCGCTTGTGATAACCCAACATTGCCAGAGGCAGGTCCCATGGATGAATCACTCTACGTTGTAGGTGACTTTAGCGATTCAAACTGGAAACATACATCGTCTCGAGCTTTTGAATATAAAGGCAACGGCGTGTATCAAGTCGTGGCTAACGAAAAGCCCGGCAGCTATCGTATGCAATACGCAACAAAAGATTGGAAGCCTCAATTCACGGCGGAAGGGCTAAGCGTAAAACTAGGCCAAGAAAACACGCTAACGTTTGGCGGGTATGGTAAAGACACGGCAGTAACGATTCTTGAAGAAGGACGCTACGTCTGGAGCTTGAAGTTTGATGATAATGGCACACCGTTAACGATGTTAGCGGCCAAGTGCGTTAACTAATAAGTGCGCTAACTGATTTGTCACTCTTTTAAATATCACACAAGAACTAGATACGTCACATAAAAAACCGCCACTGCTTCTAGCAAGCAGTGGCGGTTTCACCATCACGTAACCATATCACGTTACCATTAAGCTAATTCAGGGTAAGTTTTAAACTTCACACCCATCATCTGCTCCATACAATGGACAACTTGGCAGCTATAGCCAAATTCGTTGTCATACCAGATGTAGAGAACACAACGATTATCTTGTGCTATCGTGGCTTGACCGTCGATAATGCCCGGATGACGTGCTCCAACCAAATCAGTAGACACGATTTCCGTAGAATCCGTGTAGTCAATTTGCGCGGCAAGTGACGACGTTAATGAGATTTCACGAAGGTAGGTATTCAACTCCTCTTTGGACACAGAAGTCTCGAGATTTAAGTTAGCAACCGCCATTGAAACATTCGGTGTTGGTACACGAATCGCGTTGCCACTTAACTTGCCTTCTAGCTCTGGTAGGGCTTTAGATACCGCTTTTGCCGCACCCGTTGAAGTCAATACCATGTTTAACGATGCCGAACGACCGCGACGATCACCACTATGATAGTTATCAATTAAGTTTTGATCGTTAGTGTAAGAGTGAACGGTTTCAATATGCCCTGATACGATACCGTATTTGTCATTAACAGCCTTAAGTGTTGGTGTAATCGCATTCGTCGTACAACTCGCGGCAGACACAATCGTATCGCTGTCTTGAATCACATCGTGATTAACACCAAATACAACGTTTTTAATCTCACCCTTTCCTGGAGCTGTAAGTAATACACGTTCTGCACCTTGACAGGCAACATGTTGGCTTAGGCCTTCAGCGTCACGCCATACACCCGTATTATCCACAACCAGAGCGTTGTTGATGCCATAGTGCGTGTAATCCACATCGGTAGGCGAATTTGCGTAAATAACCTGAATGTAGTTGCCATTCACAATCAACGCTTTGCTCTCTTCGTCAACAACAATGCTACCGTTAAACTGACCATGCACTGAATCTCGGCGTAATAAACTCGCGCGTTTTTGTAGATCACCATCTTTACCGCCACGCACCACAATGGCTCGTAAGCGAAGTGGATAGCCAGGGCCGCTCTTCTCTACCAAGATTCGCGTTAAAAGACGACCAATTCGGCCAAACCCATAAAGCACAACATCTCGAGTTTCCTTAACGCCGTTACTGCTAATACTCTCGGCCAATGAAGTACTCAAAAAGTCAGCTATGTTATTGTTATCTTCGTGAGACGCCCAATACTGCTGTGCTAATTGACCGATATCGATACAACACGGCGATAAATCAAGCTCAATGAGTTTTTCAATTAACGGGGCGGTTTGAGCAACATTGACCGATTGAGGAGCGTAGTGACGAGAGACACGGTGAGTTTTAATAATATCAATCGTGGTGGCGTTAACTAGGGTCTTACCAAACAAAAGGATTTCTACGCCTTTTTCTCGATAGAGTCGACCTAGAATAGGTAAAATTGACTCAACAAGTGTTTGATTTAGTTGCCATTGATTTTGATGAATTTCCGATTGCGAGATAGTGCTATTACTCATAGTACCTGGGGGACCTCTATCAGTTATTTGCGCCTCTCTTTTGTATGTAGGGTACAAAAGGCAAGACACGTGTTTGGGATGTGATTATGTTGTTATTTTTCTGTGCGGGAGTGTAACAAGCAGACACTTAATCTGCTAGGAAAAATAAAGCCGAATATTAACGGGGAATAACGTGATGTATGTAGCATTTATTGCGGAGTTAAACGCAGACCTAGCTGATTTGTTAGGAAATTTGGTGAGCTTATTTTATATAATTAATCAAACTCACCAATACTAGTGTCACAATCATCAATATTTACTAAAGTATCTAACCTTCGAATTCATCGTGATCTTGTTTCTTAATCACTTTATGTCCATCCTCAGCCACACCTTTTTTCCAATAGCTACTAATGTAAATATCGTCTTTAGGAATGGCTTTATCATTACGGAAAAACTGTCTCAGCTTCTTCATTTCATCAAACTCGCAAGCACACCACACGTACGGTTCACCGTTGAGCCATGGCTGTAACATAGCTATCTTGGACACGGGTTCTGTTGTCCAAATAATATCCATCCCTTGTGGAGCAGTGAGCGTTTGCTGATCGGCCACATCAATCAATTGAATGATAGCGTAGCCTTTGGCTTCTGCTGGTAGCTCTGCTAATTTCACGGATAGCGCAGGCAACGCTGTCATATCGGCGTTAAAGAAAAACCAATCTTTATCAGTATTAACACTTTGAATCGCGCCAGGGCCGACAATGCTAATTTGATCGCCAATTTTCGCATCCATCGCCCAGCGACTACCGAAGCCACATAGTTTGTCCTCGGTAATATGAGTGACAAAGTCCACCTCTATCTTGCCGTGTTCAATATCGAGGGCCCGTATCGTATAGGTACGCATTTTTGGTCGACTATCTTCACTCAAGTCACTAAGTGCAGTACCGCCATGTTCATTAAACAAGAACTTGATGTAACTTCCGTTACTGCTCGGGTCCCATGTCTTTAAAGCTTCTGACTGTAGGGTGAGACGACGCATGTTTGGTGTCAAAGACTCAGAGTGGATCAAGGTAAGCAATTTAGGAGAAGGCTTTTTCATAGAACACGTTTATTAATGATTATTGTTATCATTAAGTTTATCACAGACTTTGCGTTGGTTTCATCAATTTACTTTGTTTTACACGTATAAAATCGGCAATGTCACGTCCTGTGTCGCTATCACCAGCCTGAATTTACCAATGCCCTATTTAAAACATGCTGGATCAAAAAAAGGTCCGACAATGTCGAACCTTTTCTCATTTAGCTAACTAAGCTCATCACATTTTACGCTTATAACGATTTAAGCTTGTACCGATTTAAGCTTATAAAGTCTCGGCTTATAGCGTCACAGAACCGAATGCCAATGGCCATTCCGTATGGCGATCTTCGCCATTTTCTTCACGCTTAGTCTCCGCCAACCAGCAGAACAATTCCCAACCGAAACCAGCAGCGATGATACCATCTTTATCTGTTGGATCCGTGTCCGGCGTATATTCAGCAATATCAGCACCAACAAGACGAACTTTACCTGAAGCCTTCACTTTACGCAGGATTTCGTATACCTGTAGGTGGCTTAGACCGAATGGATCTGGGCTTGAGTTGGCACGACAGAACGCAGTATCTAATGCATCCAAGTCAAATGTTAGATAAACCGGACCGCCATCACCACAACGATCGATGATGCTTTCTACCATAGCATCAACACCAAGGTCATACACTTCATTCGAAGTAAAACCAGTGGTACCAAATGCAATATGGTTACCTTTCACGAGTGCCGTTTGGCGGCCACGCATACCAATTTGAACTGTACGCTCTGGATCCGCTAGGCCTTCAGAGTACAATTTAGCCAGCCAGTGACCAGACGTGTATGGGTAGTCGAAATCCGCTCTTGTTGATAGGTCATAATGGCCATCGAAGTGGATAACACGTAATGGACCGTATTTTTCACCCAAAGCACGCATCGTTGGATATGGAATTGTGTGATCACCACCAAAGACAAGTGGTGTACAATCTTTTTCAACAACCATGTGGTGAAGAAGCTCTGTCAGCTGTTCAACTTCTGCTTTCAGCTCAAATTGACCTAAGCTATCCCAGTTTCCGTAATCGATAACACGGCACCATTCGAATGGCAGCTCACCGTTATCACCAACAGTACCCATACCCATTTTACTTAGGTGACGTAGGCGCTGTGGTGCAAACTTATGAGACGAGCCAGTTGGTGAGCATTTTTCAATACCCATGCCGTAAATAACAACGTCAGCATTATCCAGATCTTGTGAAAACGGTGCTTGATAAAAGCCTAAGTAATCTTTGTTGATAAAACTAAGCTGTTCAATACCTTTACCGCCGCCCTGCTCTTTGACACGAGCTAGATAAGCAGCGATTTTTGGATCTAAATTGTCAGCGGCGGATACATTTTCCCAGATGTATTTATATTTAGCGACTTTCTCTGGGTCTATGGCTGGCCATTTTTTAAAGTTTGACATGATGTATCTCCGATCAAAACAAGGAAACTTGTTGAAAACTACAAACAATAGTAATTCGCATTGCTTCCTTTGGGCAGTAACATACTGGATGTAACTTTGTCATTTCTAACCCATCATTATACGCCGCACTAACACTATCGAACTAATTTCTCAACAAAACATTGCTCATTATTTGACCGACATCTAATTCCCTCCTATGGTTTGTAAATCGCTCGCAGCAGAAGGAGGTAAAACATGAAAAAAATGAGTAAGTCGTACCGCATGAAAATCATAAAAGAAGTCGCGGAGAGGAAAGTTCGAGAACAGTGTGATGACCCAATGGCAAGATACATCAACTCTTTGTTAGATCAGGATCCAGAAAGAGATCATATTGTTGAATTCAAACAAGAATTTACTGGCAATTATTTTGATGAGAACGCAGGAGGTTGGGTAAGTAAAACGTGGAGGAGCAAGTAAATCATCACAAAGTAATGAATTCCCAATTCATTACTTGAAATACCGATGGGGAAGCAAGCACCCAGCTTGAGATGAGGCGCCTTTTAACGGCGCCCCCTGACAAAATAACCGTCTTTAACCTACTCTTAATTATTGCAAAACGGCTATCACTTCAATTTCGACTTTTGCGTCCATAGGAAGGCGAGCGACTTCCACACATGAGCGTGCAGGAAACGGAGCGCTGTGAGCTTCAAAAAATGCTTCGTAAGCCGCATTAATTTTTGAAAATTCATTTAAGTCCTTTACAAATACCGTTGTTTTTACAATATGGTGAGGCTCTAACCCTGCTTCGCGAACAATCGCCACAGCGTTAGTTAACGACTGTATGGTTTGTTCAGCAACATCGTCATCCATCACTTTAGTTTCTGGATTAATTGGCAATTGCCCCGATGTAATTACCATATTGCCGAATGTCACCCCTTGAACGTATGGCCCAATCGCCAAAGGCGCTTTGGTGGTAGAAATCGCGGTCATATACATATTCCTTCATTAATTCTTTGTTTACTCAGAGTAATTAAACCCATCTCTAAGTTAAATAATTGATTTTGATGATCGAACATCTAAGCAAGTATCAAGTTCAGGCTAATTAACCGGTGAACATTGGCAACATTCCTAGCATCGATAAGAAATGGAACACCGCAGTAAGCACACCAAATCCAATGACTAAATAGATCATTACTGTGCCGCCTGGCGCTCGGAAACCTTCTGATCCATTCTCTCCATCTCGCGTTTTCTTCGCTAGCATCGCAGGAATAATACATGCCCACACGGTAGCTGCTGCGCCCGCATAGCCAATCGCGATCACGAACCCAAACGGAAATAGTAGAGAAAATATTAGTGGTGGTATAAATGTAGCTAGCCAAGTTTTCGCACGCCCTTGACGGGTATCTTCAAACTTAAAGAAATCAGCAAGGAAATCAAACAGCCCCAACCCAACTCCAATGAAGGAAGATAAAATAGCCGCCATTGAGAACGTATTAATAGCACTCGCAACTCTATCGGATTCAATAACAGAGCCGAGCGCAGTTAGCAAAGCATCAACATTACCGCCTTGTGCAATTACAGGCCCAAAATTTGCGCGAGGTAGATTACCAAAAATACTAATCAACCAGACAAAATAAAGAACAGACGCGATAATTGTGCCTCCTAGAATCGCTTTCTTCGCCTGAGATTCACACCCGTAGTACGCACGCATTGATGACACCGAGTGATGATAACCAAAAGAGGTTAACGCAACCGGCAGCATCGCCATGGCATAAGGAGCATAGTTGTTTTCAGCACTAATAGTGTCAAGCAATACGCCCATATCAACGTTGACAGCTAGACCCGACACACCAAAAATAAAACTAAGTACCATAAAGGCTATCAGTACAACCGATATGCGGTCGACAGCTCGGGTGGAATGCCAAACAAAGGTGGAAAAAATAAGTACAAAGAAAATGGAAGCAAGTTTGTCATTTATTCCAAGTACGTCTTTTAATATAAGACCAGAAGAGGTAATATACGCATACAAAAGAATACCACCGACAAAGTACACGGTTATATTGTTAAATAAATTTATTTTTGAACCTAGTAGATCTTTCGTTACCGTATCAAATGAAACTTTAAGATCGTAGTTTTTAAATGCTTCTAACAACATCCAGCCGGAAATTGTCATGACTATCATGGTAATAGTTATTGCCAACAGAGACCAAACTGTCCACGCCCCTGCTCCTGCACTTGGTAGCCCTAACATTCCAGCACCTACACAAACGCTGGCAATAATACAGGCACCACCTATTAAAGATGGACTCTTATTCATAATATATTCTCGTAGAATTTCTCGTTATGATTTAGTTTCAGCTTTTATTATTTAGGCAAAAAAAGAGCGTAGCATTTTCTTGCTACGCTCTCGTTTATATTTAAGCTTCTGCCAATGCTGATTCAGTCGTATTGGTTGTTACTTTCTCAACTTCTTTCAGGCGAGCAGTAAAGTGACGTAATACTTCAGGCTCATAGGTAAAGTCTAAACCTTTTACTTTATGGGCATTTTCTTTCACTTTTTCGAACGCTTCAATGACATAGTCCATATGCGTTTGAGTATAAGTCGCACGAGGAATCGTTAAGCGAAGTAGCTCAGCAGGACAAGCGTGTTGCTTACCTGTTGCAGGATCACGACCTAGCAATAGAGAGCCAATTTCAACCGCTCGAATACCAGCAACCTTATACAACTCACAAGCTAAGGCATGAGCAGGGAACTGATCCGCTGGAATGTGAGGCAGCAGTTTACCTGCATCTACGAATGCCGCGTGACCACCAGCCTGTTGGCAAACAACCCCGATTGCTTCTAAGCCGTTTACTAAATATTGAACTTGGTTAATACGGTACGCTAACCACTCTTGACGCATACCGTCATATAGGCCAACAGCTAGGCGCTCCATTGCACCACCTTCAAGGCCACCGTATGTTGGGAACCCTTCTTGTACCACACAAAGAGTACGACATTCAGTGTAAGCATCCATCAAAGAATCGTCTTTGAAGCACAATAGTCCACCCATTTGTACCATTGCATCTTTCTTCGCAGACATTGCAAGCGCATCAGCATACTTGTACGTTTCGCGCGTGATTTCTTCGATTGTCCAGTCTTGGTAACCCTCTTCACGTTGCTGAATGAAATAAGCGTTTTCAGCGTAACGAGCGGAATCCATAATGACAGGAATATCGTACTTACGAGCGATCTCATACACCGCTTTTAAGTTGGCGATCGATACTGGTTGTCCACCAGCAGAGTTACAAGTAATGGTACTAACAATATAAGGAACGTTGGCTGCGCCAGCTTCAATGATCGCTTCTTCCAGTTTTTCTAAGTCAAAGTTACCTTTAAAGTCAGCATTCACTGCAGTATCAAACGCATCTTTGGTGTAAACGTTTTTCGCAACACAGCAGTTAACTTGAGTGTGGCCTTGAGTCGTATCAAAGAAATAGTTCGACAACGCGACCATTTTAGTACGATCCAAACCTTTCTCTTTCTCACGCTTTTTAATAAGCACTGGAATATAAATTTGCTCTGCACCACGTCCTTGGTGAGTTGGAATCGTCAATTCATAGCCAAAAATATCTTTAACGGCATTTGCTAGCGCATAGTAACTACGGCTACCACTATAAGCCTCATCGCCACGCAGCATTGCAGCTTGCATTTCTTGGGTAATTGAACCTGTACCGCTGTCGGTTAATAGATCAATAAAGACATCTTCACTGTCTAATAAGAATGGGTTCATTCCCGCTTTTACAATAGCTTCATCACGATATTCACGTGTAGTACGTTTTACTGGCTCAACAACACGAATACGGAATGGTTCTGGCAGATGTTTAAAGTTTTCCATGATATTATCCTAATACTATTTATTGCTTGCAATAATATAATTGAGTAGCAAACAATTAATTAAAGACAACCCTACCTAGAAATTATTTCCAGATACGATTTATTTTTTAAATTCTATTTTTTTGATTTAACACAGCACAAACAAAGCAATCTATTAAAATATACTTTACTTATATCTACTATATAAAATCAGGGCGCACTGGAGTGTGCATTCGATAGAGTTATCTCGAAGGAAAGAAAAAAGCAATTTTGTAATCTAGTGTAATCCAACTATTTGTCATGTTGAAGTCTTCCATTGTTGTACCTATTTGAAACGTCTATTTCAAACTACTGAGACAATTATCTATAGATCATAGGGATTTGTCATTATCACAGATTACAATATGAGATATCGTTAACAAAAAAACGTAATTAACTCTTTTTAAGCTCGAAGACAGGATATTTAGTATGATGAAGATCAATAGAGCGTACTAGTAAACTAAGTCATCATTAAAAATAATATTAGTGGATTAAACAATTTTTTATTTATTTCTTTCCATAAATTCGACCACTCGCTTCATTGTTGGTTCAAAGTAAGGGTTCCAACTTAACCTCGCACTAATGGTATCATTGTCAAACAGCTCCCAAGCGGCGTGAGTTAAAGTCGGCATTTTAGGGCAATCTACCTTATATATTTCCCCCTCTTGATTATCTCCGCACTGGCGCATCAAACCTGCTCTACCATAAAGCGGGTTGTCTGGGCGGTACAGCACCGATATGTGAGAGCCACTTTGTATATAAAACTCTGGTAACTTCATGGGGAACTTCACAAACCGTGGATCACTATAATCCCGATCACCATACCAAATAAGTTCAGATTCAGGAGAGCTAAAGCGTGTTTTGAATAGATCGTACACGCCCTTCGCATCAATAAGTTCATCACTTTCAGCAAGCATTAAGATCGCAGGAACGTTTAGCTCATCGCTTTCTAGCTGCGCTTGTACGTTAACCGCACTTTGATAGTAGAGTGCAGCACCATCCATTGCTAGTGAGTCGTATCGAGAATAATTCTGCTCTTTTTCAATGCTGACCCAATCGACAAAATGGCTGGCAAAACCTGCTAGCCCCGCAAACGGGTCTTTAGGTATGAATGCCGGAGAAAACAAGATTAGGCCTTTAATATCTCCATCGGTGCTAGCGTAACTGGTCACCAAATTGGTGCCCGTCGAAAACCCACCTAACCAAACTGAATCCACGTCTTGACGAAGCAATGCTATCTGGTGAGCAACGGCTGCTGTCCAATCCTCATAACTCGGGTTCATTAAGTCCGCAGGTCTAGAGCCATGCCCCGGTAATAACATCACATGAACTAAGTAGCCCTGTTTGGCGAGATAAGGCGCGATATCAACAAAAGAGTATGGTGAGTCCCCTAATCCATGCACTAACAGCACACCATGACCATTAGGCACCTTTGGTTCTAATTTATATGGACTCACCGCATCCATTTCCCGTTCGTAGCCAGCGCCATGAAAAACACGGTACTCATCTAGCCAGTCACGAGTTTGCGCCGCATATTGATTAAACGTCTCTTGTTGATACGGCGCTAAGGCGCCGGAACTTTGGTACATTTGAGGGTTAGCCTCAATGATCCGGTGGCTACACCCGCTAAGTACAAGCACGAATAAAACGACAATAACCCACTTGCCTGAAAACGCACGTCGAACCACCAGTATTTCCTTACGTTAATCACCTAAATAGAACGCAATCGCTTAAATAAAGTCACTTAAATAACCCTAGTTGCTCGATGCCTGATGATCTCGGAAGTACTCCTCTGCGTCCATCACATCCCCGTTTGCCAATGTACATTGCTGACTTGTCGCCTCATATGCACCCTCAGTCGCTTCGCAGTAACGCTGGGCTTGGGATTTAACATCTTTATCACTGTGCTGTTCTCGGTAGTAAGTCCATGCATCAACTGACTTTCCTGAACTCAACAGGCATTCTCCTGTTGCTAGGTCATAGCTACCGTGCTGCTCACAAAACACAGCGGCTGGGTTTGCCATGTTAAGTTTACCTTCATCTTTCGCCACCTCAGACTTTGCACAGCCGAACAAAGCTAAGCTTGATAGCACGGCAATTGATACGAGTGATTTCATTATTTTTACCTTTTCGATATGTGGACAACGCAGACCCAAATAAGAAAACGCCATTTTAGGTCCTTCTTCCGTGCCAATGACATATAGCTCAGAGACTGGCAGGTTTACCAATGAGGGGCGCCCATGTCTAACCTTTGTTGCGACGCAAACGCTGTCCGTTAAAAATCAGATCTATTCACACGATGTATTACATCTGGTCCTACAACAACTTGAACATCCACTAAAAAGCACGCACTCCCACTAAACCCTAGATGAAATCTCAGCTGATTCAACTCAGACTTGAACTTTAATACGTCAGATGTTACAAAATTATAGCCCTCAAGCGCACTTGTTATAAAATCCTCCCGTCCTGCTTTATCTCGTCATCGATATAGCAACGCCTTTGACTATATCTTTAAGATAATATCAACCAATATCGCTACTCAGATTGAGAAGGTAACAGTAGGTAATTTACTTGTAACTTACAGTAGATCATCGACAATTCATGAGTAAATTATTAATAAAGGAATCTCCGCTCATGAACGGCTTTCGATTATGGCATTTTGCCCAAGCATCGCTTGGAATCGTCCAATGGGTTGGCATCGCGATCTTGCTCAATCCTATCATTATAGAAAGAACCTCTAGCGGAGCATTGTTGGGGCAAGTCATGGCCCTAATTGGTGGCGCAGGGCTACTTGCACCATTGATTGGTGGAATTGCAGATAAATACGCTTGTCACCGAATCATGCAAAGAATGGCGCTGTTCATTCATATCATTGCGCTTCTGATCCTCTATTTCGCGGAAACTACCATGCCTATTTATTGGACGGTTGGCATTCTTATCGGAATTGGTAGCGTCAGTCTATTGGTACTTAATCCAACGTTTGTTCTCGCGTCTAGTCAAAACCAAGAACAAGAGGGCCGTGGTTTAACTAGTCTATTTCAGTGCCAATTCTTTGGCATTATTGTGACGGGTGTTCTCGTAGCCATTGCCGAAAACTTTGCTGTATCCAGCGATAATCAGCTGCTCATACTGCTTGCGCTTGTTGTTTGCGTGCTGGTTGTCGTCTCCATTGCCCCTCCACCTAGTGTCAACGTGTCAGAAATTACCTCTGAAACCGAGACTAACGAAAACACCATTCAAGATACGCCAAAGAAATTTCTACCTTGGGTACTGTTCCTTTTGGCCGTGTTTTTCTCTATGTTTCTCTCGTCAAACCTTATGGAGCTCGGCCCTCTTCTCATCAAAGAGGTTTACCATGTTGAAATTGGTAACTCCGCGCTTGGTATGGCTGCCTCTGCATTTATCAGTATTTTCATGCTGGAGTCGGCTGGCAGATGGATGCAAAAAAGTGGCCCTTTTAATGTCTGGTTTACCGCACAAATTGTCTACTTAGTTATTGGCTCACTATTTTGGTTTACTGCAGGGAAAGACGTACATAGCCTTATCCCTATCGCTTTACTCGTAGTACTTATGCAAGCAATGTCTTGGAACGATATGATCATCCCTGCTATTGCAGGCCGATTAAGTCCAGCGTCACCTGCGCTAACCCAGGGGTTGCTCATGCTTTGTATGGCCGGTGGTTTCGGTGTTGGCGCTATGCTAGCGGGTATGTCGATTGACCAATTTGGTTATGCATCGGTATTTACCCTTTCTTTGTTCGGCATTGTGGTTGCGTTAGTCTGTATCCTGTTATTAACGCTGTCGTCTAAGTCATCGGTAATGAAAACAAGTATGGCTCAATAACCTTCAAACCTTCATCTTGGTAAGCTACCGCTGCACTTTTTTCGCAAACAGGCAACGACCAGCCTGTTTGCGAGCCTCTCCCACTCTTAATCTTGATCTAATGTATAACGTCACTTAATGATTGCGATTGGTCATCCACTATGGGCTCTAGAAGCAGTGATACATAGATCATTTATCATCCGTCTCCCTATATCTCTGATTTACAGCCATGTAGATTGTTGAGTAAAACGGTCAAAATTTTCACTGGATAGACCATTCAATCCGATTACTCATATATAATTCGCTCAATTGCGTTTAATCGAAGAGTATTATGTTTCTAACACCTTACGTATCAACCACCAACGACCATTTTGAGTTCACTCGCCAGCAAGCCAGCCACTTTGCAAAAATAGTAGCCGGTGACTTCAACCCTATCCATGACGAAGACGCAAAACGCTTCTGCGTACCTGGCGATTTATTATTTGCGGTATTACTGCAAAAAGAAGGCATTAGCCAGAAAATGCGCTTTGATTTTTCTGGTATGGTCGCCAATGGAACACCGCTGAGTGTTAGTAAAAAGTGCGATACCGAAAGCTCACTTGTTGACAGCAACGATAAAGAATACCTACATATGACTCGCGAAGGTGCAATCAGTCATGATCAGGCTTTCATTGAACATGTGGTCACTAACTATGTGCAATTTTCTGGTATGAACTTCCCACACATCATGGTGCCCTTAATGCAAGAGCAGCAAATGATGATCAACTGCCAGCGTCCTCTGGTTATCTATGAAAGTATGGAAGTTGAATTTGCTCGCATCGATCTTAAACATCCTGAAGTTGAATTCACAGGCGCGACATTTGATGTCGAAGGTAAACGTGGTTTAGTTACACTTAACTTTTCTTTTACTGAAGATGGTGAAGTAGTTGGTAAGGGCATGAAACGAATGGTTGCCACTGGGTTAAAACCATACAGTGATGAAGCTGTCGCAGATTTAGTTGAACGTTTCAACCAACGCAAAACGGATTTTATTGAACAAAATGGGCCGCTGGCTTAAATGATAGTTAAACGCCAGCTGATGCTGGCGTTTAACGTAATTAAAAGGCAATGAGCAGGATCATCCACTCAGATCCATCGCCTCACCTTGGCTTTATAATCTCGGTATTCTGTTCCAAACTTATCCTCTAGAATGCGCTCTTCCGGTCTAATCTGAAATCGAGTCATATAGACAATAAACAATAGACTGACGAGTAAGCCTAGCGCATCTTCTAAATAAACACCCCAAGCCAGTAATAAACAATACAGGGCGACATACATGGGGTTTCTTGTCACCGTAAACACGCCTGAATCAACAATTTTACTGGCTTTGTGCGGACGAGTAGGATCAACCGTTGTGCTTGAACGATGGAACTCTCTCACGCCAGACACACCAACGTAGCCACTGATCAGGACAAGCAGTCCAATCCAAGCCACTTTTAAAGGAATGTAGAGAAATAGCCAAGTACTATCAACCGCGTGAATACCGTACATCACCACCGCAAAAATAATAAAAACCACCACTGGCGGTACTTTAAGCTCTAACCCTTTAAGCATGGCTTACTCCTTTAATAAAGCTGCTATTACTACTGCGGTTAACATGGTCGTCGACTCCATCCGTAAGCAGCAAGGTCAGTCTACGGCTTATAAACTGACCAATAACCTAGCAATTCGACTATCAATACTTAAGTAACAATGTAATCAAACAATGTAATTAAACAATGTTAATCAAACGCAATATTGCTTGTAGAGGATGCTGAACTGGCTGATCTTCAATGCGTTTCACTTGGCTTCGACAAGAATACCCGGTCACAAGACAGCGCTCTTTCGGCAAAGATGCTATCTGCGGCTTCCAACTGAGTCCATAAATATCTTTCGACATCTGTAGCTTATCTGACTCATGCCCAAACGTACCCGCCATACCACAGCAACCTACTGGCACTGTGTGTAACACGCCACCAAAGTGCTGAAAAATAGTGCCCCATTCCTTCTCTGCATTTGGCATCTTGGTTTTTTCGGTACAGTGCGCAAACAAATACCAAGGTTCTTTGTCACTAGATGGCGATGAGGTGAGCGTACTTATCAATGGCAATAACCACTCATGTACCGTCAGAACATCAAACTCACCGCGTTTTTCTTCAAGAATCTCAACGTATTCATCGCGGTAACAAAGAACAAGTGCTGGGTCGACACCAACCAACGGAATATTGAGCTGTGCGACTTGCTGTAGGAAATCTGCCGTGGATTGAGCGCCTTGTGCAAACTGCTTCAAAAATCCTTTGATATGCGCGGCTTTACCATTTGGTTTAAACGGCAACATCACAGGTGTTTTCCCTAGTACGAACGCAAGCTTAACAAAGTCTTCAACTACCGCTGCGTCGTAGAAACTGGTAAATGGGTCTTGAACAATAAAGACATACTCCGCTCGCTGAGCATCCGTCAGTTTTGACAACTTCTCTAAATCAAACGCTTCTATTAGCTGCGCCTTCATTCGCTGCTCTAGCGTTGGTACAGACAACAAAGGTGCATCAACATAGCCAACACTTTTAGCGGTAAGAGATTGAACCCACGGTTGTTTGAGCGCGAAGTTTATCGTCTTGGGCATTTTTGCCATATAAGGCAGCAATGTCTCAATGTTTGCCACTAAATAATCTTTCGCGGGACGCTGATAGCGAGTGTAGTACAAGTTCAAAAACCGAGCTCTAAAGCTAGGTACATCGACCTTAATTGGGCACTGACTAGCACAGGCTTTGCAAGCTAAGCATCCGTTCATCGCATCGTACACTTCATGCGAAAAATCATACTCATGACGCTTATTCAGTGTATTACGCCACTTTTCGATCAAGCCTTTTGCGCTGCTCGTGTATTGGGTCTGATTTTCTAACTCAATCACGTCGAAACCCTGTTCAGACAGCTGTCGAAGCCACTCTCGAACCATGCCAGCTCGCCCCTTCGGAGAGTGGCGTCTATCCGCTGTCACCTTCATCGATGGGCACATAGGCGATGCCGTATCATAGTTAAAACACAGACCATTACCGTTACATTCCATGGCCTGAGAGAAACTATCACGAACTTCGATCGGAATTTGGCGATCGTACGTGCCTCGTTTAACATCTGAAACCTTAACCAATTCGTCTTGGCTATTAAGAGGCGTGCATATCTTGCCTGGGTTCATCTTGTTGTGCGGATCAAATGCTGACTTGATTCGACGCAATTCATTAAAAAGCGTCTCGCCAAAAAATGCAGGGCCATATTCTGAGCGAAATCCTTTCCCGTGCTCTCCCCACATTAAGCCGCCATACTTCGCCACCAGCTTCACGACTTCGTCCGACACTCGATGCATCAACGCTTCTTGTTCCGGGTCACACATATCCAGTGCAGGTCGAACATGTAACACCCCCGCATCAACATGGCCAAACATGCCATAATGCAATCCATGCCCATCGAGTAAAGCGCGAAACTCATCAATGAAATCCGCTAAGTTTTCTGGTGGTACGCAGGTATCTTCCGCAAAGGCAATCGGCTTAGCACTACCTTTTACTGCGCCAAGCAAACCAACGGCTTTTTTGCGCATGTTATAAATTCGACCAAGACTGGCAACATCACTTGTGACTTGGTAGCCAATAATGCCGCCCTTCTCGGTTTTCAACATCTCATCAAGTTGCGCGGTTAACTGCTCCACACTAAGGCGAACTTCTTGCTCATCTGCGCCTGCGTACTCAACCATATTGATGCCGAGCATCTCTTTACCCGGTACATCGGTAATTAAGTCGCTCACCGTGTGCCAAACAATATCTTGCTTAGCTAAATTTAATACTTTTGAATCAATGGTTTCTACTGACAATGCATTGGCTTGAACCATAAACGGTGCATTTCTTAATGCCGCTTCAAACGTGTTGTATTTAACATTGATCAAGGTTCGTGCTTTAGGAATAGGGGTCAGGTTCAGCTTAGCTTCGGTAATAAACGCGAGCGAGCCTTCCGCACCACACAATATTCTGGTGATATCAAACGAATTATTGTTGGGATCAAACGCGTTTTTAAGATCATACCCCGTCAAGAAACGATTAAGCGCAGGAAATTTCTCATCAATAAGTGGGCGATGTTCACGGCACACTTGCTCGGACACCGTTAATGCTGTCGAGACGAAGTTATCATCTCCAGAAAACCCGAGAGAACCATCACTTTCTAATACAGAACCGTCAGCAAGTACCGCCTGTAGAGACAATACATGATCCGATGTCTTACCATATTTTAATGACCCTTGCCCCGACGCGTCAGTATTAATCATTCCACCAACAGTAGCTCGGTTACTGGTTGATAAATCCGGGGAGAAGAAATAGCCGTATGGGCGAACCGCGTCATTAAGCGCATCTTTGACCATTCCAGTTTGAACTCGAACCCAGCCTTCAGCTTCATTAACCTCCAACACCTGATTCATATGACGAGATAAATCAACCACAATTCCAGAAGTCAGTGACTGACCATTTGTGCCTGTCCCTCCACCGCGAGGGGAAAATTGAATAGACCTAAATGGGTCAGTATTTGCAAGTTGAGCAATGATTTGAACATCGTTAGTTGTCTTAGGATGAACCACTGCCTGTGGGAGTACCTGATAGACACTATTATCCGTTGCCACCGCAAGGCGACTTGAATACTGCGTTTCAATGTCGCCAGAGAAACCTTGTTGATTAAGCTGATCAAGAAAAGCGATCACTGTAGGATTAATATCAGATTGAGAACTGAGTCTTGGTAACATTTTGCTTCCTGCCCCTAAACATGCTGATCCACTCAGCAAGGGAGTATTAAAAAGTGATGATGCAGCTGACAATTAACACCAATCATTCACATGCTTAGGCCGTGATTTCCTGAGTTTTTTGCAGGTGCGTACTAATTTTACTTATCTCGTCACTTTACAACAATTAAAAGTGTGATCAAATCGCAATCTCATAGCAATTGTGCATCGTTTATATCTTTTCAAGATGTTTCCTTCATGCCAAACTCGGCACTATCAAGGAAGCAGACATTCAATAAAGCGGTATCTAATGAAAAAAACCAAGGTTATTACCACGGAAGACATCCTTCTTAAGCTATGCCAATCCGTATCACATGTACTAACAGCGGCAACGCAATCTAGCGTAACGTATTCTGCCATGGTACAAAAAATCACTAAAACCACGCTCAAACCCGATTTCGGTTGTTTTGTATTATTTGATGGTGGTTTCTCAGGCCTTGTTGTCATCAACTTCACTTCTCAAGCAGCATTAGAAGTATATTCCAACTACATGCGCAGTATGGGCATGCCTGAAGAAGAGCTTGCGATCCACCATAACGCAGATGAAGTCGGCGACGTACTTGGTGAGCTAATGAATCAACTGGTTGGTGATTTCACTAATAAAGTGAGAAAAGAACTGCAAACCAATATCACGCAAAATCAACCTAAGATGCTGGCGATAAACAAGCAGGTAGTGCTATCGGTTGATACTAACTTAGAGCGCCCACAGGCAAGACGAGTCACTTTCTCAACCGCAAACAACAATATCTTCTATTTAGAGTTTGCTATGGATAAAACCGAGTTCATCCAAATGGAAGAATTTGAAGTGCAAGCCGATGAATCCCCTGACGCTATTATTGAGCAAGCAATAAAAGATAAAGCAGCAGAGAAAGTCGAAACAAAACAAAGCAGTACAAGCCAAGACTTGTTAGATGAGTTAGGCATCTAACGCCTAGGCTTATGTCACACCTAAGGACTAAGAGAGAGTCTTTACGACTCTCTCTTAAATGACTCATCTAATAATAACGGCAACATCATTCAAGTCATCACATAACCTAAATCCAAACCCACGCTTCCCCTTTCCATGGAAAATCGTTAAAATAGTGCCCTTTTTCTTTCGCGGTACAGAGAACTCACATTGTCGATGGATAAACAAAAAGCCCTTAAAAAAATTGCCAAATGCCTTGAACTAGGTAATTCAGCTAACGTCAATGAAGCCGCAAATGCGATCAAAATGGCGCATAACCTCATGCTGAAGTATGGGCTGGATAAAGATGACATCGAGTTCATCAAAATGGGGAAAACCCAATCGACACATTTGTTGCCAGCTAATATTAGTTCCACTCTTCTACGCGTTATTCGTGGTATTAACACCAAATTTGGCGTGGAGGCCGTTTTGCTGAATCACAAAGGACTCAAACGTGTTGAGTTTATTGGTGAGGCCGATCGAGCGATCTTCGCAGCGTTCGCATTCGATATTATCTATCGAGAAATGAATGAGCATACTGGGCAGTTTAGAAATGGCTTTGCTGGCTCGGGTACTTCTACAACTGAAGTCACGCGACGTGTAAATTCTTTTGTTTCAGGCTGGATCGAAGGCGCACTAGAAAAGCTTCCAATCATTACCCCTGACGATGAGTCAAACAACAAAATCAACAATTACATCGATAAAGAGTTTAAAAATATCGACCGTGAGACATTCAAACAACAACTTAGAGACGCGATGAAAAATATCACTGCTGATTACGAAGTTGGACTAAAGAAAGGTCGTAAGCTCTCAGTAAACCGACCAATCAATGGCGCACAAGCCCCTAAAATGCTCAAATAGTGTTACCTATTATTCGTTATTAAGGAAGATGATGACTCAGCGGCTTTATCAGGGATGGTCAATGACTATCCGTGTCATTACCTTGTATATTGTGCTGCATACAGCAGCTCTGGCTAGCCCCATCGCTTCCCTAGAGCAGCAAGCCCTCCTTGATGACGCCAATGCCCAGTATCAGTTAGGCCTTGCTTATGAGACGGGGCAAGGCGTTAAACAAGACCTTGCCAAAGCCAGCTACTGGTATCAACAGGCAAGTAACAATGGTCACCTTAATGCGACCTACAACTATGCCCAAGCACTTGAATACGGAAGAGGGATCACACAAAACGCTTCCCGTGCCGCGCTTTTATACACCAAACTTGCGGTGTTAGGTGACAAAAGTACTTATGGCAAACTCGCTAAACTCTATAGTGATAATAACGTAAATATTCCAGCCACCGACCAAGCCGTGCTTTGGTATTCCTTGGCTGCTGAGCAATCTAGCGCCTTTGAGTCAGAATTTGAGCACGCACTGCAACAGCAATTTAACGAGCGACAACGCCGCCAAATAGACGCTTTACAGCAGCAAGAAGGAATAGCTGCCCCCCAAGCCTCGCTCGCTCAACCCGCGGCATCAGCGAGTAATCAACCTAACGTTAGCAGTGAGAAACATAACAATAGCAATGTTATACATAACAACAGCGGTACTCTCTCTTGGAGTACACACTTCGTATATTGGGTAGTGCTATTGCTCATCTTGATAAGCGTTGGCTACTATTTGGTACAATTCAAACGATCTCAATCGAATGAACGTCGTGGTGATCCACGTTTACAAGAAGTGTTACAAGCTCAGCAACGAACCATTGCAACACTTCAGCACAAATTAAAAATAGCGCAAACCACACAAAAGAGTGCGCCTACAACGCCTCCACCAAGCGCTTTCGAAGAGGCGTATTTGCGTTTTGGGTTTGCGCCCAAGCAACAAAAGCTGCTCACACCTACCCTACTGAAATCTCGCTATAAGCAACTCTCTCGTATTTTTCATCCTGACATTCAAGGATCTGAAGACGAAATGAAGCAGCTCAATATCGCGTTTAAAACGCTCATGTTACATGTTAAGCAGTCTCAAAAAATTCATTAAAACTCGCACCGTTCTCACTAATACTTATAAAAACGCAATAAATGAAACAATTATTTAACATCGCGTGCCATTTCATGTCATAATCAGTGGTGAGAATAACACCCAGTATTTAAGGGTGGGGAGAAAAAATGTATACGTTCACCATTGAAGGTTTTTGTGATTGGTGCCAGAAGCCAAACTATGTGACTAAGCACCAATATGTCGACGGCAAGTGTCATTTCTCGTGTGAGGGGTGCGTCAATTACGCCGCGATGGATGTAAGGCAATTTAATCAAGCGGAGTTGGAATACAGAGACTCCCTATGTAAGTCTTAGTTTTGTCTCAAGCGCCTCTTTTAAAAAAGGGGCGTTATTACTTCTATTTTATATCTACTCGCCATACTCCTCTGCTACGTTCACGCACCCTCATAGGCAAATCAAACGCTACAACATCGCTAAACCCACCGCCGCTATTTAAACCTCTGCATTAGTAAGCAAGCTACAGCCGCTACCGACAATAGTTACGTGATTAATAATAGTTACGCGATTAATAATAGTCACATGATTAACAATCGTTAAATCGCTACGGACTGACTCCCTCCACGCAGTAGTTATACAGTGCTTATACAGTACCTCAGCGCTATTACGTCTATTTCCGAAAGCTATTTTGCTCGACATCACATTTACTAAAATTATAATTACTTATATATCAACATCTTAAAAAATAACCTCGAATAGACTTAAAAAACACATTGACCTTTTTACACCTTAAAACTACTGTATAGACATACAGCATGTATAAAAGGACAGGTTTATGTTGCGAGATACTGAAATTCTTAACCCACTGAACATCCACTCACGTCGTGACGCTACGACCAAAAGAGCACTGCCGCCGTATCAGCGGGCAATGGCAACGAATGTACTTAGTCAGGTGTCTCAGCTCGCTTCAAAACATCAATGGATACTACTTACTGCAGAATGCCCTCGCCCAACAATGGCACAAATTTCTCATTATGAAGAGCTTGGTAACCATATGGTGCAAATGAAACCATCACTGCACTTAAGCCAGACACAGGTTATCGAAAAGGCGATTCAGTCAGGTAATGCCTGTGCCATTATTGCCCATGGTGACTTTTCATCCGCTAGCCAGCAGCACTTACAACAGCTTGCTCAGCAATATAACTGTGAAGTTATTTTTCTTGCGCCCTCTTCTTATCTACACTAATTCCCTCTTGAATAATTGATCAAGCCTAGAAATGACGCTTTTATGAACGGACAAGAAAGATAAATAAGAAAACAAAGCAAACGTTTGCTTTTATGATGGAAGCGCGTCTGAATTCTGGTATGATGCGGGGAAAAGTGAGCATTTAGTTGCTCTTTCTTCTTTGTCGCCTTTGCTGCGACGCCAACGTTAGATAGGAATGTCTCAATGAGTCTCGCTGATCAAGTCCTTGCTGTAAACGATGATCTCCCAATTCGTACCGATAAGCCTGTGCATAGTGGCAAAGTACGTTCAGTCTATTGGTTGACCGAAGCAGATAGTCGCCGCCTGATAAAAGATAAAGGTTATGATGTGGCAGAAGATGCCCCTCTGGCTATTATGGTAATCAGTGACCGCATTTCAGCGTTTGATTGTATCTGGCATGGTGAAGGTGGACTAAAAGGCGTTCCCGGAAAAGGAGCAGCACTCAATGCTATTTCTAATCACTGGTTTAAGCTCTTTAAAGAGAGCGGGCTTGCCGATAGCCACATCTTAGATATTCCTCATCCATTTATCTGGATCGTTCAAAAAGCCAAACCCGTCATGATTGAAGCTATTTGCCGCCAGTACATCACGGGGTCAATGTGGCGCGCCTATGCGCAAGGCGAGCGAGAATTCTGTGGTATTACCTTGCCAGAAGGATTAAAGAAAGATTCTAAACTTGACGACGTACTCATTACTCCGTCAACAAAAGGAATTTTACGTGATATCCCGGGTGTACCAGAAGCGGATGACGTTAATATCACTCGCGACAATATCGTCGATAACTACTCAGCCTTTAACTTCTCTGACATCGCAGGTGTCGCACAATACGAAAAATTGCTAAAAGAAGGTTTTGCTGTCATTAGCGACGCGCTTGAGCAAATTGATCAAACATTTGTCGATACCAAATTTGAGTTTGGCTATGTGACTGATGCAAGTGGCAATGAGAAATTGATCTACATGGATGAAGTAGGAACACCAGACTCATCTCGCATTTGGGATACTACGGCTTATCAAGAAGGTAACATCGTCGAAAACTCTAAAGAAGGCTTTAGGCAGTTTCTACTTAACTACTTCCCAGATCCAGATATTCTGCTCAACAAAGAACGCATGCCAGAACGTGAAGCATTAGCAATCAATAATGCTCTACCGCTTGACGCACTAACCAGCGTATCTGAAACCTATATTGGTATTGCAGAGAAAATTACCGGACAAAAAATTGTATTAAGCGATAACCCTAAACAAGAAATCATTGATATTCTTCGCCGCGATTATGATTTGATCGCTGACTAATTTCTCGTTTACCGGCCACTAACGTATTGATAGCAAGAGAGGGGTTAGATGCCCCTCTCTTTTCAATTACGACGATAGTATGATCGTTAGTACATCATCATCGCTATTTAGTAAAACTTCGGCTTGGGTTTTTGACTGAATCTCTTCTAATTGTTCGGCTTCTAATGAATAAGGCATCACGACTCTAAGGCGGGTAATTTTTTCCTCGCGAGCCAGCCTAATCAAGCGAATCAAATTCCGCTCATCACTTTGTCGGGTTGAAAGCGTATTGAGTGCTTCATTCCACAAACGTGAGTCTACATCCTCCAATCCTTTTGCGTTCGCTTTCCAAACTTCACCAAAAATAGGTGCGACAGAGCTTAATGCTTCAAGAAACGTCCACTTCTTACTGCAAGATGCGCCAAGAAAGCTTGTATAGTCAAATTCTATTTCCGTTAGGGTCTCACTGCTCATCACCACTCCTGCTTACAGAATGTTATATAGCTACTATTGTCCAACAATCAGCATATAGCAATAGGATATATTAAAATCATCTTTTATTACTTCATTGGCGATTTAATAGTGATATAAAAATCTAATTCGCAACATAATATGAACAAAAATGCACAAGATTGCATAACCTTATTTAACCGATTGCGTGCACCAGCCTGGCTTTTAAATCGCTCATCTTAAATCGATCACTCGGCTTGCTTTTTTATAACGGACACGCCACCCTTGCCACGCTGGCAACTCTTTGCGCATTGGATCCGCCTTTCTACTGCCTCCGTTGAAGTGAATCTGGACGAGTTTGCTACGTCCAAAATACTCCACATCCAGTTTCAAACCACTTAACTGAATGATAAGCGGAAATCGCGCGGCAAAATCTTGGTACTCCCACTCCGGAATTCCTTCGACAATAAAATCGTCTTCATCCAATAACTCAAGATCACTCAATGACTCCACGCCCAATGCTTTCAGATTATCGTGCAGCCATTGCTCTACAGTGATCGGTGAGGTTACTTTACTGTGCTCAGCCAACCCTAAATCTTGGTAGAGCTGCCAATGCTGTAGCTCACTGTTAATACGATGAGCTAACGCAGGAAAAACCTTCTTACTCATGATGGCGTTGACCATCATGGTTAATGCACTACCACCTTCAGGTTCTGATAATCGAGTGGTAATCACCCTTCCAGCGTATTGCAATTCATCGAAATTTTTCAGACCCAGTTCCGTATTAACGGTTTCTTTTGTCTGCCACTGGCCAACTCCTGAGTGTTCGATCATCGTCATGCTGACGGGCATAACCGCAGTCGCTAGATTCATTGTTTCCCTAACGCCGCGCCCTGGTAAGCTATGAATAGCAAAGACTAATGCCCCTTCAGAGCTTGGTTTAAGTCGACTCTGCCGTCCAAGAAGCACTTCCATATGACCATTACCGAGCGCCTCTTTACGCTTCTTTCGGCGAACAAATAACAGTTCATTGTTAGCCTGAATCGTTGCCAGTATCCACTCAGAAACATCATAACGTGACGCGACCTCTCGTGTAGGCAGTTGAAATACGTCTCGCATCTGTTGGGATAGACCTTGAGCTTCCTTTAACGCTTCCGCATTAACGGTGATGCCGCCAAACACCTTGCCACGTACCAGTCCAACTAAAAGCGTGGCATCGCAGCCTCTTGGCTCTTGTTTATCCAACGCTTCAAGTGCTTCTTCATTACTAGAGAGCTGGTACACGCTGCCTGTTGTGCACAACGCCGCCGTTAAGTCGATCATCACTTCTTTTAATGCGTTAGTCGGCATCTTAGCGATCAGGTGTGCGTATAAGGTATCAACAGGTAATGGGGCGAGCTGACGGCCATGATCGGTGATACCAAACTCATTAATTGCACCAAGTTCCGTTAAATGCTGCCTAGCTTGTTCTAGCGATTTCACGGGAATAGCATCGATAAAATCCAATCCCTCTAGCGACTGCCCACACATTGCCGCAACAAGAGCAGGCTCCACAACAGACTCTCGCTGAAGTTCTGGAGGCGTCACGACAGCAAGGGCGGCATGTTCTCCATACAAACGTACGCATTGCCCGTTCATCACTCTACCCGCTCGCCCACTTCTCTGCTTAGCACTGGCTTTGGAGATATGAGACAACATCAGCGTAGTACGACCATTTCTTTGCACATTGCGGCGCTCAAGACCTGAATCGATCACCAATTCAATATTCGGTATGGTCAGCGAGGTTTCGGCCACGTTCGTCGCCAACACAATCTTACGCTTGGTCTGCTTTGTCATTGCGAGCGCACGTTCCGTATCTGTGACCGCCGCGTATAATGGAGCGATAACAATATCGTATTGCTCGGCCATTGCTCGTAACATAGACGCCGTTTGTTGAATTTCCTTGCGACCAGGGAGAAACACCAGCACATCACCGTTTAATGTATGCCAGTAGCGCTCAACCGTTTCTTTGATTCTCTGCTCTAAATCTCGGCTATCTGGCAACTGGCGACTATCGGCTCGAACATGCTGAAGCGTGACGTCATAGTGACGTCCCTGCGCCACCAAACGTTGCGCGCCGAAATACCCAGCAAGCTTTTCCCCTTCAATTGTCGCCGACGTGATAACAGTTCTATGGCTCTGTGCTTGTTTTAGTAGCGCCACCAATAAGTCTGTATCCCAGCGCCGTTCATGAAATTCATCAATGATGACAATATCAAAGCCCGCCAGTTGATTTTCAGCAAACCAACGCAAAGCGACACCCGGCGTGACAAACACCACACGAGAGCTATCTTGGTAGCAACTTTCGAGCTTTATCGCATACCCCACACTCACACCTACCTTTTCAGATAGCGTTTCTGCGACAAACCCAGCCAGCGAGGTACACGCAATCCGACGCGGTTCAACCACCAGCACCCGACCTTGTGTCATCGCCCAAAGTGGCAAACGTGTCGATTTACCCGATCCCGTTTCAGCTTCAACCACCAAATGGTGCTGAGTAAGTAACTGTTTAAATTCGGATTCAATGCTATCAATTGGGAGAGAAATCATAACGACACTAAGCAATAAGTATTGGGAAAGTGAGTATAACGAGGGTCCAACAAAGTTTCGAGGTGCATCGGTGCACTTTTACCTAGTGTGACACAAGCCGTTAACAAAACTTCATCGCGATATGGTGAATTATATGGTAAATTACGCATCTTAATTGTGCTCAATTCCATCTCCACTGTTCCCAAACAGGTAACCCATGAATAACAATAAACGACCGCTTTATATCCCATATGCAGGCCCTGCCCTACTTAGTACCCCGCTCCTTAATAAAGGCAGCGCCTTTAACACCGAAGAACGCATGTCTTTCAACTTAGAAGGGCTACTGCCGGAAACGACTGAGACTATTCAAGAACAAGTAGACCGCGCGTATAAGCAATATACGAGCTTCGAAAGCGACATGGATAAGCACATTTATCTTCGTAACATCCAAGACACCAATGAGACGCTTTTTTACCGCCTGGTTCAAAACCATATTTCAGAAATGATGCCGATCATTTACACCCCAACGGTTGGGGCAGCGTGTGAAAACTTCTCAAACATCTATCGTCGTGGACGCGGCTTATTTATCTCTTACCCAAACCGTGATCGTATTGACGACTTGCTGAACAATGCACGTAACCACAACGTTAAAGTTATCGTTGTCACAGATGGTGAGCGTATCTTGGGATTGGGAGACCAAGGCATTGGCGGCATGGGGATCCCAATTGGGAAGCTGGCACTTTATACGGCATGTGGCGGAATTAGCCCTGCCTACACGTTGCCAATCGTGCTTGATGTGGGAACCAATAATCCACAACGTCTTGCAGACCCTATGTACATGGGTTGGCGTCATCCGCGTATTACCGGCGATGAATACCGCGCGTTTGTAGAAGACTTTATTCAAGCTGTCCAGCGCCGCTGGCCAGATGCGCTCGTTCAATTTGAAGACTTCGCACAAAAAAATGCGATGCCACTACTAGAGCGCTATAAAGATCGAATCTGTTGTTTTAACGATGATATTCAAGGTACCGCTGCGGTCACCGTGGGTTCTCTGCTCGCGGCATGTAAAGCGGCAGGCAGTAAACTGTCTGATCAGCGCATTACATTCTTGGGTGCGGGCTCTGCAGGTTGCGGTATTGCCGAAGCAATTGTGGCGCAAATGGTCTCTGAAGGCATCTCTGATGAACAAGCGCGTTCACAAGTCTTTATGGTCGACCGTTGGGGCTTATTGCAAGAAGGCATGCAAAACCTTCTCGACTTCCAACAACGTTTGGTTCAAAAACACACTAACACTGCCGATTGGCAAAGTGAAAACAGTGGTTTCTCGCTACACGATGTCATTAAAAATGGTAAGCCAACAGTATTAATTGGCGTATCTGGTGCGCCAGGTCTGTTTAGTAAAGAGATCATCCAAGAGATGCATCAACACTGTGAACGCCCAATTGTGTTCCCACTTTCAAACCCGACAAGCCGTGTTGAAGCGACACCTAATGACATTCTTCGCTGGACCAAAGGTCAAGCATTGGTCGCAACAGGCAGCCCTTTTGATCCTGTTGTGGTGGAAGGAAAAACCTACCCTATCGCGCAGTGTAACAACAGCTACATTTTCCCTGGTATCGGGCTTGGTGTACTCGCGGCTCAAGCATCACGCGTTACCGATGAAATGTTAATGGAATCTAGCCGTGCGTTGGCCGAGTGCTCTCCATTAGCACAAAAAGGCTTTGGGCAATTATTGCCACCGTTAGAAGAGATTCATTTAGTGTCTAAACGCATTGCCTTTGCCGTCGCTAAAAAAGCCATCGAGCAAGGCGTTGCGAAAGAAACCTCTGACGAGACGCTACGTGAAGCGATTGAAGAAAACTTCTGGCAGCCAGTGTACCGTAAGTACAAGCGCTCGGCGTTCTAAACGGAATACACCTCACATTTAGCGGTTTACCTACACATAGGCTCTTGTTTACAAGGGCCTTTTTTTTGTTTAATAACTTTGTTTTCGACTCCATTTTCCCGAATAAGTAAGGATCTCCCCTATGTTCCACATCTTCTCGCCCGGTGGCCAATTTATCTCTCCCTATCTTTTTGAGGTTTCAACGGCACTTGTTGCTTGCGTACTTGTCGTATTAGGTGCAGACATTAACCGCTTGATGCGAAATGCATTACGAAACACAAATTTCGCAATTCGCACGGTCTGCTTTATACTACTTAACGCATTTGGATATGGGCTGGTCATAATAAAAGCAACGCCCTTATTAGCAGATGTTTTGGATAGTACCGAACCCGGCTTGATGTTCAGCATTGTGGTTCTAAGCTTTGTGAGTATAGGCATTTGGGCTCAAAGGAATCGTCAGATTTAGTGACCTTTAGATTTAACAAGGAAACGTTGTTCTCCGCATCCATGTTCTCTTTCATCAAGAGAGGGCTTCGTATTGCTTGTTATACCGTCATCATGTTCGTTGTCTTTGTCATCTCCGTTGACCGTTGGGTCAGCTGGCAGGCTGAAGACCGCATTCTCACGTCTATTGAAGAGATAGATAACGTCCAAGTTGCGGTCGTGTTGGGCACCAGTAAATACTTGGGGCGTACACTCAATGAGTATTATTCACATCGCATCGAAGCGGCTATTGCTCTCTACGACGAAGGGAAGGTGTCACACTTTTTACTGAGCGGAGACAATGCTCATCGTTCATACAACGAACCTTGGACGATGAAACGGGACTTATTACGAGCGGAAGTACCGGAGCCCGCCATTCACCTCGATTACGCTGGCTTTCGGACGCTAGATTCCATTGTGCGAGCCAAAAAAATCTTCGATACTGATGACTTCTTAATCATCACGCAAAAGTTTCATTGCGAACGAGCGCTGTTTATCGCCCGCTCTTACGATATTAACGCAACTTGCTTAGCCGTTTCCGGTCCCACGACGAAATCTGGTTTTTCTGTACGTCTTAGAGAAGTATTTGCACGAACAAAAGCGTTTTTGGATCTCTACATTATGGACACGCAACCTAAATATTTAGGTCCAAAAGAACCCATCATTTCTGAAACGGAGGCGATAGAACGCGAGATGATACAAACTGCCCCTATAGAATCTCACCTCAACCCGTAATTTTCATCAATGTTGATAATTTCAATGATGTTTATACATAACTCAAATAAGCCGTCATTAGCTAAACACGACACAGTTTCTGCCCGCTTGTTTTGCACGATATAACCGATTGTCGGCTTGGGTTATCGCACCATAGACATTATCCGCACACACCTCAGACACACCGATACTACAGGTCAGCGAATCGCCGTGTATCCATAAATGACTACTGACTTTCTGTCGAATTTTTTCTGCTTCTCGCGCTGCCATCTCGCAATTTTTATCTAAACAAAAAATAACAAATTCTTCTCCGCCCCAACGTACAACTATGTCTTGTTCGCTAACAACATCCGACAATATCACTGCAAATTCACGTAGAACGTCATCGCCAACACTATGCCCGTAGCTATCATTGATAGACTTAAAGTAATCAATATCAATAAAAAGGAGGCTCATCACGCCTTTCGAGCAATTTCGTTGCTGGTTCTCCAACCATTCTCTTACTGCATGACGATTTCGAATCCCTGTCAGAGCATCTTTATGCGCTAACTCGGCGAACATAATATTTTCGCTGGTCAATCTTTGGTTGAGGCGCGCCAAATGAGCCGTTCTACGATGCGAACGCTCTATATCTCTACGGTGCTTTCTAAACTCCCAGGCGATCAAAGAAATCGCCGCCATAACCCAACCAGCCAGTAACATTAGAAAAAGCGACTCTCCCTCAATATATCGCCCTATTAAAGTAATGTTCTTAATTACTATTTGGTGCTCTCCCAACATTGAGCCAGAGCCAGTCGCCAACTCAAATTTGGTGATGTTACTGTATTCAGGAGAAGCAAATTTAATCGGTATTTTGTTATCAACCAACCACCACGTCATAACTTGAAAGTTCTTGATGGGAATCGACAGCAGCCCGCTCTCATGGTTGAGCGTAATACCGTTGTACTTATGGGTATACTCGTCTTCAAGGTTAGAATAAGCGGGATTATAATTTCTAAAGTAAAGACGCAACGTTTTATCCACATCAGCTGGCAATGAATAATCGAGCTCAATTTCGAGTGTATGATAACTGGACAAGTCTATGCCTTTGGATGCGTCAGCACTTAGGTGAATCGACAGACCACAATATGGCCAAGGGTAGTCGCTACTTTTTAACTCACAGTTAAGTCGTGTCTGATTATTGCTTGTTGTTAAGATCGACTGACTTTGCCCCCCATCTTGTTGATCGTTGGTAGCAAAGAGTTCGAATTTGTTTGTGGTTAAGACAAGCCGTTTCTGTTCTCCCCACAAATGGTAAAACTGAACAAACGCAACCGTCACAAAAACCAATAACAGCAATAAACGATAAGGAAACTTCATTGGGTAGCGCTAAACTCAAATTCTGACTAATCCATCAATAAAACTAGCGCTTGCCTCATCCATTAGCAATACTCAATTCACGATACCATGAAGCCTCTCGCTGTATATGACGTCTAACATTGACAATTTCTTATGATCTATAAATCATTCAGTAGCTCATTCCCCTATTACCGCAGACTCCGCTCTCTTTTTAAACAGACCACAAGCGCTGTATTTGTTACACTAAATAAAACAACAAAAATGAGTAATGTCATGTCGCTTTTAGCATCTGGTACGCTATCCAAAATGCGTGCTACTCTCGACTCAACGGTTCAATATCGCCTACCTGTCGGCGAGCAAGAAATCGAACTCGCGTCTTTCATCGGTCGCACATTAACTCTTACCCATACTGGCAATATTTTTTGTAGTGCCTGCGGTAAGAAGACTAAAAAAAGCTACTCTCAAGGTCACTGCTTTGTCTGTATGCGTAAGCTCGCCAGTTGCGACATGTGCATAATGAAACCTGAAACGTGCCACTATGATGCCGGTACCTGCCGAGAGCCTGAGTGGGGGGAAGCCAACTGCATGGTGGACCATTTTGTCTACTTATCGAATACCTCTAGCCTAAAAGTAGGTATCACTCGCCACACTCAAATCCCCACTCGCTGGATTGATCAAGGTGCCACACAAGGTCTACCTATATTAAAAGTGTCAACTCGCTACATTTCTGGCTTAATTGAGATTGAACTGGCGAAACACATTGCCGACAAAACCAATTGGCGCACACTATTAAAAGAGGATGGCTCGCCAATTGCGTTGCAAGAAAAAGCGCTAGAGCTACTTCCTCTTGTAGCGGATAAGATTGCGGAAATCCGAGCACAATATGGCGAGCAATCTATCGAAATACTTGCCGAAAACATTACGTCTCTTAGCTATCCGGTAGAAGAACACCCGACAAAAATCAAGTCCCATAATTTCGATAAAGAACCTGTTGTTTCAGGCATACTAAAGGGAATTAAAGGTCAATATCTGATCTTCGACACGGGCGTGATTAACATTAGAAAATTTACGTCTTACGAAGTAGAAGTCTCCGAATAGCCTGTAAGGTAAGGGGGTAAAAAACACCAATTGTTAACAGCGCGCTATCTGTAACAATCCCCCTATTTTTGCACCCAATCATTGCCCTCTTTCACGAGGGCAATGACGGACAAACATTAATGCATCGATTCAAGGGCGTCGAAAAACGTATCGACTTCCGCCAAGGTGTTATAGTGCATAAAGCCCACACGTAATACGCCCCCTGACTCCTCAATACCAAGCTGCTTGACCAAGCCTAACGCATAGAAATGCCCGTTCCAAACACAGATATTCTCTTCACCGAGTACTTTTGCCATCCATTCCGGTGAATGTACACTTGAACGTAAAGCAAAGGTTGGGGTTCTCAGCTGATGGTCGGCTTCCGGCATCCCATAGAGTGTCATGTAGTCTAATCTAGACAGCCTTTCTAAAAAGTAACGACTAATTTGTTCTTCATGCTGAGCAATGATGTTAGCAGATGATATTAACTTTTCACGAGTACCCTTTCCTTCGCCCCATTGGGCTAAATACTCAATCGCCGCGACTAAACCTGCCAATGATTCAAAGCTTTGAGTCCCTGTTTCAAATCTACCCGGACCAATATTGGTTGCTGGTTCAACCTTGTATGGTTTTAGCGATTGCAAATGTTGCGGTGCAATGTAGGCAATACCTAAATGGGGTCCAAAAAACTTATAGGCAGAGCACACTAAATAATCGCACCCCAAACTTTGAACGTCGATCAATGCATGTGGTGCAAAGTGAACTGCGTCTACATATACTTGGGCTCCCACTTTCTTTGCAGCCGCTACAATACGACGAATGTCTGTAATGGACCCTGTCGTATTAGACGCATACGTCACAGCAACCAGCTTCGTCTTATTGGTCAGTAATGATTCAAAGTGTTCATAATCAAGAGTGCAGTGGCGCTCATCTACCTGAACATGCTTAACAATGGCGCCTTTATCGTCCGCTGCTTGCTGCCAAGACGACACATTCGAATAATGATCCAATGCGGTGACAATGACTTCATCATCAGGTTGCCAGTCACGAGAAATCGCACGACTTAACTGGAACGTTAGCGACGTCATATTAGCACCAAATACTACCTGCTCAGCGCTTTCTGCATTGAGAAATTCAGCGGCGGTGCTGCGAGCCTTTGCCATTAACGTGACGGTATGTTGACTCGAAAAGTAATGCCCACCAAGGTTTGAGTTATAACGCCCTAAATAATGAGTCATTGCCTCAAGTACTGTTTGCGGTACTTGCGAGCCACCCGGTCCATCGAGAAACACAACAGGCCGTTCATTATGCCATTGCGCCAGCGCCGGAAATTGCTCTCTTGCTGAATTAGGAGTGAAGTGCATTATTCACATCCTTGGCTGTGAGTACAAAGACATCCATGTGCCCTTCTGTTTTGGAGTCTACGCAGCGAATAGGTTGCGCGTTATGCCACAAGCGATGATCATCTAAAATGGCCACCTCACCATCTTCAAGCACTTTTCTAAAGAACGGCGCTTCATGATTGTCGTTGTACAGCATCACTTCCCCACCAACGATGTTCTTGCGCTCAATGCCCACAATTGCAACATGGTCAAACCCATCTTGATGCACCCCTTCAGGCGCGACTTGAGTCTCTTCATAAACTGCAGCGATGCGCATTTGATGAATTTCTATCTCTTGTCCATTAGGCAGTTGATTTGACGTCATAAATAACGATACCAATTCTCGCATGCCCTCACTGTGCAATGTTTTGGAGAGGATAGGCTCAAAGCGACGAATCACATCCCCTTGAAAGTGATTAAAGTGTTCTGTCTGCATAAAGTCATGTTTGTCTTCTTCAACGACTTTTCCATCACAAAATTGAATAACAGAGTAACGACGCAGACGATATTGCCCGTCAGCATGCTCGGTATGGGGCAATTTAGAAAAGGAAGGAGAAAGCTGTTGAGTAGCCTCTTCACTAAGCTGAGTTAAATGTAGGGTATTTTCATTGGAATGTAACATAATAATCGCCTTAACAATTTGCATTTTAACCACAAATGCAACAACTTATTTACAAATAAGTAAAACGCATTAACTCTGAAAATTCAACCATTCATAGCATTTGCATCCATCAACATGGCAATTTCAAAACATTAATCCACCATTCACCCGAAAGTTAGCTTTTTATCATTACAACAACCGCGCTCAACAAACAAAAACTAGCATAGCTGACTACAGCAAGAGATTTAACCGCCATTTATCAATCAGTTAAGCTAGAAAAATAAGATAAAGCACTGCCTAATGACAACCCAACGCCATTACAGCTTGGGCTAGTCAAATATGCTATAAGATTAGATACTCAAAGCGGGTTACCACAGAAAGCACAGTCTATTGGACTATTTATCCACCTATCGTCAGCGGATTTCGTAAATATCTGACATTGTTGCTCGCTAAGTGTTGATTCTTATCCGCAAAGCCCAATATATTAGAAGAGATAAAGCGAGTAGCTCAACGTCGCTGCCTAAAGATAAATAAGTGAGAATAAACATGGCTGATTCAAAACATTGTAAATTGCTGATTCTTGGCTCAGGTCCGGCAGGATATACCGCTGCTGTCTATGCGGCTCGTGCCAACTTAGATCCTGTGCTCGTCACAGGAATGCAGCAAGGTGGACAGCTCACCACTACCACTGATGTTGAGAACTGGCCAGGCGATGCCGAAGATCTTAGCGGCCCACTACTAATGGATCGGATGAAAGAACACGCAGAGAAATTCGACACCGAGATCATCTTCGATCACATCAATAACGTCGATTTCAGTGCGCGCCCATTTAAGCTCTTTGGAGACAGTCAAGAGTACACAGCGGATGCGGTTATAATCTCAACGGGTGCTTCAGCCAAGTACCTAGGACTTGAGTCCGAAGAAGCATTTAAAGGACGTGGTGTTTCAGCATGTGCGACCTGTGATGGTTTCTTCTACCGCAATCAAAAAGTCGCCGTCGTTGGTGGCGGTAATACTGCTGTGGAAGAAGCACTGTACCTAGCGAACATCGCCTCCGAAGTGCACCTAGTTCACCGCCGTGAAACATTCCGCGCAGAAAAAATCTTAATCAAACGCTTAATGGATAAGGTAGAAAGCGGCAATATTATTTTGCACACCAACCGCACGCTTGACGAAGTAGTAGGCGATGAAATGGGCGTAACGGGTATCAATGTTAAAGATACTCAAACCGACAGTATTGAGCACATTGAAGTGATGGGGGCATTTATTGCCATTGGCCATCAACCAAATACATCGTTATTTGAAGGCCAATTGGAGATGAATAATGGTTACATCATCGTAAAATCAGGCTTAGAGGGCAACGCCACGCAGACCTCTATTCCAGGTATCTATGCAGCAGGAGATGTTATGGACCATAATTATCGCCAAGCCATTACCTCTGCAGGCACGGGTTGTATGGCTGCTCTGGATGCAGAACGCTTCCTCGACGCTATCAACGCCTAAAACAATTACAAAACCTTAGAACCCAGTGGTGTATACACTGGGTTCTTTTTTGTATACTCCCCGCTTCTTCTAAGAATAATACTCATTAAGTTAAGCCGTCTAAATGGATAAAAAGAAACAACGGAGCTTGAATAACTGGCTCAAAACGCAAAGTCGTTTAGCAAAGCGCTGGCTACTGATCGCAGTAGGCCTTGGCGTGTTATCCAGCTTGTTCTTGCTCGCGCAAGCTGCTTTGATAGCGACCATACTCCACCAGCTCATTATTGAACATACTGACAAATATGAACTTATCCCCTATTTTATCGGACTAATTGTCTCGGTCGCAGGACGTGCTGCGTGTGCGTGGGGAAGAGAAATAGCTGGATTTAAATGTGGCGAAAAAATCCGCAGCTACATTCGAGAGCTTATTCTCAATAAACTCCACGAACTGGGGCCAAGCTATATTAAAGGTAAACCAGCCGGCACTTGGGCAACACTGGTATTGGAACAAGTCGAAGATATGCATGATTTCTTCGCTAAATACTTACCACAGATGTCGCTAGCAGTCTTAGTACCCTTTGTTATCTTGATTGTCGTGTTCCCTATTAACTGGGCTGCGGGCCTTATCTTCCTGATTACCGCTCCTCTTGTGCCTCTTTTCATGGCATTAGTTGGTATGAAGGCAGCAGACGCGAACAGAAAAAACTTCAAAGCACTGCAACGCTTGTCTGGTCACTTTTATGATCGCTTGCAATCCATGACAACAATCCGTCTATTTAACCGCACTGCAGCAGAAAAAGATGTACTTGAAGGTGCGTCAGAAGTCTTTAGAAAGAGAACGATGGACGTGCTTCGCTTAGCATTTCTCTCTTCTGCCGTACTTGAGTTCTTTACCTCTATCTCGATTGCAATGACCGCTGTTTATTTCGGTTTTAGCTTTATTGGTGAAGTCAATTTTGGTCACTACGGCGTTGGCGTGACCTTATTTGCGGGTCTATTCATTCTGATCCTTGCTCCGGAGTTTTATCAACCATTGCGAGACCTTGGCACGTTTTATCACGCCAAAGCTCAAGCGGTTGGCGCGGCAGAAAGTATTGTTGAATTCCTAGATACGAAAGTGGAAAACTTACCGCAAGGTCAAAATAAGCTGAGTACTAACAATCACATTGAACTCTCTGCCGATAATCTCGAAATTTTTAGTCCAGAAGGCAAGCGACTCGTTGGCCCTATCAGCTTCCATATTAGTAATGGTCAAAGCATAGCCCTTGTCGGTCCAAGTGGTGCGGGTAAAACAAGCTTAGTGAATACGATTTTGGGCTTTATGCCTTACTCGGGCTCCCTAAAAATTAACGGCCAAGAATTGCGTGAACTTTCCTGTGATGATTGGCGGGAAAACATCAGCTGGGTTGGACAAAACCCATTGCTTTTACACGGTACCATCCGTGAAAACATCACACTGGGCAAAGAAAATGTCAGCGATAGCACCGTGCTAAGCGCCCTATCTTCCTCATTTTCAGATGAATTTGTGGATCAGCATGGCCTTGATTACCACGTTACTGATCGTTCTAGTAGTTTGTCAGTCGGGCAAGCTCAACGCTTGGCACTGGCGCGCGCGATGATTCAAGATGGGCAATTTTGGCTTCTTGATGAACCCACCGCCAGCTTAGATGCCAAAAGTGAACGCTTAGTCACAGAAGGCATCAGACAAACCACGCAAGGGAAAACCACGTTAACGGTAACTCACCAGCTATCACAACTTAAAAACGTCGATAGCATCTGGGTCATGAATCACGGATATATGGAACAATCTGGAAGCTTTGCCTCATTAGCACAAACTGATGGGTTATTTAAATCCATGCTGTCGGCACACAATACGATGGTCGATAACAATAAGGGGAATTTAGATGCGTGAGTTACTCCCTTATCTTAAATTATATAAGAAACATTGGTTTGGTCTGTCTCTGGGGATGGTACTCGCCTTTGCAACGCTCTTTGCCTCGATTGGTCTCTTAACCCTATCCGGTTGGTTTATCTCCGCCTCAGCCGTTGCCGGGCTAACTATCGCAAGAGAAACCTTCAACTATATGCTTCCCGGAGCGGGCGTTCGGGGTGCCGCAATGGGAAGAACAGCGGGTCGATGGGGAGAGCGAGTCGTTAGCCATAACGCGACGTTTAAGCTTCTGACCGATCTGCGAGTGTTCTTCTTTAGCAAGCTTGCGCCGCTGATCCCAAGTAAAGCGATTAATATCCGTGATGCAGACATGCTTAACCGTTTAGTCGCAGATGTTGACGCAATGGACCATGTCTACTTACGTTTAATCAGCCCTATTGTTGTGGGTTTCTTGGGCATCATAGGTCTGACTGCCGTACTTTGCTGGTTTGACACAACCCTAGCCCTTACTCTAGGTGGAATTTTACTGTCGCTGTTGATTATCTGGCCGGTATTATTTTATTACCTTGGGAAGAACAATGGTCATGAACTGACAATAAACAAGGCTGATCTTAGAGTTCGAACTTTGGACTGGCTGCAAGGTTACAGTGAGTTAACGCTATTTGGTGCAGAATCTCGCTACCGTGAAGCTATTCTCGATGCTCAGCAGCGCTTACTCAGCAATCAATTTATCCATGCCAAGGTCTCAGGTCTTGCGCAGGGTCTGTTGATTCTAGCTAACGGCTGGTTACTCATCCTTATTTTGTGGTTATCCGCTGATGGTGTCGCTGGCAATCAACCAGATCCACTGATTGCGCTAATGGTGTTCGCCACCATGGCCAGTTTTGAGCTACTGATGCCCATCGCCGGCGCATTCCAGTTCCTTGGACAGACACTGACATCGGCCAAGCGGTTAAACGAGATTATCCTTGCTGAGCCAGAAGTGCAGTTTCCTATGGAGCCAGTCACGCACAACGACCACTTCTCTATCGACTTTGACAAGGTACAATTTAGCTACCCTGATGCCCATCAAAATGCACTAGAAAATGTCTCTGTTTCTGTTGCGGGCGGCGAGAAATTGGCGATTGTTGGACAAACAGGTTCAGGTAAATCTACGCTATTGCAACTCATCTCTCGCTATTGGGACGTTCAATCTGGCAGTGTCAAACTGGCTGGTCACAATATTCAAAACTGGAGTGAGGTGCAGTTAAGACAATCAATGAGTATTGTCAGTCAACGTGTTGATATTCTAAACGGCTCGTTACGCGATAACTTAGCGATGGCAAAACCTGATGCTCAAGATTCCGAGTTAGAGGCGGTATTAAGTCAAGTTAGTCTAAACACGTTGCTGACTGAATCGGGTTTAGATACTTGGCTTGGTGATGGGGGACGTCAACTTTCGGGAGGTGAGAAAAGACGAATTGGTATCGCTCGAGCACTGCTGCACGATGCACCAATTCTATTACTTGATGAGCCAACCGAAGGCTTAGACAAGCAAACAGAACAGCAAATGATGGCGCTATTTGACCAGCATTTCGTAGGTAAAACCGTTGTGTTCATTACCCACCGTTTAGTTAACCTCGATACGTTCGATACCATTTGCTTACTTGAAGATGGCAAAGTCCTAGAGCTTGGGCATCATGATGCATTGCTGGCTAAACAAGGGCGTTATTTCGAGCTGCATCAAACACTATAATGACTCATACAATCCGCTCCTAAAGGAGCGGATTGTTGCTTTTCGTAATAGTTGTCATACTTCAACATCATTGTTATCCGGCACCTCCTTTGCTTTACGCACTCTTACTTGAATAATTCGATTATTCTTCACGACGACGACTTCAAATTCCCAGTGTTGATAGTGAATTCGTTGCCCAACACTTGGTACACGACCCATCAACCAGATTAAGAACCCGTTCAATGTTTGAAATCTTTCTTCCGCCTCCCCTTCTAACTCCGCCAAATCTAACTTATGTTTGAATTCGTTGAGAGGTATCAATGCGTCCATCTGCCAGCTCTCATCTTTTAATTGTTTCGCCCACACTTGTTGTGGCGCCATTCCTAACTGACCAGCAATGGATTTAAGGACATCATAATGGGTCACTAGCCCTTGCACATCGCCGTACTCATCCACCAAAAATGTCATTTCTGAGCTGGTCTTTTGCATGTATGTCAGTAGTGACAGTCCCTTCATTGACTCTGGCACAAACCTAGGCTTGCGTAACAACCTCGCAAGCTTGGCGATAGAAAGGTCATTGTATTCATCAAGCAGTACTTTCGATGATATTGTCCCTATCATATTGTCTAAGCCACCTCGACATACTGGCCATACTGAGTGCTGTGTCTGGCGAAGGTTCTTTAAAATTTCATCGATTGACTGTTCAATATCTAAATAGTGGATATCACTTCGAGGGGTCATTAATGATGTCGCAACCCTGTCATTAAGATAAAGTAAATTATCAATCATGACTTGCTCTTGATGTTCAATCACCCCTTTTTCAGTGCCTTCCCGCACCAAAGCGACAATATCCTCTTCGGTTACATTTTCGTTCTGATTATCCTGCTGTCGCATCATACGAAGTAAGGCGTCTGTTGAGATTGACAATAAAGCGACAAAAGGCTTGGTGAGTTGAGCGAGCCAATGTATTGGATAGGCCACGAAAACGGCGATTCGCTCAGCATTATTTTGTGCAAATCGCTTAGGAACAAGCTCTCCAACTACAATGGCAAAATAGGTAATCGCTATCACCACAATAGCGGTGGCAAATACCGACGCAATATCATGCTCCACACCATGCTCTATGAGCCAAAGCTTGAACGGTGCAGATAGTATCGCCTCTCCAAAAACGCCGCTCAAAATACCAATAGCGGTAATGCCAATCTGGATAGTAGACAAAAATAACGTTGGGGTTTCCTTGAGTTGCAGCGCGAGTTGAGCCGATGCCTGTCGTTGAGCCATTTTTTTCAATCGACCACTTTTGGCAGTAACAAGTGCAATCTCCGACATAGCAAAGAGACCGTTAAGTGTAATGAGACTAACCAGAAAAATGATGTCCATACGCTATCTCCGAGATAAACACACTACGATCATAGCCGACTTCTACCTATGTAAAACGTGAAGGCGAGCATAGAAAGAAACGTAGTTGTTCACAAAGTTTTTATGGAGACCATAATTTATAGCGATAACGATTTATAACGAGAGTGCCGTCGCGTAAGAGCCATAACGCAAGAATAAAAGGCTGCTATCAAGCCACTCCTTAGAGTACGTTGACACCGTTGTGATTATGCAAAAAAAAAGCCGCACTCGCGTGCAGCTCTATTTATTAAAACGATGATAGCGATGCGTTATCTATAACAGTCAAAGCTTTCGATAATGCCGCCGTGACATGACTATTATTGCGCGTATTGCGCTTCAAACTCTTTCATTAACGCGACAAGCGCCTGCACACCTTCTATTGGCATTGCATTGTAGATAGACGCTCTCATTCCACCTACCGCACGATGCCCTTTCAACGCCCGTAAACCTCGTTCCTCTGCTAATGCCAAAAACTTGTCATCCAACTCTGGTTTCGCAAGTTGGAATGGCACATTCATCAATGAACGATTGGCAGTGTGCACATCGTTTCTATAGAAATCTGAAGCATCAATAAAGTCATATAGGATCGCTGCTTTTTCTTTGTTACGAACTTCAATCTCAGCAACACCACCCTGCGCTTTCAGCCACTTAAATACAAGCCCAGACAAATACCAAGCGAACGTTGGAGGCGTATTGTACATCGAGTCTTTCTCTGCCAGTACTTTATAGTTCAAAAACGATGGCAGCACGTGGCTAGCAAGATCTAATAAGTCATCACGAACAATGACGATACAAATACCAGCTGGACCAATATTTTTTTGTGCACCCGCATAAATCACACCGTACTGAGATACGTCAATTTCACGCGATAGAATCGTTGATGACATGTCGGCAACAATGGGTAATTCGGTTTGAGGAAGCTCGTTGATCTCAACACCATCAATCGTTTCATTAGGGCAAAAGTGAACATAAGCGGAATCCACATCGATTTGCCACTCACTTGCGGGTTTTACCGCCACCTTACCGTCAATCGTCGTTTTGGCTTTGTAGACGCTTGTTGAGCAATATTTTTGAGCTTCTTCAACGGCACTCTCTGCCCAGTAACCAGCATCAATGTAGGTTGCGCTTGTCTTTTTCCCTAACAGATTCAAAGGAACGGCAGAAAACTGTGCTCGTGCTCCACCGTGACAAAATAGGACTTTATAGTTATCAGGAATCGCCATCAAATCACGAAGATCCTGCTCAGCTTCATCGGCAACCTGAATAAAAGGTTTACCACGATGACTAACCTCCATGACCGATGTACCTAGATTGTTCCAATCAATAAACTCTGCTTGAGCTTTTTCCATTACTGCTTTTGGCAGTGCCGCAGGACCGGCACTGAAATTGAAGACATTATCTTGAATCGGTTCCATGAACTTACTACTCCTAACTACTCTTTAATCGGTTTAAGATTCAGTAATATCATGTTTTTACATAGATAAGAAGCAAGAAAAGAGGTCCTAAGACCTCTTTTCTTGCTTCAACACAGTGAGTTTTCATTCAATGCGATTATTGAGCACCTGGCTGTCCCATCATCAACGGTAGAAACAGGGCGAGCAGCGGGATTTTTTGTCCATTTTCAAACATCAACTGACCGTTTTCAATGTCAGCTTTCAACTGATAGCCGGATTCTTGTTGCTCAATCATCTCCATGACCACGAGTTCATCTACGCCTTGAGACAACATAGGATGAGATGCAATCATTGCATTTGACATGTATGCATCCATGTTGCCTGTCAGAGCCGGCATAATTAGGCTTGGATCCTTAGATACATTCGTCGTCCCCTCTGGGATTTCAACCAGCCACTTAGACTTAAACTCACCATCTTGAAGTGCAAAGTGCATATCATTCATCGCAATTTTAAAGCCTCTTGCAAACAGCGTCTCTATGAGCGGTGCTAGCGTATTAATGTCAGCATGTTGCAAAGAAGGGTTAGACTGATAAATCCCGACCAAGCCCTCAAATGCGGCACGATCTAAAGACTCCAGTGAGAAATCCACTTTTAAGTTACTAAGCTCCCCGCCTTCAGGGTATGTCAACGCTTTTAAGTCAAACAGATGCTGAGTATCAATTCTATCTAGTTCTGAATCCAACATGGACTTAAAGGTATAAGACGCCGTATCAATATCAAAAATGCTAGTGTGTTGCTGATCTAAGATGCGGAAATTTTTCATCGATGCTTGCTGTTCGCCCAACCAAAAACCTTGCTCTTTTTTACCATCACCACTAATGCTTAAGTCAGAAATCAGTAGTTGCTCACCGTTTTCAAAATCTAATTGAATAGAAGGAACCAACGCGTCCATCGACACTTGGCCAAGCACGGTCACTGTCCCACTCGCCGACGCGGGAGAAATAGAGAAGTTTACGTTCTGACTTTCGTTACCTTGATAACTCCAACTACCAAGAGTGAAGTCATAATCTGTATTGCCGTTCAGTTGGGTGACGGTTTTAAGCAACAGTGGGAAGTCTGGATAATTTACCATTACCGATTCAGCGCTAAGGCTGAACAAACCATGCTGGATATCACTCGCGACCACAAAGTCTGTCGGTAACCCATCTAATTCCAACTGTTCTTTCAAAACAGGATCATTCACTCGATAGCGAGTTTCCACCTGAGAAGATAAATAGCCTCGATCATAGCGAACCACTTCAGCGCTGACGGTATCGCTATCTAGATGTTCAATGCCATCTTCGATAACTTTCTGGCCAATATGACCGACGGCAAAAGGCCAACATAAAACGAGTGCGACAGCGCCACCGATAGCCGCCATTTTCTTTAATTGATGCATAGAGGTATGGACATTTTATTGATGTGTATTTCATTCAGTCTAACCTAACTTGAAAGGATCTCCAATCTCATACCTACTTCTCATAACCCTATGCTTTTTATTGTTATATTAAAATGTAACTCTCAATAGAGAAGGTTTGGAAACGAATGCGACAACAGAATCGATATGCAGTGTTATGTCTAGACAATGACTTGGTGAATCTCGACCTACTCGACACTGAGTTATCCTCATATCAATCGCATTTTGATGTTCATCTTGTTACCTCTATTGAGGATGCTCATGAACTCTTAGCACTAATAGGATCGGCTGGACAACAGCTTGCGCTGGTACTAGCCCGTCATTCAAACGTCTTTGATGGCGGAGCGTTTCTTATTCAACTCGAGCAATCTCGCCACACCCAAACCGCTCGAAAAATTCTGATGACAAAAACAAACTATGGCGACATTCAGGCCATTCTTAACGCCGTAAATGAAGGCCAGCTTGACCACTGTTTAACGCTACCGCTTGCGGAACATGTCCTACAAAAAACCGTTAAAAAAGAGCTGTCTACTTATATTGTCTCCCAAGAGAAAAAAGACTTGTTGCACTACAGCCAAATACTCGACCAACAAAAATTAATGAGAGCGCATATTGAGCGCAAGATGCACTCTTATCGTGCAAGTTTTATTCATGATTTCCATGAACTCTCCGATGACGACCTTGCTGCGCAAGTCATTGAAGCTTTACTTAAGTTCTTTACCGAAAGTGATGAAACGAAAGCAGTGCGACAATACTCAGCCGAACACTTGCTTACCAAGGAAGGACAAGCCAACCGATTTTTGTGGTTCATAGTGGATGGTCACGTTGCTCTGTATAAAAAAGACCAACTCGGGCAGCAGTGCGAAGTTGTCAGGCACAGTAAAGGCGGTATTGTCGGAGGAATGTCATTTGTCACTGGCGAATGTTCATTTTCCACGGCGATGACACTGACCCAAACCAAAGTAATAAAATTAGACCGACAAGTCTTCACGCAAGTCATGCATTCTAATACCGACCTATTACCTTTGTTTACTAACCTACTATTGCGACACTTTAATCGCCGACTTCAACGTAGTATCAACACTAAGCTCCAGCTACAAAAGACGTTAGAATCACTAGAATCTGCACACCAACAACTCATCGACCAAGAAAAAATGGCCATGCTCGGACAGTTAGTCGCCGGTGTCGCCCATGAACTCAATAACCCCGTTTCTGCCATTTTACGGGGTGCCGAAACAGTGACTAACAAAATAGGCCAAATCCTTCAGCAAGATAATAACCAAGGCGATCTTTCTTTTGGGGTTGATGTATTCGAAAAATCGAGGTTAGCAACACCGCTCTCTACATCTGAGTTGCGCGCTAGAACGAAGAGTCTGCAAACTACCATCACAGACAGACGCATAGCAAAGCGTCTTGTGCAGCTCGATTTGCACCACAACCCAGAATTACTCAATCTTGCCCGCGTTTCACCACAACAACTGTCTCATCGCCTCCACCAGCTCGAACAATACCAACAAACGGGTGCCACATTGCGGTCTATCCAGGTGTGCGCGCAGCGTATCGCAGACATGGTAAAGAGCCTCAAGGGCTATGCGAGACCAGACAACGAGTCTTATGAGTTTGTTGACTTACATGACGGCATCGAGGACACATTAGTCATTTTTGAAAATAGACTGAAACGCCACAATGTCATCAAGGAATACGGAGACATTCCTAAGATTCGCTGTATGCCTATTGCCTTGCAACAAGTATGGACCAACCTAATTTCGAATGCGCTAGATGCGTTTCCTGACAACGGACAATTGCAAATTCATACTAGCTGCGAACAACGCCAAGGCATCAATTACGCGGTTTACCAATTTATCGACAACGGCGATGGCATCCCGATTGACCAGCAAAGCGCTATTTTTGAGCTAAATTACACCACCAAAAAAGAAGGTAATTTTGGCCTAGGTATCGGCTTATCCGTTTGTCAGCAAATTTTAGCCCAACACCAGGGATGGATTGAAGTTGATTCTAAGCTAGGAGCCTATACCAATATGTCTGTCTACCTTCCGTTAGACACACCAAGTACGTAACGGCACACATTAAAGAGAAGTGGCAATTGGCATAACCAAGTCGCACTGACAAATCCAAGTAGCACTTACAAAACCTAAGAAGCGACGCGCGAAAAGGAGAAAAAGATGAAAGAGTATTTAATCTTATGTGTTGACGATGAGCGAGAAGTTCTCGACAGCGTGTTACAAGACCTATCCGATTTTGAAGATGACTTTATTCTTGAAGGTGCTGAATCCGTAGCTGAGGCAAAAGAAATAATTCAAGAACAACAACGTGAAAATGTCCCACTCGCCCTCATCTTATGTGACCACATTATGCCCGGAGAGACTGGCGTCAGTTTCCTTATCCAGCTTAATGAAAACGATGATACTCATGCAAGTCGCAAGATTCTTCTTACTGGACAAGCGGGCCATGAAGATACCATCGAAGCCGTCAATCATTCCTGCCTGGACTTTTACATCAACAAGCCCTGGCGCGGCGACGAACTAAGAGATGTCATAAAACAGCAGTTAACCACCTTTATGATAAAGCACGAACCCGAACTCATGCCTTGGGCAAGAATATTGGACACTGAGCGCATTTTTAACGCATTGTCTAAAAATCGCATTAATTATGGTGACTAATTACATAGCTAATCAGCTTAACGTGGCTAATAAAGCTAACGTAGCTGATAAATTTAACGTAGCCGATAAACCTAACCCATCTACGTTAATGGACGTATTGCGACTTACTTTGGATAGTTGCCTAGTAAAAAGAAAAGTAGATAACGGCATCCTAAGTAATCGACACGAGTCAAAGCACTTGCTTGTCACCATAAGTCACTCATTAGAGAAGGTAACAAATCATTAGTTTTACCGTACAGATGCGACAATACTGATGGAATTTTGTATACCTATGTCATTTTTTGGGAATTTCCCCGCGTTGATGACACATTTTGTTGGTGATTAAGGGACACTTTCGATTATTATGTCCACATATCATTGCCGCCCAAAATGTAATACGCGGCGCGCACTTATGTGCAAGGAACTAAAATCAAACAAAAAGGTTTACAAAGATTATGCGCAAGACTCTTTTAGCAGCATTAATGGTCGTAACATCGCAGCATGCATTTGCAGAGCAAGAGCAAAATCAAGCAACGATGAGTAACTTTAGCTACGATTACGCCGAAGCTCGTATCGGTGCTAGCCCAATGACATTTGGAGCGGGAATCAGTAAATCTATTCACCCAAATGCGCACATCGTGGGTAGTATCGATTCAAAATTCGAAGGCGATTATGACATCACTGGTGGTGTCGGTTTCCATGCTCCTGTGAATAACTGGGCGGACTTTACCGGTGAAATGCTTGCGCACATCCACGACAGTGGTGATCACCATAAGACAGACACAGGTATGGAAGTTAATCTAGGTGTACGCCAATGGTTAGGTCCACAACTTGAGATCGGTGGTAAAGCGGGTTACCTAAATGTTGGCGATAAAGACCGCTGGATGGGTTCTATTTACGGACGCTTCCACTCAACAGAATTGTTCTCTCTTGGTTTGGAAGGCCGCATCAATCACATCTACGGTGATCAATTGATGTTTACAGCACGCTTCGCATTCTAAGCGCCAAACAGGCGAACCCGGTTGGCTAAGCTTCTTTTGTCTAAGTTTTCCTTATCTAACCAGGGCTAGAAAGCAAAAAGGTCATACATATCGTATGACCTTTTTAATGACACTCTCCCCAGAAATAGACGAAAGCGTGAACAGCGATTACGCATCAAGTTGAGAGCAATTATCTAATAACTGCTGTTTCATTGGATCTTGGATTAGTTTCCAATGCACACCATCAACCGCGCCAGCAAACTTCCATAACAACTTCACGTCAACATCACTACCGTAAGTACGTTTAACGCGATTGAAAACATTGGGAGCACCTAGCTCTAAGAACGTTTTTACGTCTTCAATACCCGATTTTTTCACCATACGCTCTAACGTCAATTGCATATTGGGTAGGTCACGAAGGCGTCGGTTTTCTATCGCCCTTTTTGTACACCGTTGACTTACCGAATTTTCAATAGATTTTTTAACTAAATCATGCAAGCGTGGCGCTTTCGACTCGAATATTTCCGTAATATCATAGTAGTTTACTGTTGCAGTAGACTGTTTTTTCACATGTTTAAATTTGTCGCAACCTAAACCGTTTAAGACATCATCAAGATCTAAACCGCCGCGAATAAAAACCCGTTCATTACTGACCAGTGCATACATGGCGCCTTCCTTGAACAAGCCTGTACCACCAAACATTGAACGTTTTTGAGATTCACCAAATTTAATTGTGTAGTCGTAGAAATTTTGCTCAATCATTTCCATTGATCCTTTAATCCATTACCCCGATTAACGTGATCACCAGAAAAGCAGCATTTTTAAGCGAAAAAAGTGGAGCTAGAGTAGACCTGCATTACCACTGCGGCGTCTCTCTTTTTATATAATGTGCATTAATCATAGTTCACATTGCAAAATAAGTCTGGGTAAACATCACATTTACATAACTACAACCCCCAGCAAATGCGAGTCACTTCACTATTTTATATCATACCCATCTAGTGGCATAACTATCAATATATGAACGCTGTTTTAAACGTCAAACAATTGACTTAGCACGACATTTTGGCACTAAGGATATTGTCAATTAAGAGTAAGGACAGGTAAACTGGGTGCTTATACTTAGCTGTCGAAGTCCTATGAATCACTTATCGTTTTACTGGCTCCCTGATAATCAACAATTATTGATAGAGAGTTTAGAGACCGAGTTTGCCGAGCTCGTGGAACAATCCATCAATACCGGCAAAATTTCCCTACCACCTATCTCTGAAGTTGTTTTAAAGATACAAAAGCTTTGTACACTTGAAGCTACTGGAATCACTGAGATTGCTGAGTGTCTTCTTGACGACCCGGGTCTCGCTGCCATTGTTTTACGCGTATCCAACTCTGTTGTCTTCAACCGCAGAAACATTACCTGTAATGATTTGCATACTGCAGTTTCTCGACTTGGCATATTAAGAGTACGCGACATCGTGACTGCCCAATCGATCGAGTTGCTTAAACACTCTGTTAACTTATCCGACAACTGCAAAAGTGTTCTTGTCCAAAGTGCCGCCGTTTCACGTGAGTTAGCTGCGACGATGGTCCTCGTAACCCGAGCGTTTCAAGAACAATCAAAAGACGAGTACAGTTACCTAGAACAAGAAAAAGCACTATTGGTTGGCCTACTCGCTGATATAGGACTCTTTTGCTTAGTCAACGAATACCACCTCTACTTAGAGAAAGGTAATTACCTTGATCCAGAACTTGCGATGCAAATCTTCCATTCACGCTGCCCTCTTATTAGTGAAAAAGTCCTAACAACTTGGGCATTTGATCAAGACTTTATTGAAGTGGCATCTAACCAAGAAAAAGTCGCTGAAAGACCGGAAGTCTCGTATCTCGATATTGCACGAATCGCTAACCACATTCTTTTATATCGAAAGCAAAATGACGAAGCGTTAGAGGAACACGAAGTTGAGATCAATCTTGCCGGCGCAGAAGTGATGTTTCAGCTAACAACAATGAGCGAAGCTGACTTTCTATCACACACTGCCGATATCATGCGTAGCTCAGGCTTGTAGTGAAAGAAATGGTTATTATCTAGTATGTAAACACTATGCTACATGCTTGTTTTTAAAGCTCAAACGCTACACAATACGATTCAAATCATATTTTGAAGGATTATTGAGCTTATGTTCTCCGGCATGTTGTTTATCTTTGCTCCATTGGTAATCGGCTATCTTTTTTCGATCTCTCGTATCGAAGTGCTCGAAAAAATCAATCAGGCAACGTCTTGGCTCATCTATGTCATTTTGTTTTTGATGGGACTGAGCCTAGCTGCGCTTGAGGATTTTGGCAGTAATCTAAAGATCATCGTTACAATGACAGTAACATTCTTTGTCATTATTAGTGCATGTAACTTACTGTGCCTCCCCTTAGTTGATCGCTTCCTACCGCTTGAGTCAGAAAACAAGAGTTCAAACTTACCTCTGTCTCGCATGGCTCTTGAATCTCTAAAGCTGATTGTTGTCGTTGGAAGTGGCCTTGCGGCAGGTCTCGTGCTCCCACTTGGTTTAGCTTGGGTCGAGGCGGCAAGTGAATGGATCTTATTTGTCCTTCTCTTTTTTATTGGCATTCAACTCAGAAACAGTGGCTTATCGCTTAAGCAAATTCTGGTGAATAAACAGGGCATGGCCATCGCTTCTCTTATTATTATAAGCTCACTCATTGGTGGCTTATTAGCAGCATGGCTACTCGAAATCCCTGCTTATCAAGGGCTAGCTATGGCATCAGGGTTTGGCTGGTATTCTCTTGCTGGTATTTTAATGGGCGATGCATTTGGTCCCGTCTTTGGCGGTGCTTCCTTCATGATAGAGTTACTAAGAGAATTGGTGGCGCTCGTCTTTATACCCCTTTTCATTCAGAAAAAACCAAGTACTGCCATAGGCTACGCTGGTGCTACGGCAATGGACTTTACTCTACCCGTAATTCAAAGTACTGGAGGCGTGAAGTGCGTGCCTGTTGCTATTGTCAGCGGGTTTATTCTCAGCTTATTAGTGCCGATTTTAATGCTGTTCTTTGTTTCTCTTGGAAGTTAGATCGCAGGTTTTTCGGCGTAAAGTCGTTATACTCCTCGCGTTCTAATAATTATAATTAATCAAATTCAGCCCATTTAAAGGACCTAACAATGAAAAAATGGCTTGCCGCTATGATGCTAGCAACAACTTCATTCTCTTCGCTTGCTGCAGATACTCAATGCCTTTCCGGTAAATATGATGCCTATATCGATGCATCCATTAACTGGTATCAAGACCTTATCACTCTTACAACTGAGCAATACCCTGAATTACAAGATGTCAGCCAATGGTTTTTAGAAGGTCGTAAAAACCACTTTGAACTCAATCGAGCGGCGGTACATTACTACCTTGAAAATGACCAAAATAAAGTATCAACAGAGCGTCCAATTGAAAGTTGGCTGCAGCTAGAGCAAAAAGATATCAAAACACTATCTCAACGCAATGACGAGCTTGGAAAGATCGCCGCGACAAGCTTCGCCGACCGTCAAGCAACACCACATCAGCAAAATTATGAATTGCGCAGTGCCTTCGCAGACTTGCTTAGCCACCCAAAGAAAATTGACTCCGCACTTAATAAGTACAACGATGCGATTACTAAAGTCGAAGCAACCCGTTGTAAATAGCGCTCCACCTCAAAAGCTGGTTTTTTCGCCAGCTTTTGCTTCTGAATCAGCCAAAACCTAACCATTTTATCTGTAGCACGGTGAAACTTTAGTTCTCATTTCAATTATTGGAAGACATTCTCGTTTAATTGGTTTAGATTGTGCCGCTTGCACCAATGGAATATTAGTAGATTACGATATGGTATCTGAGCAAAAAATTGCTAACGTCAGCTTTGAGAGCCTTCTTCGCATATTCACTATCCCTGAAGGACCAGATTCAACGCTGACACAAATCGAAGAAAGCTTATCGCGAAACCTTAATGAGTTTTTGCGAGAGCATATTGTGGCCGAAGAAAAACCGCTTTATGAAATTGAAAAAGATTTCTCTAGTGCTGTTATTCCCGAACAGCCTGAATTCGTTTCAGAGCATACGCAGCACTTATTAGACACGCTGGTTTCTCATTCAGTACATACATCGTCGCCAAGCTTCATTGGCCATATGACATCAGCCCTGCCCTATTTTTTGATGCCGCTATCGAAAATAATGATCGCGTTGAATCAAAACCTTGTAAAAATAGAGACTTCAAAAGCGTTTACGCCATTGGAGCGTCAAGTGCTTGGCATGCTTCATAAGCTTATCTATTCACAAGATCAACCTTTCTATCAGCGCTGGATGCACAGTGCTAACCATTCCTTGGGCGCTTTCTGCTCTGGTGGGACTATCGCCAACATTACCGCGCTTTGGGTCGCACGAAACAACGCCTTAAGAGCCGACGGCGAATTTAAAGGTGTTGAACAAGAAGGTTTGTTCAAAGCCATGAAACACTTCGGCTATGAAGGGCTTGCCATTTTGGTGTCGGAGCGTGGTCACTATTCGCTGAAAAAAGCCGCTGACATTCTTGGAATTGGTCAAGAAGGCCTAGTTGCCGTAAAGACTGACAGTAACAACCGAATTTGCCCTAAAGACTTGCAGCTAAAGTTTAAACAGTTAAATCAGCAACGCATCAAGCCGTTTGCTGTTATTGGTGTCGCAGGTACAACAGAAACAGGCCACGTAGACCCATTACGTGATATCGCTCAAATCTGTGCACTGGAACAGTGTCATTTTCACGTTGATGCCGCATGGGGTGGTGCAACCTTGATGTCTGACAAGTATCGCCATTTGCTTGATGGTATTGAACTTGCCGACTCAGTCACGATAGACGCACATAAACAACTCTACATTCCAATGGGCGCTGGCATGGTGCTTTTCAAAAAGCCCGATGCCATGAAAAGTATTGAACATCATGCTCAGTATATACTTCGCAAAGGATCAAAAGATCTCGGAAGTCACACATTAGAAGGTTCTCGTTCCGGTATGGCCATGCTCGTGTATGCAGCGATGCATATTATTAGCCGTCCTGGATATGAATTGCTGATTAATCAGAGTATAGAAAAAGCGAAATTCTTTGCTGAATTGATCGATAAACAACACGACTTTGAATTAGTGTCCAAACCTGAGCTGTGCTTATTGACGTATCGTTATGTTCCAGAGTCTGCCAAGCAAGCATTAAACAATGCGACGCCTGAACAAGTCACTCGCATTCATTCGCTTTTGAATGAGCTGACTAAGCTTATCCAGAAGAAACAACGCGAAACCGGACGCTCTTTTGTGTCTCGCACACAATTGAACCCAACTCGATGGAATGAACTTAATACCATTGTTTTCCGTGTAGTGTTAGCGAATCCACTGACCTCAACGGACGTTCTAAGAGCCGTGTTACAAGAACAGCGTGAGATAGCACAAAACAGTGGCGCGAGCTTGATCACACAGATCGAACGTCTCGCGAAGCAGATTAACTCTGCGCAGCATCATTCAACAAACTGATGCATCGCAGCGTAACACCGCAAATTTAGAAGAAACCAAGTGCAATGCTCACGTTATGAAATTTTATTTCTATTTTGTGGCGCTAATACGGCTGAAACGGGCTAGAAAAGCACCATTTTCGCTTATTTTTTATCCATTTGTTTTTTTCTTCCAGAATTTTGTTTGATGCCTGTCATATTCTAAAGATTTCATGTGACCTTTTGTTACAGCTGACTGGCTTGTTCGTTTATACTGAACTTATGGAGTTAGCGCGCGTCGAAAGTCGCTAAAAAAACTCGATATTGGTTGAGAACCCACTAATCTACCCCAAGATCGATGGTTCCTTATCAAACTATTATGCGCTAACAAGATGTTCTCTTTACCCTGTGAACACTATGAATACATTAGAGAAAATCCAAAAGAACTTAGAAAATTTCAGCAAATCTGAAAGAAAGGTAGCTGAAGTTATAATGGCATCTCCCCAGACTGCCATTCACTCTAGCATTGCCACTTTAGCTAAAATGGCTGATGTCAGTGAACCGACGGTAAACCGTTTTTGTCGACGACTCGATACAAAAGGTTTCCCTGACTTTAAACTGCATTTAGCTCAAAGCCTTGCGAACGGCACGCCATACGTCAATAGAAATGTTGAGGAAGATGATGGTCCTGACGCCTACACCCATAAGATCTTTGAATCAACGATGGCGTGCTTGGATGTGGCAAAAAATAGCTTAGACTCAATGCAGATCAACCGTGCGGTTGACCTACTAACACAAGCGAAAAGAATCTCATTTTTTGGGCTCGGTGCGTCGTCTTCTGTTGCTCGAGATGCACAAAATAAATTTATTCGCTTCAACATCCCAATTTCGTGCTATGAAGACGTAGTGATGCAAAGAATGAGCTGTATCAACTGTTCAGATAACGACGTTATTGTCCTTATTTCACATACAGGTCGAACAAAGAGTCAGGTAGAAATTGCGCATCTTGCTCGTGAAAATGGTGCGACGGTGATTGCGATTACGGCTAAAGACTCTCCCCTTGATAAAGCCAGCTCGCTTTCTATTACGGTTGACGTACCTGAAGACACGGATGTTTACATGCCAATGGCTAGCCGTGTAGTGCAAATGACTATTATCGATGTCCTTGCTACTGGCTTTACCCTACGACGTGGTAGTCGCTTCAGAGACAACCTGAAACGTGTTAAAGAAGTCCTAAAGGACTCTCGCTACGATAAGCTGCCTAATTTTTAAGGCTGCTGACAACAAAACATAAAAAAGAGAGGCTAACACCTCTCTTTTTTTATCACTTCTCATCCCTAATCGGTTTCAATTGGATTATTTCTATACTCCACCTGCGCTTGTTCTTCTGTGATGCGATCTCTCGAGTCACAATGACACTGACATACCTGATTTAAAATATGCTCTAATCGATCGACGGTTAATGGTAACGGGTTGCCTTTAATGGCAACAGATTTCATTGCATCTGCAGCAACGACATCAAACGATGTATGACAAACCCCAAAATCGGATAATTTAGGCAACTCCAAGCGCTCCAAAATCATTGTCACCCATATAATCCCATCTTCAATCGTTGCGTCTGATCGTGACGTTAGAATCTGAGCAATCTGACGATAACGATTCAACACATCACTACGGCCAGCCCGCTTTGCCGCTTTAACGTTTTCAGCCATGACATGTGGAGCAAGTTGCGCGGTGATAACACTATGGGGCGCGGTAATTTTCCCGCCTAACGCAGAGGCAAGCCCATGTGCCGCTCCGAGCTTAGCATTAGTAATCGCCATACCACCAAGCATGGCGGCAAAGGAGAGGTCCGCGCGTGCTTTCGGGTTATCTTGCTTACAGCCTGAAATAATTGACTGGCTTAACCTTCTTAACCCTTCCTCACAGACCATATCGGTAAGCGGATTGGGCTCGCCACAGACATAGGCTTCCATTAGATGGGTAAACGCATCCATTGCCCCTCTTCCAGAGGTATAAGCATCCGTGCCATAAGTCAGTACCGGATCAACAATCGCGACATCAGGCAACATATCAGGACTGCGCAAACTCACTTTTACCTTATCTTGTCCTGATTTTAGTACCGCATTTTTCGTCACTTCTGCCCCTGTACTCGCAGTGGTTGGAATCGCAATCATTGGGATAGGTTTTGTCTTTAGCGGCACATTTCTCCCCACAACCTCAACATAGTCATAAACATCACCTTGGTTGGGGATAATGGCGGCAAGCGCTTTACCCATATCGAGAACACTGCCCCCCCCAATGGCGATCACCATATCAGGCTTGAAGCGGCGGCCCATAATCGCCGTTTCTTCAACCATGGTTATATTTGGCTCTCCACAGATTGCGACATGTTGATAACGCATATTTTGACTGTGAAGATAGTGAATGACAGGTTCAGCACGCTGCCTATCCTGCCCCGTTACCAGTAATACGCTGTAGCCAAATTGGTTAATGATAGAGAGAGACGATTGCAAAGCCCCTTCGCCAAATATGATACGACTCGAAGTCATAAACTGAAACATACCAATATCCTTTCGGTATATCGTCAAGCTCACCATCACACCATTGTCGATTCAGCTTCTATGCTAGAAACTTAAGCCCCGGCACGTAGATGGTTCATCCGATGCCAAAACCTAAAGCGCAGTGTCGTTGAAGTTCAAAATACAACGTTGAAAAAGTGGTGTCTCAAATTGCGAGCCCTATCGATAGTAAAAACACATGAGAGTTATAAGCCACTAATAGCATGCCGTGACCTAAGGGATGAAAAATTGATATAAACCAATCAACATACGTTTTACCCATTTTTAAATTCGCAATTTCGGTATGAGTCACAACATAAAGTAACCAATTGAACTTGCAAACTGACTAACATATGTACTAATAGGTTTTGCCTATGATAGTGAGTGGTATTTCCGGCTTTATTTCCTTTTCATCTTAAGGCATAGTTATTGTCAATACACTATAAGAGCCGAGTTAATCAAACTCCTAGTGCTTAGTAAGAATTTAATCTTCAAGGAGAAAGTCAATGTTTGTCGTAATTTTTGGTCGTCCAGGTTGTCCATTCTGTGTTCGTGCAAAAGAGCATGCAGAAACGTTAAAAGCAAAACGTGACGATTTCAACTTCCGCTATGTTGACATCCACGCGGAAGGCATCTCTAAAGCTGACCTAGAAAAAACCGTTGGTAAGCCAGTTGAAACCGTCCCTCAAATTTTTATCGATCAAGACCACATCGGTGGTTGTACAGAATTTGAAGCGTACGCAAAAGAAAATCTAGGCCTTTTCGACGAGTAACTCACTGTCTAATCAACAGTATAGTTGAAAGAATCGTGCATAAAGCCAACTCTCGTGAGTTGGTTTTTTTATTGGGATCTATATCAATATTGCTACAAAGCTATACCAAATCACTATTGACCCCCTACGGATAAGTCAGAGAATCCACACAATATGTAATCTAATGGTCAAACTTAAAAAAAATCACTTATCTTTTTGATTATTTCCGCTACAATCGCCACACTTTATAACCCACTCAACTTCGTTGCTTCGAGTCGCTACAGTGAACATTGACGTAGTACAATTGTTAGATCAAAACCCTATCCTCCTTATTTTCGTCGCCTTAGCGATTGGCCTTGCATTTGGCAAAATTCGCTTCGGAAGTCTTCAGCTCGGTAATTCCATCGGTGTATTAATTGCCTCATTGGTCATGGGACACCTCGGATTCTCATTTAATGCCGAAGCGCTCACCATCGGATTTATGCTATTTATCTACTGTGTCGGTATTGAAGCAGGTCCAAACTTTTTTGGTATCTTCTTTAGAGATGGTAAACACTACCTTATCCTAAGTTTAGTGGTGCTGGTCACGGCATTAACGGTGACCTATTTTGCCAGTCATTACTTAGGGTTAGATTACGGACTATCTGCTGGTGTCATGGCGGGCGCTCTCACTGCAACGCCGGTACTCGTTGGCGCACAAGACGCGCTAAATTCAGGTTTGGCGACCATTCCACGTGGTATGGATTTTGGTCTAGTGTTGGAAAACCTTTCAGTAGGTTATGCAATGGCTTATTTGATTGGCCTCATCAGTATGATTATGCTGGCCAAACTCTTGCCAAAACTGCAAAAGCAAAACCTGCACGATTCTGCCCAACAAATTGCTCAAGAACGCGGTCTTGGCGGGTCTGGTCAACGTAAGGTTTATCTTCCAATTATTCGTGCCTACCGAGTGGGTCAAGAGTTAATTGACTGGACTGACGGCAAAAACCTCCGTGAGCTTGGCATCTATCGTCAAACGGGTTGTTATATCGAACGAATTCGTCGTAATGGTATCCTTGCCCATCCTGACGGAGATGCGATTTTACAAGAAGGCGATGAAATCGCGCTTGTTGGTTTCCCTGACAGTCATGCACGTTTGGACCCAAGCTTTAGAAATGGCAAAGAAGTGTTTGATCGTAACCTACTTGACCTTCGCATCGTTGAAGAAGAGATTGTTGTTAAGAGTGATAATATTGCAGGAAAGAGTTTATCAAATCTTAACTTGTCAGAGTTTGGCTGCTTTCTAAACCGCGTAGTTCGAGCTCAAATCGAAATGCCGATGGACGCTAATATCGTTCTTGCTAAAGGTGACATTTTGCAAGTCAGTGGTGAGAAAAGCCGCGTATTAGGACTTGCTGAAAAAGTTGGTTTTATCTCCATACATAGCCAAATGGCAGACCTGCTTGCATTTTGCAGCTTCTTCATTTTAGGCATCATGTTTGGTTTGATAACCATGACATTTGGTCAGGTATCATTTGGTTTAGGCAATGCTGTTGGGCTGTTACTTTCAGGCATCACACTTGGTTTCCTCCGGGCAAATCACCCTACTTTTGGTTACGTGCCACAAGGTGCCCTCAATATGGTCAAAGATCTGGGGCTGATGTTTTTCATGGTTGGAATCGGGTTAAGCGCGGGCGGTAAAATGTTTGAGCACTTAACTCAAGTTGGCCCGCAAGTGATTGTTATCGCATTCTTAGTCAGCGTAGTGCCTGTTGTGCTCGCCTATCTAGTTGGCGCGTACTTCTTGAAGATGAATCGCGCGCTTCTTATCGGTGCTATTGTCGGAGCGAGAACATGTGCTCCTGCGATGGATGTAGTAAACGAACATGCGCGGTCAACCATCCCAGCGCTTGGCTATGCCGGTACTTATGCCATTGCGAATATATTAATGACCCTCGCCGGCACCATACTGATTATTCTGTCTTAAATTAAGTAAGTTAGAAACTATGGCTTAGACGTAAAAAAGGATGCCAACGGCATCCTTTTCTTTCAATGCTCACTCACTGAGCCAATACGTATAAATCCTTTGAGTATATCCGCCCCTCTACGTTATTAACGGGAAACCCTCCAATGGTTGGGCGAACCAATCTTGCCTGCATATAGTAATAAATTGGGGCTATTGGCATATCTTTCACCAAAATAGATTCCGCTTGATCGTAGTGTTGATTACGTACTTCACTATCCGTCGCCAGTAACGCACTACTGATCTGCTTATCGTAAGCATCACTCTTATAGAATGCGCGATTACCAGCGCTATCTGACGTCATCAAAGATAAGAATGTGGAGGCTTCGTTGTAATCGCCACACCATGAGGTTCGTAAAATATCAAAATCGCCTTCTCGACGCGCAACCAGGTAAGATTTCCACTCTTGATTTTCTAGTTCTACCTTGGCACCTAAGTTCTTTTTCATCATTGAAGAGATAGCAACGGCGATGGATTTATTACTTTCACTGGTATTATAAAGCAGCTTAGCCTCTAACGGCTTATCGACCCCATAGCCTGCTTCAGCTAACCACTGCTGGGCTTGTTGATCTCGTTGCTTTTGCGTCCAACGGCTATATTCTGGTTGAGTTGCACTAAACCCCGCTACGTATTGGTGTGAAAACGTATAAGCGGGAATATTACCGACCTGTGTAATACCATTGGTTATCACATCTCTCATAATCGTGTAAGACACCGCCTTGCGAACTCGTTCGTCATTAAAAGGGGCTCGAGTTGTATTAAAGGCGTAGTAATAAGTGCACAATAGCGGCACGACTTTATACGCCTCTTGTTGTTCATTTTTCAACTTTTCTGCCATCTGAGCAGGAACATCCGAAGTAATATCTACCTCGCCTGTCATATAACGATTCATCGCCGCGGTTTGGCTTTCGAACGGAATGAACGTCACCGCATTTAACACTGTGTTTGAATTATCCCAATACTCACTATTTCTCGCGAGTTCAATACGCTCATTCACAACCCACTGCTTTAACGTGAACGCCCCGTTTGACACTAGTACACCAGCACGGGCCCACTTATCACCATTTGTTTTCATCGATGCTTGATGAATAGGCATCATCGACGTATGCCCCGTCATCGCCACAAAATAAGGCACAGCACTGTCGAGTGTAAACTCGAGAGTTTGGTCATCAATCGCCTTAACGCCAAGTTCTGACACCGGTTTCTCGCCATTTAAGATCATTGCGATATTATTAATCTTCGTCATTTTCAAATACCAGCCATTAGGCGAAGCAGTTGCTGGATCAGCAGCCCGCTTTAATGCGAAGACGAAATCAGAAGCGACGACTGGGTCTCCGTTTGACCATTTGGCATCTGAGCGAAGGTGAAAAATAAACGTTTTGTTATCCTTTGTTTCCCACGACTTTGCGACGCCAGGCACCACATTCCCATCGGCATCTTGAATCACTAAGCCTTCAAAAAGATCCCGAATAACATGCATTTCAGGTAAACCCTCTGCCTTTGCAGGGTCCAAGGTCGCCACTTCAGCGTCATTGCCTCTCACAACATGTTGAGTAGTAGCTAGTTGCACCTGCTTAGGTAGCTGCGCTGTATGGGCAATAGAAGGAACAAGAGTGGTGAAAGCCGATAAGAATATAAGCGGGGTCACTGACACCCTCTGACGTTTACTGTTATTTTTCATAGAGACGTATCCAACATTCCATGTATATTTATTGTTCATACGAGGGTTCAAAACCAGCAGACGATCGTATGAGCTGAGATAAGTTATAATTAACAAACTTACCCACCACTTTTATCACAGGCAAACCCATAAAGCCGTGAGGTTATTCCAAGTAATGCGTTTCGAGGTAGTCTATGTCATTTCAGAACATACCCAAGCAACATACAGTAACGGTGCAAGATAACTCGAAAGATGGCTGTTCATCGTCAACAGATCCATCACTCCCGCTAACAACGCGAATTCCCCGACCTCAGCGCGCGCAATTTTTAATCCAACCAGAACCATTTGGTCACAGCGTTTACAATGCCCCGTTACAGTTTTTCCCCACGCAGATACCTTCCAGACGCAAGGGGTTGATTATTGCAGGAACTCACGGCGATGAAACCGGATCAGTGGCGGCATTATCTGCAGCTCTAAGAAGCATGCGACCTGAACATCTTCGTCATGATGTTGTGTTATCTATCAATCCTGATGGCCACCAATTAGGGACACGGGCCAATGCTAACCAAGTCGATTTAAACCGTGCATTTCCCACGCAAAATTGGTGCAAAAATGGCACAGTCTACCGTTGGACCACCAACAACGCCCAACGCGATGTCAATATACGGACCGGACAAGAAGCCATATTGGAACCAGAGATAGCCGCTATCATTCACCTCATTGAAACCAGAAAGCCGCACTTTGTTGTTTCACTGCATGAACCACTCGCATGCGTAGATGATCCTGAGGACTCCCTATTAGGCCGCTGGTTGTCCACTCGCTTTCAACTACCACTTGTCACCGATATTGGTTACGACACTCCCGGATCATTTGGTAGCTGGTGTAAAGAGCAAACACTCCCTTGTATTACCCTTGAATTCCCCAATTTATCTTCCGACCAATTAACTATTCATTATCTCGAATCATTAATATCATTGCTGCAATACAACGATAAGTCAGCATAATTCGACTAACTGACGCGCTCGAAGTACAACAATACTTGGCTTTGTACTTCGAGGGTTCACTAGGAAATTGCCGCAGGTCGTGAGATTTTCGCTCGTTGGATCCACTCACGCATTTTTTGTGGTGACATCAGCTGTGGATCTCCAAGGTTAGCGTCTGTTGCCTTCTCAAGCTCTGGTGGAAGAATATCGATGAGCAACTCTAAGTCTTTGTGTGAATGAATTTCTTCATCAAATACCGTTGCCATTTCACGGCTGTAACTCGCCTGACGAGCGCGCGCTGCTTTCACCAAGCCTTCTAACAAAGTAAACCATGTCGTCATTGGTCCTTGTACTATCGAGGCGGATTCAGCGGCTGAGTCAATGAATGCAAACGGCACGGTAGTAATTGGCTTGTTGTATTCCATTGCCGCCAATATCCAGTCAGTATCGAACGAAAAGTCATAAACCGTCGGTCGTTCCAAAATTTTTGTTAACGCCTCTCTGGAGTACAATTTAAACGCCGCTTGAGTATCTTTAATGCCCTGAGAGAAGATCTGTTTACCGATCATTCTTTGCATGTGCCTCAACGTCTTAATCCCCACTCCCCAACGTTCCTCTTGTTTCACCAATATCGAATCTGGGTGCTTCCTATTACCAAGGATGACGTGTTTTCCTTGCTCTAAGTACGGTCGCAACAACAAACCAAGCTGCCCAAGATGCACTGAATTGTCAGCATCTGTGTAAACAACCACATCAACGTTGTTCTCAACGGCCTTCATACAGCCGAGTATAATCGCCCCCCCCTTACGTGAATCGTCTGCGCTATGTAAGTTCGCTAATGGTCCTGCCCCAGTCGCGACGTAGTCTTCTAGACAGGAAACCCTTATTTGCTTACTCGATTCACTTGTAATGCTAATGCCTCTTGCTATTTCCGCACTACCATGTGGACAGCCATCATCAATAGGATACAACCGCCAAGAAACCGGACTACCTTGTGTTACCCAATTAAGTTGGTCGATTTTGGCACGCAGAGAATCCTCACCATTTGGATTATGAGCTGACTTGGGATTGAGGCGATTATGTTCACCCCACATCGCAAACACCACACCAACGGATATCGGCTTAGTTATTTGTCTCATGTAACGCTTTGAATCCACCAATTTAACCGCAAGACGAAACTCTAAGGGAGCCTGCTCGTCAATTGCTAACTGTTTAAGTTGCTCGACTGAAAGCAAGGTCAATGAATCTAGCTGCTCAGCTAAACTCAATAATTGCTTTTGGTGCTCGTTATCAGTGAGGTCGAAATGCTGGCTAGAGTGTCGAAGAAGTTTTGTTGCGCTTTGTCGTTGATGTTTTTGGGTCATATCCTTTGCCTCGCGTTCACGGAACGAAATGTACGTAACGAAAGCAAACTAGGATTTATCTACGTGTTATCAAGAAATTGTCCCACATTAATCTTATACGAGGTCGGAACGTTGACGATTACTAACCACACCAACCAATTTATCGATAGTTATTCTGTTATCGGTGCGAAGCTTCGCCTCTGTATCGCTTCTACGCCTTGATTCGTTTCAGTACCAATATTGGCTTTTTGCAACTGTGACGCTGCCTCTGGCTGCTGCCCTTTATCTTCTGTTACTTTGGGCATTGAACGTTCATTATGAGCCGTTTCTGCTTGTTCATAATCAAACGCTTCAATAGGTGTCGCAATCGTCACTTCATTATCTGTAATTGCAGCCTGTGGCGAGATTGTACCTTGAATTAAATGCCTATTGGTGCGGGGAATATTTAGCGTAGGAGTACTTGTTGATACCGGGTCCGCCGCCGCTTTGGTATCTTTGCTTTCAACAGCAACAACAGGAGCGACAGGAGCAACTTCGGTTGGAACGAAAGACGAAGACTGTGAAAAATTAGACTCTAATCCATTGAGTTTTCTTTGCCCCGGCGCCACTTGTGCAGGAACCTGTGAAGCAGGTCGCCGCACTTGTTGCTGAATAGGAAGAGCGGATGGTGAGACGGCCATCCCTGCTCTAGGGCCTGAAAAAACAAACAGGTTTAGTTTTTCCTGCCACACTTGTAATACAGCGGCATCCTGCTCCCAAGATTGATCATAGCCTCCTGAAACATCGATTGTTTGCATTTGCGTGAGAAGCTGAGTATTGGCTTGCTCATTTTGCTGATGCAGATACTGTTGCATTTGAGTCCAGTCTGTCCCTCCCGTTAACAAGTATCGGACGCTATTCGCCCAATACTCATACGCTTTTGCATCATTATCTAAATTAGCACATACCGTTGCCAGTACTTCAGCAAGGCCTGCATATTGCCACATTTTTTCTGTGCCTAACTTAGACTCTGACGCCAAAATTTGAATACTCAGTCGGTGATATTGCTCAGCCGCTTGTTTATACCTTCCATTACCAGCCAACAACGTCGGTTTACTAAAAATTCTTAAGTCGACATCTTGCACTGCCGCATTAGCAAAGTTACAGACCATTAATCCATTAAACGCGAGCACTAGAATTAAAAAACCAGCTCTAATCATAGTCATCAAAGGTCTCCGTCAAGCACTTACCTGGGTGGTAAAAACGCGAATCAAATTGAACATCTCGATATTCTCGGTCCCCTTTAGGCTGGTAGAGCTTTCCTTTCTTTTTATAGAGTAACGCCTCCAGTACCCCTGCATTTGTTTTAAGGGTAATACTTTTCTCATACTTACTATTGCGCTCGTATCGGCCTTCATACCAACCCCGTTGAGGATCGTAGAGTTCCTTTACCAAAATCATTAAACGATCGGTATAATCCGTTTTCCAAAGCGCCCACATCTGAAATGCGACCCTTGTTGATACTAACGCTAATAGGTCATGGGAACTGCCATCTTCTGCGACCGTTATCCATGGAGTTCCAAGGGCATAAACAGCGTCATAGACGAAATAAGGGTCGCCAGAGACCACATGATCACCACGCGCGGTATAAATTCTATCAACATCCCAGCGCGCTTCTTGCACCCGGTAAAGTGAGTCCGCCATCGCCGACATCACTTCATCAGTATGCGTCGCATCAGAAGAGGTTCGGTCGTCGATCTTATCCCAATTAAATTCCAAACCCATCCATAGGTAAGGTGTGCTATAGACAGGTCTTAACACATCAAAATCACGAGGATCTCGACCGTCAAATAAAAGGTCAATGCCGTAAATCGTCGCAACGTCATAAGGGTCTATACGCATCGCTTTGTAAGGTACGACTTGCCAATCTAAATACCCGTATGAAGTATACTCCTCTACCCCTAAGCGCCCCTCTTTGTATCGCGTGACATTACCGTCAAAGATAGCGCCGCCAAATAGCTCACCGTCTTCATTTATGAGCTCACAAAAATTCCATCGCAACACGGCTTTATCAACATACTCTGAAAATTCCGGTGAATATTGCTTTACCATAGCAAGCGTGATCAACAAACGGCCAACATCAAGGGAGGACCAGCCAATGTCTTTGGGTTGTAAACCATAATCGGTCATCTGGCCCGTTTGTGTATGGTAAACCTTGTTTGGGATCTGACCGATGCTTAAATTCATGTCATTGAGGAAAGTGAGCACAAGCGTCAATCGCTCGTCGTACTGCTTGTTTGAAATAAACTCGAACTCTTTTGCCGCTAATAAGGCAATGAGGTAATCTGAAATCCCAGACATGTTAGTGGAAGGAAAATTATCGATGCCATTAACTAATCCAGTTTGCAGTTGAGTATTATTTTCGATGTATTTCCATGCTGTGCTTGCCCACGCAAGCTCTTCTTCGGTTAGCGCACCGAATCGTCCTTGCCTAAAGCTTTGAGAAGCGTTAATTGCATCGACACCATCGCTCACACCGCGGACAATTGTCCCGCATGCGACTAATACTGGAAATACAATAAGCAATACTGCGTGCTTAACCATCAGCGACATCTCTACGTTTTATTTTGCTTTTTTTTGTAATTTTCTCGCGGTAAGCACTGCCCTTCATAGCCAAATGGTGTCTCTAACGCTTTTTCCCATAAGCTTGGCGCAGGTTTGTCCTTATAGCGCAGCAATTTCCCTTGTTGTTTGTAGAGCAATATTTCCAACGTGATGCCGTTATTATTGGAAGTAAACGTATTGATGAGACCGGTACCATTTTCATAGATCCCTTCATAGAATCCCTTGTCTCGATCATACAAATGAGAAACATGGTCAAAGAGTAGATCCGTATATTCTGTGTCCCACAGCACCCACATTCCCATCGCCCCCTTAATGGCGACAGCTGAGTATTGTGGTAAATATTCGCCGACCTCGGAGATGGTATTCCAAGCAAAACCATCGGTATAAATCGTGTCGTAAACAAAGTAAGGCGCACCTGCTAATTGGTGCTCGGTCCTAGCGGTGATAATACCGGTTTGTTTATAACGCTCCTCCTGAACGCGATAAATCTGTAGTGCAAACTCCGCCATCCATTCATTGGAGTATTTCGCATCATGCCCTGTTTTGTCTTCCGTTAGATCCCAACCCAGCTCTATACCATCTAAAACGTAGCTTTCAGTTACAACGTAACTATGTGCTTTTAGCTTTCTCGGATCTCGGGTATCGTAGGGCACGTCGTAGCCAAATAAATTGATGGTCGCATACGGCTCTGGATCAGATGCCTGACTAGTATCAAACCCCCATAACTGGAAGCCTTTTGCTGCGTATTCTTCGTAGCCAAGTCGCCCTTCTTGCAAGTATTGGACTGGCTTATCTTTTTCTAACAATGCACCAAACATCGTGCCATTTTCGTCTACAACATTACAAAAATTCCAACGTAAAATTGCAGAGTCTATACTCGGTGCAAACTCAGGGTACCTTTGCTTAATGATATATAGCCAAACAAGTAATCGCCCTAGGTCGAGTGCTGAGTAGCCAATTTCTCCAGGTTGGTTGGCATAATCCACTTTCGCTGCATTTTGAGTGTTATAAGCCTTGTTTGGCAATTCGCCACGAAATAGGTCAAGCCGATTTAATGTTCCTATAAAAGCAATTAAACGCTTATCAAGTTCTTCTTTCTCAATAATCCCTAACTGATGCGCACTCACCGCACCAGCAAGATATGAAGCCGCATCCCACCATGTGACTGATGGGTAGTTATTTACCGCGTTAACTAAGCCCGTTGATTCTTGGTAGTTATTTTCAAAATATTTCCAAGCAATCCGAGCCATATCCATTTCTTTTTCGGTCAGTTCTCCATGACGAGGCTGAGGTATGCTCCAGTGAGACTTGCGCTCAACAATATCTTCTGAAAACTGATTATATTTATTACCACATCCAGCTACGGCCAGCGCGATACATAGTGTTGACAAATAGCGCATCGAATTCTCCCTAATACTGCACAATCTCACTTACTGAGCTCCAACCCGTAACAGAGGGCCATTTTCTATGTAGGCCAATGACTCCAATACGATTCCATTGGTATTGGCCGTAATCGCTCTATTAGGACGACCGTCCGCTTCATAGCGCCCTGAATACCAGCCTTTACCATCAGAAAATAAAGGCGATACTTCACTAATTAAGAGATCGGTATAGGCATTCTCATAAAGGGCGTACCAACCGAAAGCAGCCTTAGTAGACAACGTTTTAAGGTGCGATTGATCTTTGCCGTCATCCGATATTGCATTCCATTTTTTCCCATCCGAAAAGACTGTGTTATAAACAAAATAAGGCGCCTCATCGACGTTATCTTCGCTCACTGCGGTTACTATGCCTATATCGTCATAACGACGCTCTTGCGCACTAAACACACGATGAGCGAATATTTTTGAGACACTGTCTGAACCAAATTCAATGCCATCTAAAATATAGGATTCACTCACCACATAGTTATGGGCGTGATACTTCGCTGGGTCTCGCTTATCCGTTGGAATTTCGATCCCATAGACATCCACCATATCTAGGTAATCGATATATTTCATAGAGTTAAATACGTCTCGCCCCATCAAGAATAATGATTTCGATGCATACTCTTCGTAGCCGATTCGCCCTTCTTGGACAAGTTCAAATCCACCTTGCTCACTTGGACGAGAGCCGTATAAGTAGCCTTCAATTAACATTTCATCCATTTTCCAATGATTTAGAATATTGGTGACTTCAGTATTAAATTGTGGATATTGCCAAATAAGAATATTAAGCGGTACTAGGATTCGACCAATATCAATCGCAGACCAACCGATCCCTTCAGGTTTAGGATTATTTTGATAATCCACCATGGCTAATGTTTGTGTGTTATAGGCTTTGTTAGGCAACTTCCCTTCGACTAACGGTAAGCGAGCTAACGATCGCAAGGCTTTTTCCATGCGTATCTTAAACACGTCTTGTGTAACAATATTGATTTTTTCTGCCGCTATTAGCCCCATTAAATAAGACGCGGTATCCCACATCGTCGTAGAAGGATAGCCATCAACCGAGTTCACTAAACCCGTGTTCTCTTGGTAGTTATTTTCAAAATACTGCCAAGCCGTTGTCGCCCAAGTAAACTCTTCTTGAGTGAGCACTCGCTGCGCTTTTAGCGGAATCTCTTCATGTGCCTCAAACGTGATGTTGCCTAATGTTTTACCATAGTCACGCGTTTCAATAGAAAACGCGATCACAAGGGCGGTGGCGAGACCTAGAATAAATACAATATGGTGCCTTGCTGCTAGCATTGCTTTACTAAACTTCATATTTAAGATCCTCTGTCTCTGAAACGGCTGCTTTATCTGCAGTATCTTCTTTCGGTGGCTCCCAGAACGCGGCCGCTATCATGCCCCACATCGCGAGCATATTATTAATAATCCAAAACGTATTCAGTACTAGCCCACCTTCTGAGTATGATCCCCAGCCCCCAAAGTAATGCCCATACCAGGCAAAACATAAGCTAAATAAACTCAGTAAGAATACCGCCATTTGTGGGGCTACTAACTTGGCAAAATTGCCAGATTGGCGCTCTTTCGGCGTAGTTGGAAAGCTGATTTTACGCCCTCTTAATACCGTCCATAGTGCTCTCATATTAACGGGGAAGAAGGACAAAAAGTTGGTTTTTCCTTTGTAACCTGCCACACCCCACGTCCCAAGCATCATGGCAATCTCAGCGGTCAATACATAAGGAAGAAAATGCAAATAGAAAGTCACGTCATATGCGCTGACAGGTGCAATCGAGGTCAAAAAATAAATGATAGGGCAAGCTAAAAAGACGATGTTCCATACCGCAGATAGATTCGACCAAAAACTGCCGCCATACATTAGTTTCTGCTTAAAACTCAACCCTTTCCTAAATATAGGGTTATCGTTCATAAAAATATCAATGGAGCCGCCAGAATATTTAAAACGCTGAACCGTCCAAGTCTGTAAATCTTGCGGCGACAACATTTTGCTCTCCACTTCCGGATGCATAATAGATCGCCAATTACGTTGTGAATCGGAGTGAAGAACGATAGATGTATATAAGTCTTCTGATACATGAAATTTATAAGGGGTAAATTCAGTATCAAAGAGAATCTCATTACGCAGATTATCAGAAACGGATTGATCAACATTTTTTTCTTTGGTCAGTTTACGAATCTGCTTTTCGACATCTTTTTGTTCGTTGGTAATCTGCTCAGCATACGCTCTAAGCGCGGCTTCCATCACAGCTTCACGTCGATGTATAGAGCCGGCTCCACAACAAAACGCTGCATTCACCCAATTACGTCTACGCTGGATCACGTCATAAAACATTTGTGGGTCATTAACAAAAGGGTCTTCACCCAATGTCACTGGACCATAGATCTTCTCTACGCCCTTACCCAAAGGACTTGCCCACTTACCAAATTTACTCGATAGCCATTTAGGGAGTCGAACGCCTGCAGGTAAGTCGAAGAACCACTGCGGTGTTTGAACCCATGCCACATCAGGGTCTTTAAAGTAACCTAAGGTATGTTCCAAAATCGTAGAAAATGGTCGCGTATCGGCGTCACATATCACAACAAAGTCACCATAGGTTTGCTCCATGGCGTTTCTCAAGTTACCGGCTTTGAAACCCACGTTGCCTTCACGAGTGATATAACCAACACCCATTTCCTTGGCAAGTGCTTTCATCGAATCACGCTTGCCATCATCTAAGATGAAGATCTTCATCTCGATGGCGCTTGGGTAGGTGATCTTTTGCGCGTCTTCAATACTAAGCCTTACTAAATCAGGCTCTTCATCATAGCTGGGAAAAAATACATCAACTGAGACTGGTCTATCTTCATCACAATCTCGTACACATTGATTTATGTTGCTTGGTGGGGTTCTTTTCGGTTCATCTTTAGTTTTCCACATATTGATGGTAAACAAGATAGAACCTATAAATGCACAAGATTCCGCAAAGGCAAGTGGCAATGAAAACCACAACGCGTCCATATTCAATGCATAGGTCCAGCGCCACCATAAATACCACATACCTAATGTCAGGTTACAGGTGGCAATATACTGATATAGCAGCTCTCGCGGAATGCTATGTGGCACGGGTTCTGGCGGTGTTCGATGTTCGAACTTTTTGAAATACATATCCATTTACTTAACTTCCCTTATTAAGCATTCGCATGCTTCAGTTTCGTAAATGACTAGTTAAACGCTAAGCCTGTTCATTCTAGCCACTTAATAATCACCTGCTTTGTAGTGATTACTTGAAATAAGTTTCCCTTGCTCACTAATGATATTAATTACAAAGTCATCAGTTATTTTTAACGGTTCAATACTGGCAATTGTTACCACTTGGTTTTGACCAATCTTGATATTTTCGCCTCGCCAACACTGTGATTGTTCAGTGTTCGCCTGAATGCAATTAATTTCGATCTTAGCATTATAAAGATCTGTTCTTGAGTCATTGATTACGCTGATATTTATAAGCTTAGACGAAGAATTTTCTTTTACACTGGCAACAGGCAAAATTGGTTGAAAAGATTCTTTTAATGCCTGATAAGCGGGCTTCATCTCACGATTAACGTCCAGTATTGACCATGTTATAGAAGGCCAACTATCCACAAACATAAATTGATAAATGGCCGCAACGCCATTATTTTTTTTCAGACGCAGCTGCTCTGCGGCATATTTATTGACAACGCGCTGGTACTCTTGGCTATTAATAATTAGCTCATTAATATTCTTACCCATATCGACTTTCGCCAAATTTTTCAATTCATGTAGCTGAAAGTTATGATAATCAAGCTGACTTAATTGTTCAGCATTCAAAGGCCACGTATCCGTGTCCGTTAAAAAGCTAGATAACAACTCAGAACTTGGAAATGCCTGCGTGCCAAATTCACTAATGATGGGCGTTCCATTAAGCGTTTTGTAGTCCGTATACTGCCCAGAATACCATCCGTACCATGGGTGTTCATTAGTATAAGAAGCCTCTCTCACTACTCTGCCATCTTTTGACTTGCTCAAAGCAGAATACACCGCTTCTGTCAGCTGCTTATTGTGGGACGGGCTATACGTTGAATATTTATATTTCATCCATGTTGCATCCCATGGGGGCTCGTTGTGCCCACTCCAAAATGCAATCGAAGGATGGTTAGACAGCATGCTGGTCATTTCTACGGCTTGACGGGCCGCTTCTACCGCGGTGCTCAGTGAATCGTCATAGCCCCACTGCAAAGGGAAATCTTGCCAAACGACAAAGCCAACTTCATCTGCGAGTTGATAAAATGCTTTGCCGGCCACATGACCGTGAACTCTAATGCCATTAATATTTGCCTCTTTCATTAGAGCAAGATCATTGGCGTAGTCTTCTCGAGTCACTGTTCCTAACCATTGGCTAGCGATATAGTTAGTCCCTCTGATGAAATACGGTAGCCCATTTATATAGAAATGCTTATCGTCTTCTGAATAGCGAACCTCCCGAAAACCAACACGCTGCTGGCTACTATCTGAAAGCGTACCTTTTGGTAACGATACTTTTACTACTAAGTCATGGAGACTTGGCTTCCCCCAGTCATACGGCCACCACAGCGCTCGTTTCATACTCGGCACGGACCACTCAACCGTATTTTGCCCTTGCTTGACAGCGGTGGTGATAACGTATTTTTCACTGCGAGTTTGCGCTTTCACATCGTGTGGTGAAGTAAGTGAAATCTCTATCGTTGCCTCAACGTCAATCGCACTATCTAGCTCGATCGTCACGATACCAGAAGTGCTGCCATTGGGCTCAATAGTGGGGATGAATGTTATGTCGCGGATAGCGATTTGGCCGGTGCGCTTTAAGGCAACAGACCCCCATATCCCGCCCGAATTTGCATCTTGTCCTTTATCCGACCACGCGCCTCCTGGTCTGGTATCATGATGATTTAGTACACCCTTTATCTCTCGCTTGTTTAAAGACCAATCCGCATTTTTATCATCATTCTCACTGGTTACAACCACGCTAAGTTCATTGTTCTTCGGTTGAACAAAACGGGTTACATCAAACGAAAAAGGAGAGAAATACCCAACGTGAGAACCCAATGGAATATTGTTAAGTGACACGTCGGCGGCATAATCAACGGCTTCAAACATTAACCAATAGCGCTCACCACTAACATATCCCTGTAAGTCGAACGATGTTTGATAAAGGGCCTGGCCCGAAAAGCTGACCCCTTCAGAATGCCAGTTAGCTGGCACTTGTATAGATTGTTGATAAGGTAATATAGAAGGCGAAATCGACGTAAACTGCCACTGGCCATTCAAATTTTGCGAACTGATAGATTGAACTACCGATTGACTCGTGCAGCCTTGAAGGAAAATACAAATTAACATCCAACCAATAAATCGCACTAGCGGCCTCCTAACTCATCATGACTGCACGGTTTTAATTAGAGTAAACGTGTTTTTATCTCCTTCTTGCGTCAACTCCACATCATCAAGTAGCGCCGCCAAAATAATAAATCCACGCCCAGACGTCGTCCAAGTGTCCGGGTCATCTGGATCAGGCTCTATAAAATCGGCTTCCAACGCGGAGCGAAATTCAGCTTGAGACATACCGTCGCCAAAATGAGTGATATCGACAATCACTTTGTTCTCATTGTAGCGACTTAGGACCTCAATCGGCTCACCATCTTGGCTAGCGTAAGCATGCTCATAGGCGTTATTGACCAGTTCAACCACACATAACTCAAGTTCACCTATGGTGTTTTCGTTTATGCTACGTGAATACCAAAACCCTTTTAGGTCTTCAGCTGCAACTCTCGAAACATCAATGGCACTTTGATATGTATTTGAAAAAATGTGGCCGTCTCTGGTCATTATGCTGTCCCTATCATACTGCTAAACATCGAAAGTCATTTACATGGTATTAATTGCATCGGTTAGGCGATTCATCGCTGGATAAGGTCTTAAGTTTGTCCACATTATTGAGCTTTGCGTTTCTCCATCGTGGCCAATACTAAAATCTCCAAAAATGGTTTGTTCGTTGATTTCCACGCCCTGATGAATTTTGGTGTAGTCAAAAATAAGAGAGTGCTTCACCGTAGCGCCTGTTTTTACATTACAATTTGCGCCAATAAGCGCTGGACCTATGATGGTGGCACCCTCTTCAATTTGGCAACCGCTACCAATCACAACCGGTGGGACAATAGTGCATTTCGACAAATCGATATCCGTATTAATACCTAACCAAATACCGGCTTTTACCTGTGTACCTGGTATGCGATAACCAGGCACCTTGCCACTTAATACATCTTCCGTAACGCCCCAAATATCTTTGATATTACCAACATCAAGCCATTGAAAATTCATTTCAACCGCATGGAAAGGCACGTGCTGCTCGACAAGTTTAGGGAAGAGCTCACTACCAATATCAAACTCTGTATCTTTTGGGATATAGTCAAATATTGCAGGCTCAAAAATATAAATACCCGTATTCACCTGATCAGACAGAGCGTCTTCCTTCGCAGGCTTCTCTTGAAAGCTTTGTACGATCCCCTTTTCACCAGTAACGACCACGCCGTATTTTTCAACTTCATCGGCATGCACACGCTTAGTAATAATTGTCGCGATACCGCCATTTTTGTGATGTTTCTTTACCGCTTCTTTGAGATCCAAGTCAATCCACGCATCTCCACACACCACCACAAACGTCTCATCAAAAAAGCCTGAAAATTCTTGAATTCGCTTCATGCCTCCAGCAGAGCCCAACGCTTTACTCTCGAACACGCCATCCTTTAATGCCCCTTCACATGAATACGACAACTGTGCATCGAAATGATGTCCATCCCCAAAATAGCCCTCTATCACTTCCGCAAGATGGCTAGTGTTGATGACGATTTTGCTAATATTATGTTGAACAAACAATTCAATCATCGACTCCATCACTGGTTTCCCTAAAATCGGGATCATAGGTTTGGGTATCTGCTGAGTAATGGGACGGACGCGCGTCCCCTTCCCTGCTGCGAGAATCATTCCTTTCATATTGTATTCCTAGCCTTATTTCATTATTAGTAAACCACTCACTGGCTTAAGCTGACGTCGCAACCGCATCTTCGACGGTGTCATACGTTTTAATCAACCTATCCATACGGGTTAACTTAAATAATTCCCGTACTGGTTTTTTTGCACCTACAACCGCAATTTGCTTATCTCTCAACATCTTATAGACTGCCATTACCGCCCCTAACCCACTACTATCCATGAAAGTGACTTGTGAAATATCGAGCAACAAATTTGGTTTTATATCCGCCTGAACCTCTTCTATTGTTTGACGAAATGACGTGGCAAGCTTGGCATCAAAACGCGCTTCCTGAACTTGAATAACAGTAAACAAGTCGCTACTAGAAATGTCATACTTCATATAATTCCCTACCTATTGTGGTGTCCATTTACAAACTAGAATGCTGATATCGTCATCAAACATTTCATTATTTTGCCATTCGCGTACAGAGGACACGATATGACTTGGTTTAGCTTCAAGATTCATGTTGCCTTGAAGTGCTATTAATTCTTTTAAACGTTCTTCGGTATAAAACTCTTCTCCGACTCTGGCTTCAGTAATACCGTCGGTATAAAGCCAAACTTCATCATGTGGGCCCAAGCAGATGGTTTCTTGCTTGTAATCGGCAAAATCAAACATGCCCACGACAAAATTGTCATCGCCCAAAAATTCTGTCGTATCTGTTTTATGCTGTAGCCAAACAATGGGAGGATGGCCAGCTGCGCAATAGTTTAGCTCACCGGTTTTTTGATTTAACACCGCATAAACCATCGTAAAATAAAGATGGTTTGACGAGTCCTGACTGTATATTTCATTCAATTTAGTCACCACTTCGTCAGCAGGACGTATTACCTTTCCGGCACTCGTTTCTTTAAAAACCACAGAGCTCGGCCCATTGACAACAGAAAGTGTTTGATGAACAGAAAACGACAATAAAGCCGATGCCACACCATGCCCAGACACATCCAACAGATAAAAGCCAACATGATCTTCATCAAGAGGAAAGTAACCTAATATGTCGCCCCCTACTTGCGCACTTGGGATGGAGGTATAAGCCATCGAGGCGTGCTCAAATGAAGTCCGAGTGGGAAGTAATTGGCGGATGAAATCACCCGCAGAATCTAAGTCTTGTCTGATTGTTGCGTAGGCAGAATCTAATTGATGATTCTTTTGCAGCAGTTCATTGTGGAGGCCAAGGTTTCTGAAACCGGCCCGAATACGCGCATCCAGTTCATCAATTGCGGTATTTTTAGCGACAAAATCATCTGCACCGGCATCAATACCACTAATAATTGAATCTTGGTCATCTTGCGAAGACAGCAGTACAAAGAATATATAGCGATTGTAGTTGGTTGATTTCAGCTCTTTACAAAGCTGTACGCCATCCATTTTAGGCATGACCCAATCACTTAATACAAATTGAATATGTTCGCTTTTATTCAGGGCATCTAGCGCTTCATAGCCGTGGCTTGCTACGGTGACATCATAGCCGCGCTTTCTTAACAAAGAACTCATTAAGATCTGAGTAGTCTTATTATCCTCAACCAGAAGAATGGCTCTTTCTAATTGATTATTACTGAATTTATCACTTTCCATTCATCAGTATTCCGCGACATTTCAATCATTATAATCAGGATAGGAATAGAAACCGGAATTACCAAAAATATTTTTTGTTTTCTTCACGTTAGCGTGAGATTGTGCTTGAATTAGCATTATTGAGAGCTATTAACGTCGTAGGTGAATATGAACCGTAAAGTGGGATTTCTGAGTATTATCGCTCTCACTCCGCTCATCATAAAAGCTGACGACTATTTATCTCACTCTCGTCAGCATGCACCTGAGCCTATTTCACCTAATATCACTTCAGGTGATAATTCTGTAAATAAAGAACCTGAAGAAACAGAGGCTGACTTGATTTGGCGTGGTGTAGAAAGCTCATTTGAATTACCTCTTGGAGAATTAAAAAACCGGAAAGGACTTTCAGGGCTAAGTGGCAACCTTTCAATAAACCTGCCCCTTATTCAGACGCCAGATGCTAATTTGCCCTCAGGTACCACTAATGGTCCTGCGAACGTAAACTATACGTCAAACTTATCTTTAAAATATGTATTAATGGGCAACTGGTTTGTCTCTGGAACCCTCTATTACTATTGGGACAAAGAACAACAACAACCTTGGAATCCAGACTTTACTTATGTTTTCGGTTACAGCGATTGGCGCCCCTATACATTTAGTCTGCTTTACTCTAATTATGGCGGAAATAGATTCAGTCCAGAGCCTGGAGGATCACGAACCAACTTTAATGAAGGAACTTGGTCTCTGGGTTGGAAGTTTCCAGTAACAGGAAAACTCCTAGAATGGACGCGAATCAGTAAAGATGGCAGTATTGGTTGCCAAACTGATTACAATTACACCCCTTCTTATTTTGATCTCGCCTCAACTGGATATAAAGCTCATCACCAAACAATATCACTAGGGTGTAAGTACGCGATAACAGGAAACTGGTACATTAACGCCACCGCATTTTATTATTTTGACCGCTCTCAACAGCAGCCGTGGAACCCCGATTTTACCTATGGATTCGGGTATTTCGATTGGCGACCAGGTACAATTACCTTGCAATATAACAACTACTCAGGAAACCGTTGGAACTCACAGGATGCAGGAGAAAACACGGGGAGGTTTCTAGATGGCTCCGTCATGATTGCTTATTCATTCTCATTTTGATTTTCCGATAGCCCCCTACCCTTCATCACTATACCTTCCTGTCATTTTGCGTCTCAAATGGCAATTTCACACTCGTCCATTGGCGGACTTACTACCAACATATCCATCATTCTAAAAAACTAGCCTTATTTTCAAGAAGTTAACAGAAACCTCCACTTTGGCATGCTTCATGCTGCATATACAACAAATACAGATTTAGTTGATTTTGATACACATTTTACTAGTTCATACATATCGCTTTGCACATTTCGGTAATCGGCGTATTACAAACGACAGTTTCATTAAATGACTTAGAGAGGCACTCCATGGAAGGAACAAAACACGACGACCTTATCATTGGGACAGAAAGCGACGATAACGTGAATGCCCGTTCTGGTAACGATGAAGTGCATACTCAACAAGGTGATGATTTTATCGCTGGTGGTGAGGGTTCAGATCATATCGAAGCCGGGGATGGCGCAGATACCGTACTTGGTGATGTAGAGTACGATACCCCAGCAGAAGATGCACCGCCAGTCTCGACCAATACCGATGACTCATGGGGGGCCAGCCAATCGGTCTATTCGTTTTCAGCTGAAACTCAAGGCGATAACGCCGATCCAGTGACTCACAGCGTTCGACTTGGCAATTACATGGTTGATCAAACCAGTAACTTGACGGCTAGTTTCAATGTAAGCAGCACTCAAGAAGAGGTTGTGATTGTTATGACTGATGAGAGCGGTCAAGTCATTCAATCGCAACCCGCAACGATTGACGAAAACGGCGACATCTCATTAAGTTTTGCCTATACCTCGGAAGATTCCTCCACCGATTCACCCATCTACTTCTCACTAGAAACGACTGATGGCACGCCTATCGCTGAAGTTAACAGCGTTGACATTGCCGTCAACGGCCTATACGACGACACCATACTCGGTGGTGCTGGCGATGATATTCTTAAAGGCCAGCAAGGTAACGATACTATCTATGGTGGCACTGGCGATGATTTCTTAGACGGTGACATCAATGATGACCAACTCTTTGGTGGTGAAGGAAATGATGTCTTGGTCGGTGGGAACGGGGATGATTTTCTCTCTGGCGGCACAGGAAACGATACCTTAGTCGGGAGTGATGGCAATGATACCCTGCAAGGTGATGCTGGCGACGATATGTTACTTGGCGAGCTTGGCGATGACATTATTTATGGTGGTGAAGGCGCAGATGTCGCCATTGGTGATGACGGTGATGACTTACTCTACGGCGAAGGCGGTAATGACGTTCTAATCGGTGGTAAGGGCACGGACTATATCGAAGGTGGCACTGGCGATGATGAAATTCAAGGCGAAGATGGTAATGACACCCTTTATGGAGGTTCAGGCGCGGATTTCGTCATGGGCGGTGATGGTGACGATGTAATTTATGGTGAAGATGATAACGACGTTCTACTTGGTGGTGACGGAGAGGATACCCTATCGGGCGGCTTAGGTGATGACGTCATCGTCGGTGAAGTAGGCAATGATCATATTTCAGGAAATGAAGGCAATGATGTACTCATTGGAGACGCCGGGGATGACTATTTAGTCGGCGGCGTTGGTAATGATGAACTCTATGGCGGGACTGGCGACGACACCCTATTAGGTGGTGACGGTAGTGACATCATACATTCAAATGAAGGTGACGATATCATCTCGACTGGCGCAGGGGATGACCAAGTCTATGCAGGCTCCGGCGATGACCAAATTGAAACAGGCGCTGGTGATGACCTCATTTTCGGTCAGAGCGGCAACAGCACCATCGACTCCGGTGACGGTGCCGATACCATTTATACCGAGTCTGGCGATGATGTCATTTCTTCTGGTGCTGATGACGACACCATTTACGCGGGCAGCGGCGAAAACGTCATTGATACTGGTGAAGGTGCCGATACGGTTTATGCCGATGACGGTATTGATATCATCGATGCCGGTGCTGGTGATGACATCATCTATGCCGGAGGTGGGGATAATCAGATCTTTGGTCAAGAGGGTGACGATCACCTTTACTCAGGTTCCGGCGCAGATTCGATTCAAGCAGGTACGGGGAACGACACCGTTTATGCGGGCTCTGGCAACGATACCATTTCCGCAGGCTCTGGGAACGACCTTATTTTCGCTGGCGGTGGTGACGACACCATCACGGGTGAGCAAGGAAATAACACCCTATTTGGCGAAGGGGGTAATGATACTCTCACCGCAGGCTTAAACGCCAGTGAACTTCACGGTGGAGCCGGCCACGATACGCTCACGGGGTCAGATGAGGACGATGTATTAAAAGGCGGCGCTGATAACGACACATTGGTATCAGGCAAAGGTAACGACACCGTATTTGCTGGCTCTGGTATTGATACGGTTATTACTGGCGAGGGGGATGACATCGTCTTTGGCGAAGCCGGAACCAATACCATAGAAACGGGTGTCGGTAATGATTCTGTTTACGGCGGAACGGGAACCGACAACATTAATACGGGTGAAGGTAATGACACCATCTACGCTGAAGGCGGCGCTGATACCGTCTATTCAGGTACGGGGGACGACCACCTTGACGGCGGCGCAGGCGATGATGTGTTGTACGGTGAAGATGGCAACGACGCTATTTTTGGTGGTGATGGTGACGATGAACTCATTGGTGGCGACGGCTACGATTTTCTTGCCGGAGGGGCGGGAAATGACACCATGACCGATGATGGCCAGGATACACTTCTTGGTGAGGCTGGTGATGACACATTAATCGCCGCAGCGACGGGTTCTCACAACATTTTTGGTGGCAGCGGCAACGACACACTGGTCGGCAGCAACGTCGCGGACACCCTCTATGGTGGCGATGATAACGACACAATTACTGGCGGCGACGGTGACGATAATCTATTTGCCGGTGACGGACAAGATACCGTAGACGCGGGTCTAGGTGATGACACCGTGTTTGGCGAAGCAGGCACAAACACCATTACTCTTGGTCAGGGTGACGATATCCTTTACGGCGGCGAAGGCAGTGATACCGCAACCGGGGATCAAGGTGATGACGCGCTTTATGGGGGGGCAGGTGCCGATACACTCTCCGGTGGAGAAGGCGCTGATACAATTGATGGGGGCATTGGTAACGACCAACTGTTCGGAAATGAAGAAAGCGACGTTCTGCTCGGTGATGCTGGCAACGATAGTCTAGACGGTGGTTCTGGCGATGATTACCTATTTGCAGGCTCGGGTAATGACCACCTCATAGGAGGTGAAGGAAGTGATCAACTACATGGCGAGTCCGGTGACAATACGCTCGATGGCGGCCTAGGTGACGATATTATTCTTGGTGGTACAGGCAATGACACCATTATTGGCGGCGAAGGCGATGACTATATCAAAACGGGTGCGGGTAATGATTCCGTCACTGGAGGCATCGGCGATGATGAAATCATTGCTCAAAGTGGCGATAACACCTTATTTGGTAACGAGGGTAACGATACAATAAGCTCCGGCGACGGCAATGACAACATTGAAGGTGGCGAAGGAAATGACACCCTATCATCAGACGATGGCAACGATATATTACGCGGTGGTAGTGGTGCTGATTCACTCATTGCCAACGCTGGCAACAATAAACTGTACGGCGGCTATGACAGCGACTCTCTCTCCTCTGGAGCAGGTAATGACCAACTTTGGGGCGACGAAGGTAATGACAGCCTGAGCGCTGGCGCTGGCGACGACAAACTGTATGGCGGAGCTGGCAATGACCTATTAAACGCAGGGTCAGGTAACGATTTACTCGAAGGCGGCGAAGGTGATGACAAGCTTTATGGATATGGCGATAACGATACGCTAGACGGGGGCACTGGCGCCGATAAACTTTATGGCGGTGACGGTGACGATACGCTAACAGGTGGTACTGGTGATGACCGGTTGAAAGGCGACAGTGGCACTGACCAACTATTCGGTGGCGAAGGTAATGACCGCCTTGAAGGTGGATCCGGTAACGACCTTCTCTATGGTCAAGACGGCAATGACACTATGTATGGTCAATCTGGCGACGACCACATGTATGGCGAGCTCGGTAATGACAAAATGTACGGCGGTTCTGGTGCTGACCACATTTCCGGTGAAGAAGGTAACGACACACTCGATGGTGGCGGTAACAATGATTACATTGATGGTGGAGTTGGTGATGACACACTTCGTGGCGGATCGGGCGATGATTTGATCTTTGGTCAAGAAGGCAATGACTCGCTCGACGGTGGTAGCGGCCTTGATCAATTATTTGCTGGCAGTGGCGACGACACGCTTATATTCGACAGTGAAGAACTGACCTCTGGTGATGTTAACTCGGTCTACTTTAGCGGGGGCGAAGGCTTTGATGTTCTGGTCGTGGGCAACGATGGTGACAACCAAACCATCGACATGTCAAAAACCGCCTTCCAAGAAATTGAAGGCATAAAAGTCAATTCAACCGATACCGACATTTCAATTGCGCTCGATAAGGTCACCGTCAATGACACCGCCGGCGACGTAAACGGTCAATTTGTTTGTACCGGTGCAAAATCTATCGACTTATCTGGTTGGGGATGGGAGCTCAAAAGTACCACGACAGATATGGACCAAGGGCTTAAAGATGCCTACGAAGCACAAAACCTTGATACGTCTAATCTGTATGGCTACAAACTCGAAAGCTCAGATGGAAAAGAAGTCACTATTTGGAGCGACTTAGAGCAAGACGATATTAACTTCCCATCAGACGTGGTTTAACTATTTAATTAATAACTTAGCTATTGAATTAACAGTTTAGCTTCCTTGCAACATTTGACTGTTTGCCCTCTTCTACAGAGGGCTTTTTTTATCGCAGCCATGAGCAAAAATTAATTCGCTAAGGTTAATTCGCTACGGGATGCAATCTCCAATCAATCGTCGTGCGAGACTTTTGCATCCTGCAACCATTACAGTAATAGCTCACATTACCACACGCTTTTAACGCTTCAAGTGAGTCACCGCACTCTGGACAAAAAGGGATTTTACGGTATTTCGTTGTACACTCTGAACATGTGTGTCCGGCGCTGCTTGTTACTTCCGCGTCGCAGTTCGGGCACAATAACGTTGGCTTAGTCATAACGGTTCCTCTTTCGCCAAATCTATGGCAAGTTCCTGAATCTACTGAAAACTCGCCGAATTATTGACCGTAAGAAACTGACAAACAAGTAACATACCGTATTGACGGCATCTATTAGAGAAGGCGATTAGAAACTAAGCTGAGAGCAGCCTACAAGTGCGTTTTCACGTTAGTGAGAGTGCAAACAACCGTACACTTTTTCATGACAGCATTGGCACTGGTATGAGTGTCGGTGCGTCTTCTCGCCACAATGGGGACAAGGTATCATCCTCTTATCAGAGCTGCATAAAATAAGGATTAACCCCACAGGACCAAGTACATACCCTAATAGCGCACCCGCAATGACTCGCCCCTTCTTTGCCCCTACTATGACGGACAGCACGAGAAAAAAACCATAAAAGGACAACCAAAATACCATCTCCGGCTCCATATCCTATACCTCTCTCATCGCTCGATAATAACTGACTGTCAATGGCGCAGTTAAGTAGTCCCATAATGTTCGTTGCTCTAACACAATAAACACCTCGGTCTGCATGCCCGGATATAGCTCTATATTCTCTAATCCGTTCAATGCATCTTTTCCTAGTTTGACCTTCACCATATAGCCCGTTTGTTGCTCGTTCGTGTCACCACTTAATCTGTCAGCGGCAATGTAAGTCACTTCTCCATCTACTGGCGGTGTTTTCCTCACATTGTACGCACTTAACCGCACCTTAGCTTGCTGCCCTACGCGCACCACGTCGATATCTTGCGGTGGAATCAGCGCTTCAATAATAAGCTCGTCACTATCAGGTACAATCTCCATCAGCACATCGCCTGGATTAACCACGCCACCAACACTGGCCACATTAAGTCCCACTACCGTGCCATTATGTTCACTTCGAATAGTGACTCGAGACTTAACATCCGTGGCGGCTTTTAATGCCTCACTAATATCGCGTGACTCCTTTTGAATCTGTGCCAGTTGCGAAGAATAGGTCTGTTTCAACTCCAAAAGCTGTGCTTGATGAGTTTGTTCTAATGTCTTCAATTGACGATGATTCACTTCTGTTTCTGCCGTAACTTCTGCAAGCTCTGCGTCTACCCGTGCCGCGGCTCTTTTTAATTCCAACATTCTTGTTTTTGACACGTAGCCTTTTTTGACTAGCCCTTGCGTCATATCAATTTCTTCTTTAAGTAGTGCTCGCTGCCTCGCTATCGCTCTTCTTTGGAAAGTCCCACCGCGAATCTGCTCGTCCAATAGTGCTTTTCTTTGAGTATACTGACCTTTTGTCAGCTCCAACTTCAGCATTGCTTGCTGAAATTGAAGTTGCTCGCTACTAATGACATTGGCAACAATTTGAGTCTTATCGACGGTATCAACGTCTAAGCCATCATCAATAAACGTCCAATCCACGGTATTCTTTCCAGCAAGCAGTGCATTAAGTCGACGTTTTTGATAGTCCAAAGAAATAGATTTCAACATCAAACGTTGAAAGTCTGCTTCGGCTTTTGAATTGGATAACTCTAGGAGTACGTCTCCCACTTTTATACTTTGCCCTTCTTTCACATAAACTTGTTTCACCCACCCCCCTTCAAGGTGTTGAACTTGTTTACGTTTGCTTTCTACCACCAGCACTCCTCTGGCAATAGATGCGGCACTTAAGTCGACAGACGTCGCCCACCAAACGAAACCTATCGTTGTAAGTAAGCTAAGAATAATGCCCTTTTTAACGACGTTCGCTGTATCAAAAACCATACCGACTCCTAACTCGCGCTGCGCGATTGTCTCTTAGATGATCCCACTGCATTTTCCGCTTCCGCATGCAACCCAAGAAACTGTTCACTTTTGCCCGCTTTTTCTACCTTTCCATCTTTAAGTAAAATGACCCAATCCATTTGCCTTAAAAATCCAGGACGATGGCTTATCATAACCGCGGTGATTTCATTTTCCTTACAGTGCTGCAATACAATTGCGAGTGCGACCTCACCTTCGGGATCAAGGTTTGAGTTCGGTTCATCAAGCACCAAAACCTTAGGGTTGGAGAAAATGGCGCGAGCCAAACCTATGCGCTGCATTTGTCCACCTGAAAGTTGTAAACCTCCTTCGCCACAATAGGTTTGATAACCATCCGGTAGAGATATAATCAACTCGTGTATACAGGCAAGTTTTGCAGCGGCGACGACATCTTCATCTTTGGCATTGCTAAAACGACAAATGTTGTCTCTAACCGTACCTGACAGCAACCCCACATGTTGGGGTAAATAACCAATATGTTCACCAAACTGGGTTTCTGACCATTGTTCAATCGTCGCCCCATCGACTTCAATCATGCCAATACTAGGTTGATAGATACCCATGATGAGCTTAGCTAGCGTCGACTTTCCAGAACCCGAATTCCCCAAAATGGCGAGCGACTGACCACCTGCTAATTTAAAGTTAATATTTTGCAGCAAGGGCTCTTGCATCGCTGGCAGCTTCAGTGCCACATTTTTAAACTGAATATTACCCTTAGGTTGCGGTAGCGTGACTTTCGCCACGGAGTGTTCGCTTTCACCTAGTTTATTTAAACGACGCCATGCGCCCATCGCGCTATACCAAGACTTCCAGCCCGATACGGCTTGTTCGAAAGGCGAAAGAACACGTCCCATTATGATTGAACTCGCAATAATCGCGCCTGTCCCCAACTGTTGAGTCAGTACCAAATACACACCCAATGTGAGCACTGCTATTTGTAACAAGGTGCGAAAATATCGACTCAATGACAGCAGCCAGCCAGTTCGAGAATTCACCTTCCATTGATACGCTAATAGCTTTTCACTCTTGCTTTCCCAAACCTTACCAATATTTTCAGACATCCCCATCGCTTTTAACATGGGAGCATTTCGTAGGTAGTCGTTTAACTCCATATTGGTACGATTAGAATACTGGTTGGATGCATCATTCGATTGTCGGCTCTGATACATCATCACCACAGCCATCACCATAAAAACAGTGCTGCCCAGCAATGCTACCGCCCCAATATATGGATGAAGCATAAACAAAATAACAACAAAGAAAGGCACCCAAGGAAGGTCAAAAATAGCGGAAGTAGATGGTGTCACTAAAAAGTTACGTATTTCAGAGAGATCTTGTAGACCTTGCTTCTCTATCCGATTGGTAATGGATGACTGAGAAATACTTTGCGCGAGCAATAGACCGCTCAAAGAACAATCTAACTTTAACCCTGACTTTTGCAGCAGTTCTGTACGAATATATTCCATCAAGAATTGCGCTGTCACTAAGAAAAGAGCAATTCCCATCAGAGCAAACATCGTTTCAAGGCTGGAGCTTGACAGCACTCTATCGAATAGCTGTAAGCCATAAATAGGCAGTGACAATACTAAAAAATTAATCACTAGGCTGAAGTAACACACTATCCATAGTTCTTTTCTTGCTTGTGCAAAGGCAGACTTTATGCGCTCCATGAAAGTCTTTACTCCAAATAAGGTCCATTTAAAAAGGAGTATAGTAACTACAATGCCAATGTGTACTTTTTTACGGTTCTATAAATTTCTTTACAAACAAATCGTTAGCTCCGTCAATTACGACGTTATGCTAAGTTAAGTTTCTTACTGATTTCAACACCGGTCGCCACCGCGCGGTGGCTTTCTTTTAGTATCCAGTTAATTGGATTCCTGACCCAAGGTTGTGGGTCTTCCGCAGGAAAGCGGTTCACTGTTTTAACCGCGACGACATTGAGCCCCACCTCCTCACACGTTTCAATACAGCGTTTAGCATGCCATGACTGAGCCACTACAATGACATTTCGTCCCACAGCACGCGCAAGTGCTTGCTTAGCAATATCCGTTGTTGTTAGGTAGCTTTCACTTGTTATGACATGAGCGTGTTTAATGCTATTGATGGCATGGGTCGCAACTTCTTGTTGAAGGTGTGCATCCAAAAATGGATATTGCTTAACAATTTTTATTGTTTCTTGAGCAAGAGAGCTATTCACGTCATCGCTATCGCCAAAGGAAAATGCAATCACGCTGTGAGCATCTAAAGGGTTACCATAATCGTCAATCGACAGAGGGGTTTCCCCTAAATAAGTTTCCACTCTTTGTTTTTGTTGTTGACTAAGTTGATAGTCGCGTGAAGACGCAAGGAATTGTTGTAACACTGTCGCCGAATGGCGAACGGGAGAAAGTTCTGAGCGAGTTAAAGTATTGATAAAGTTTCGCATAGCAGCACCTCGTTAGGTTAGCCCTGCCTATCCGTTGACTCAATACAGTCCGTTGACGCCATGATAGTATCAACTTCAACGGAAAAATGACAGCGCCTAGTATAAAAAGTAATCACTTTTTCTTAACGCTGAGCGTTCGATTTTGAGACACTCTCGATCTAATCAAACTCGAAAATAATAACTTATGTATTATCATTAAGTTATCTTCTGTATTCCTTCCGGGGACTTTTTATTGGCATCTCGCTTAATTCGGTACTTTTTCATCACCTTACTGTCAGCGGCTTCTGTGCACGCTGATACTGACGCACCCGAATTGCCAAGCTTTTACGGCGGTCGGTCTGTGGCTCCCGGTGAAACAGCAAAAGAAGCGACAGCCATAGACTATCAACGGCGCGCTTTAGCACCGCCCATTCTCCCAGAAGACACCATTGAAGAGTATAACAAGGCCAATTCATCCCCCTCTCCCTTAATCGTGATGGATGAGTACGTACACAATCAGGAATTGTTTTTAGCAGACATTCAAAAACTTTCTCGCAATGATTGGCTTCTTGCACGAAAAGCCCAGCATTACTTTCAGAAAAACTACCACGAACCAACGGGGATGTGGGATTCTGTCCAAGGCTACCACCACGCGACAATGTGGGATATTGCCAGCGGGTTAGCCGCCACATTAGCGCTGCACGCTCTTGAGTTAGAAACAACCGAAATAACCCGAGATCGACTTCGTACCACCTTGACCACACTCGCTGACTTTCCGCTTTACAAAACAACGCTGCCCAATCGAGAATACAGCGCAAAAACTGGCTTACCCAGTGGCAGTTATAGTACCAGCTCATCAAATGGTAACGGTTGGTCAGCATTAGATATTGGCCGTCTGCTCATTTGGTTGAAGATTACCGAAGCTCATTTTCCGGAGCTGTCACCCATTGTCCAAGACATCACATCCCGTTGGACCTTGTCGGCAGCAATAAAGAAAAAAACTCTCTATGGGACAAAATTGTATAAAGGTAAGGAGTATTTTAGGCAAGAAGGTCGATTAGGTTATTTGCAGTACGCGGCACAAGGTTACGCGCTCTATGGATTCGACTTATCTGCTAGCTACGACAATACCACATCAGAAACCATTACCGTGGATGGGATGGACCTGCATGTAGATACACGCAATGTGCCCTATTTTACCAGCGACCCCTATGTATTACTTGCATTGGAGATTGGTCGTCCACAAGTATGGTGGAATCAATTAGATGCGCTCTATCAATTGCAGAAAAAACGCTCAACGCTAACAAATAAACTACACATTTACGCAGAAGATGCGATGAGTAAAAGCCCTTGGTTCGCCTACAATAATATCTACTATTACGGGACGAGTTGGTTGAGTGTCAGCCCTGGAGGCAAACCCATTGAAACACCACAGCGATTTAGTAATAAAGTAGGATTTGGTTTTAGCGTGTTATTTGACGACACTTTCAGTACAAAACTAAGAGATGAAGTCCTTCGAACCAGCTTAAACGCTAGAAGCATACCCACAGGTATCTATACTGACAATGGCACTAACAACGCGTTCAACATCAACACTAATTCATTAGTTTTGGTGTCATTATGGTACAAAGCACTCGGAAAAACCCCAATCCTAGAAGCCTCAATGAGCCAGCGTCTTCAGTGGAAAAATCAAGTATCCGAAGATCAAACGTTGCGAATAAAGAACATGAACGACGGATAGTCAGAGAATGTTGATGTCCCTTTAAATAGACCACCTTTTTTAGGGTAAAGGCGGTCTTTGTACTACAGCGCCGATTTATACTGCTGCGACGACTGATATTTCCACTAACAGCTCTTCTCTCGCCATGCTCGCTTCAACACACGCTCGCGCAGGCGCGTGGCCTTCAGGTACCCAAGCATCCCATACATCATTCATGGCTTTAAAGTCATCCATGGTTTTCACATAGATAGTTGCTGACAGTAGTTTTTCGCGGCTCGAACCCACGCTTTCTAATAGCTCGTCCACTTTTTCTAACATGGTTGTGGTTTGGTGAGTAATATCTTTTGTTGAATCCTTAGCCACTTGCCCACAAAAATAAACCGTGCCGTTATGAATCACGGCGCGACTCATACGTTGTTTTGTCTCTTTTCTTTCAATCATCTTACTACCTACTATTACATCAACATGTGCGGCTTAAACCGAATAAATACCCGCAAATGATAAATTGCATATCATGGTGTAGCAATGGATTCCTTCTAAAACCGAGAACACGCGCTAAGTATCTGTATCATCATTATTAATATCAGAAACTTAAGGTAGCCGACAATTCACATTTTGCTACCAATGTTGCCTCCAAAGGTTCACTAATTCGTCAGTTCATGTACATTACTTGAATCAAGGTATAACAAGGATGTAGATATGACAAAGAAGGTGTTCGCGGTAATTGGGACTGGCGCTATTGGCGGCTACTATGGTGCAAGGCTGCATCACAGCGGACAAGAGGTGCATTTTCTTTTTAACTCTGATTTTGCGCATGTTCGTGAGCACGGTTTAACAGTTGATTCTCACTATGGCGACTTTTCGATTGCTCCCAACTCGCTGCATGCCTATTCAACAAGTGAAGCGATGCCGAAAGCCGATGTCATCTTGGTTGCCATCAAAACGACAAGCAACCAGCTGTTATCTAAGCTCATCGCACCAATAGCCAAACCCAATACGCTAGTAGTATTACTGCAAAACGGTATTGGCGCAGAACAAGAGCTATCTGAACAGCTCAACTTACCCTTTGTTGCTGGTGGGCTTTGCTTCATCTGTTCTAATAAGATTGGCCCTGGGCATATTCATCATATCGATTACGGCCGACTGACTCTGGGAGTGTATGGCGAAGAAGGGCTTATACCATTGGAAAATGTTGCGAGCGATTTTCGAGGCTGTGGCGTAGAAGTTGACGTAGAACAGCGCATTGTCGACGCGCGTTGGAAAAAACTGCTGTGGAATGTGCCATTCAATGGACTGTCCGCCGTATTATCTGCCGATACCAAGCAAATCATGCAATGCCCCGAACTTGTCTCTTTAGCAAAAGAAGTCATGCAAGAAGTCCAAACGGCAGCAAAGGCATTAGGAACAGACCTGCCATCCTCTTTAATTGATACCATGCTTAGCAATACGGCGGCGATGAAGCCTTACCACACGAGTATGCTGCTCGATCTAAAGAACCAAAGAGCATTAGAACTGCAATACATGTACAAAAATGTATTAGAGCTCGCAGGTTCTCATGATATCGGCATGCCGAAAACAGCAACGTTATATCAACAACTGTGTTTTATCGACCCGGCAACAAACACTTAACGCACTGTCACACATCATCTAAACGAGTCAATTTCACTCATAAACAACGAAAAGACCAATTTAGTCACTCTACTCACCTGCTCATCGTTAGCAGGCGAGTGGTAATTTCCACCAATTATCGATAAACTGCGCCCGTCAAAACCCGCTTTAGAGTAATGCTATGAAACGTTTAGTCCTGTATGTCGCTGACAAATGCCCTCACTGTAAAGATGCCCAACGCTATTTGGATAGTAAAGGCTACAAATATCGTCTGACTAACGCAAAAATGCAAAGAGGACGCAAAGAGCTACAAGCAATGGGGGCTCGCTCTATTCCTGTGCTAAAGATTGGCGATCAAGTCATGGTTGGCTGGAATCAAAAAAACTTCGAGCGCATGTACAATTCGAACTAAGCCGTCGCGCTGTATATAAGTAATAGCGCTCCATAACCATTCCTTTGCTCTAGTCAAGCAAAGGAAAATGGATCAAATAGCATTCAGCGTTTCACGCCTCAGTTACTCATCCTTAACCTCTTCCTTCTAATCTCTAATTCCGCTTACACTTATAGGTCAAAATGACCTACTAAAAATCAATAATATTTCGTTACAACTCTGTGATCGCGAGCAACCCTTGTACTATTGATAGCTTGCATTGTATTTAAACTTGATACAAATCAAAAACACCCCATTAACAAGACTCTACTCTAACGCCTCACACCTGCCCGTCTCATCGTATTTATCTCGATGATTGTTCGGTCTGGCAATATGGATAGAAAGGGAGCGCTTATGCTGAGAATTGCCACAAAAATTCTAGTGTGTCAGGTGTTCGCTCTACTGTTTATTAGCGTGCCCAGCTACGCACTATTTGTCAGCCCTCCCAAAGATCCTATTCCGCTCATCGAACAAGCCTTCCCTACCCAGACATCCATTTCAGATAAGCTCGGCGATCCTCTAGTAAGAACCATCAAACATAATGAGGACGTTCTCGGCTATGCCTTTGAAACTAATGACATTGCAAGCATACCTGCCTACTCAGGTGAGCCTGTTAACATGCTAGTGATTATGGATCCTGAAGGCACCTATCTCGCCTCCAAAGTTCTTGAGCACCATGAACCGATCATTTTAGCCGGAATACCCGAAAGCAAATTATGGGGATTTAGCGATCAGTATGTCGGACTGTCAGTGAAAGACCGGATTAAAGTGGGCGGTAAGGTAAACGAAAACTACATCCCTATTGACGGTTTATCAGGTGCTACGGTCACAGTCATGGTCATGAATGTCGCCATTACAAAAGCAGCGACCAAGGTGGCCGAGTCTTTGGGCATCGTTAAACCGAGCAGCAATATCATTCAACCAAAATCAACGATAAAAAAAGAACTATTTGAGCAGAAAAACTGGTTGGAATTAACCGGGGATGGCTCCATTCGTAAATTATTGATACGAAAAGGAGCCGTTCAAGACGCGTTTACCGATACCGCAGCAGAAAACATTGATCGCGTAGCAACCAGCGAGAGCGATCAGCCTTTTGCTGAAATCTATTACGCACAAGCCGACATCCCTACCATTGGCAAGAACCTATTCGGCGAGCAAGAGTACCAATGGCTAGTTAACGATCTTCAAGTCGATGAACATCTTATTGCTATTTTTGGCAATGGTTACTCTTACAAAGGCTCTGGCTATGTGAGGGGTGGTATCTTCGACCGAATCCAAGTCCACCAAAGCGACAATGAAATCTCTTTTCGAGATCTAGACCATAATCGAATCCTCGACCTATATATCTCAGGTGCCCCACGATTTCATGAAATGTCGGTATTTAAAGTACAAGCGCACCATGAATTTGACCCCGGTGCCGACTGGCAAATTGAATTGCTTGTGCGCCGCCAACTTGGCGCGGTGGATAGCGTTTTTACTAGCTTTAAAGGCGACTATAGCCCTCTACCACAATACGTAGACACACCAGCGCCGATCATATTGCAACCCGAGCTTTCCTTAACTCAGCAAGTGTGGCAAGAAAACCAAGTAAAAGTAGTGCTGCTTTCTCTTCTCATTGTGACCTTACTGCTTATTCTATTCTTCCAAGATCTCTTAGTACGCCATCCGACTTTCATGCACCGCCTACGCCACGGTTTTTTAATTATTACCGTTGTTTTCATAGGCTGGGTCTGGGGCGGACAACTTTCCGTAGTCAATGTTTTCACTTTCCTCAACGCGCTAATGACACAATTTTCGTGGGATCTTTTCCTACTCGACCCAATAATTTTCATGCTGTGGTGCGCCGCGGCAGTGACCATTCTAATGTGGGGACGCGCAGTCTATTGCGGCTGGTTATGCCCTTTTGGCGCGCTGCAAGAGTTGATCAATCAAAGTGCGAGAGCGTTTAAAATCCCACAATTCGAATTGCCATGGGCAGTTCATGAACGACTATGGGCGATCAAATACCTTATTCTTCTCGGCCTATTTGCTCTGTCTCTTGACTCACTAGCACTCGCAGAACAGTTCGCAGAGATCGAGCCTTTCAAAACCACATTCTTGCTCAAGTTCGACCGGGAATGGCCTTTCATCCTGTGGGCGGTATTTTTGCTGTCTCTTAACTTATTTAACCGCAAAACCTTCTGCCGCTACTTGTGCCCATTGGGCGCTGCACTTTCCGTATCCAACAGTATTCGTCTTTTCGACTGGTTAAAAAGACGCCCTGAATGCGGCTCTCCATGCAAAATTTGCGCAAAAGAATGTGAAATTCAAGCAATCCATCCGAACGGGGTTATTAACATGCGTGAATGTCACTACTGCTTAGATTGCCAAATCACCTATTCCAACGATGGAAAATGCCCACCATTAAAAAAACAGGCATATAAAAAACGGAAACAGAGCGACGCTGATATCCCAGTAACACAAATACCGTAATGGATAACGAGGCAATGACGGACTTACCGCATTGCAACACTACGTATCAGCCCTACATACGAAGAATGGAGACTCAACATGAGCGATGACAAAAAGACCCTCACCCCGGACAATATGCCCGTCGATACCGAGCGAAGAAAGTTCTTTGGTAAAACTGCTGCCATCGGGTTAGGCGTCGCAGCTGCGCCAATGTCGGCCGCCATGTTTGCCTCAATGGCAAAAGCGCAGGCAGCCGAGTCAGGTAACAGCCCTTATGTTGAGCCGGGTGAGATGGATGAATACTATGGATTTTGGAGTGGTGGTCACTCGGGCGAGGTACGAATCCTAGGCATCCCATCAATGCGTGAATTAATGCGTATTCCAGTCTTCAACGCAGATAGTGCAACGGGCTGGGGATTTACTGACGAAAGTAAACGAATCAAAGGTGACAGCGCCCATATTCTATCCGGTGATTCCCATCACCCTCATATGAGTATGACCGACGGTCGCTATAACGGTAAATACGTGTTTATCAATGATAAAGCAAACTCACGTGTTGCCCGTATCCGCTGTGACGTCATGAAAGTGGATAAGATGATCACTATTCCTAACGTACAAGCCATCCATGGTCTTCGAGTCCAAAAAGTACCGGAAACCAAATACGTTATTTGTAACAGTGAATTTGAAATTCCAATGAACAATGATGGCAAGGCGACGCTAGAAGACGTCAGCACTTACCGTTCACTGTTTAACGTTATTGATGCAGAAAAAATGGAAGTGGTCTTTCAAGTCATGGTTGATGGCAACCTAGACAACACCGATGCAGACTATGATGGTAAATACTTCGCTTCAACGTGTTATAACTCAGAAATGGGCATGAGTCTGGGTGAGATGATTACGGCAGAACGTGACCATGTAGTGGTCTTTAGTCTGGCACGTTGTGAAGCCGCATTAAAAGCCGGTAAATTTAAAACCTACAACAACAATGACATTCCAGTACTCGATGGCCGTAAAGGATCTGACCTTACTCGCTATATTCCTGTTCCAAAATCGCCACACGGAATGAACACCTCTCCAGACGGCAAGTATTTCATTGCTAACGGTAAACTGTCCCCTACTGTTTCGGTTATTGCCACAGCAAAACTCGATGATCTCTTCAATGACAAAATCCAGCCAAGAGACACCATTGTCGCTGAGCCAGAACTTGGTCTCGGTCCTTTGCATACGGCATTTGATAACCGTGGATTTGCGTATACTACGTTGTTCCTAGATAGCCAGATTGCCAAATGGAATGTAGAAGAAGCCATCCAAGCGTACAACGGAGAAAAGGTAAACTACATCAAACAGAAAATTGATGTGCATTACCAACCTGGGCATAACAGCACGTCCAGTGGCGAAACTCGTGACGCTGACGGAAAATGGCTGGTCTCACTCTGTAAGTTTTCTAAAGACCGCTTCTTACCTGTTGGGCCACTGCGTGCCGAAAACGATCAGCTAATCGATATCTCCGGTGACGAAATGAAACTGGTTCACGACGGACCTACGTTTGCAGAACCGCACGACGGCACCATTATTCACCGCAGTAAAGTGAAGCCAAGTAAACTTTGGTCACGTGATGATCCTATCTTTGCTGAAACCATTGAAATAGCCAAAAAAGACGGAGTCAACGTGATGACGGACAACAAGGTTATTCGAGACGGCAACAAAGTCCGAGTATATATGACCTCCATCGCACCAACTTTTGGCATGAACGATTTCAAAGTCAAACTCGGTGACACTGTGACCGTGGTCATTACTAACTTAGATACGATTGAAGACGTCAGCCACGGTTTCTGTATGACGAACCATGGCGTACAAATGGAAATCAGTCCTCAACAAACCTCATCTATCACGTTTGTTGCCAATAAACCTGGAGTGCAATGGTACTACTGTAACTGGTTCTGCCACGCCCTACATATGGAAATGCGAGGTCGAATGCTCGTCGAAGCGTAGACACTTCTGCGTATTGCTCCCTCTGCGATGATGGAGGGAGCACTCTTCTCCCACGACTTAATTAGGATAACGTCATTGAAGCATTTTTCTTGGCTACTCTTTGTTACTTTCCTCTATCACGGCATCGCCTTCGCCGCGGTAACGACAGTGAACCCAAGTGATGATTTACAACACGCACTCGATCGTGCCCAACAAGGTGACACCATTGTACTTGGGCAGGGGCGGTTTTACGGGAACTATGTGGTTTCGACACCGCTGATACTCACGAGCAAGGGCGACGCGATTATTGATGCACAAGGCACTGGCAATGCGATTACCCTTACCAATTCGAATATCGAGGTTTCCAACTTACATATCGTAAATTGGGGGCAAGATCTTACCGAGCAAAATGCAGGCATCTACTCAGACACCACAGCAGAGCAACTCACTATCATTAACAATAGACTTGAAGGTGATGGGTTTGGCATGTGGATTCAGCGTGCTCAAAACATTACCATTAACGACAACACGATTATTGGCAACACCGCATTGCGCTCCGCTGATCGAGGTAATGGCATACAGCTTTCAACCGTCAAATATGCTTACGTTAGTAACAATACCATTTCTCAAACTCGTGATGGTCTCTACATCATATCAAGCCAGGATTGTGAGCTTCGCAATAACACCATGTATAACCTCCGCTATGGCATTCATTACATGTACTCACACAGTAATCGCGTCATAGGAAACACCGCTTACAACACACGTGCAGGCTACGCTTTAATGAGTTCGAAACACCTTCAAGTCATGGGCAATATTAGCCGTGACAATGAAGACTACGGCATGCTAATGAACTTCATCACCCACTCCACCATTAGCTATAACCTAATAAACAATATTTGGACGAAGCCAGAGAATAAAGTGGTGGGTCGCGAAGGCAAAGGACTCTTTGTCTACAATTCTGGATACAACGAAATTAGCCACAACACCATAGATACCGCTGAAATTGGCATTCACCTCACTGCGGGCTCTGAAAATGTCAAAGTCACCGGCAATAGCTTCATCAATAATCCGATTCAAGTTAAGTATGTTTCAAATCAAGCGCAAGAATGGAGCATTAACGGCAAAGGAAACTATTGGAGTAACTATCTAGGATGGGACCTCAATAATAGCTCAACGGGCGATACCCCATTCGAGCCCAACGATGGTATTGATAAAGTGGTATGGAAATACCCAGAATCCAAAGTACTGCTCGATAGCCCTACTATTTTGATGCTGCGCTGGATTCAAAAACAATTCCCAGTATTAAAACCATCGGGAGTGAAGGATTCCTACCCACTCATGTCACCGCCCAATCACTCGGAAAAACGCGAGCAACTACTGGCTCCAACAGCATCACAATTACAGGGGAGTCACTCATGAATCAGGCTATCGTTCAACTCGACAATGTGAGCAAGCAATACAAAAATGTCTGTGCGGTTGATGCGCTGAGTTTCTCCATTATGCCCGGCGAGGTATTGGGGTTATTTGGTCACAATGGCGCGGGCAAAACCACGACCATGAAACTCATTCTAGGCGTCACACAAGCATCGCAAGGAAGCGTATCCGTCTTTGGCATGAATCCAAGCGGTCAACAAGCATGGCAAGAACGCAAACAAATTGGCTATTTGCCTGAAAATGTCAGCTTTTACGAGCAACTAACCGGGCTCGAAGTCCTCACCTACTTTGCTCGTTTAAAATCGGCGCCGAAGCAACAGATCACAGATTTACTCAACCAAGTGGGTCTGTCCCATGCACTACACCGACAAGTCAAAACTTACTCAAAAGGCATGCGACAACGTCTCGGTTTAGCACAGGCTTTTCTTGGTAAACCGAAACTACTGCTTCTCGATGAGCCCACAGTTGGACTCGACCCAATTGCCACTCAGGAATTTTATCAAAGTGTCGACACATTAAAAAAAGAAGGGGCAAGCATCATACTCTGCTCTCATGTACTACCGGGTGTCGAGCAACATATCGATCGAGCGATGATCTTATCTCAAGGTCGCTCAATCACCATTGGTACTTTGGATGAACTGAGGTCACAAGCACAGCTACCGACAAAAATAAAAACCAGTGGGCTGAATGGCGCAATCTATAGCAACAGCAAACTCGCGGAATTCGCGATTTCAAATGATCAACTCTCTGTTCCCAAAGAAGACAAAATGCGAGTGCTCAAAGAGTTACTCGCACATGAATCGTTGAGTGATATTCAAATGGAACCCGCTAACCTAGAGCAGATTTACCAACACTTTCTCGGGTTAACACCAAGCACCAGTCAGGACAAATTCACTAAGCCGCAGGAGAACACACTATGAACCCTATTTTTGCTGTCGCGCTTAAAGAGTTTCAAGACGGATTGCGAAACCGCTGGTTAGTGTCCATCACTCTGGTCTTTGCCTTGTTATCGATTGGTATTAGCTATTATGGAAGCGTCGCCTCTGGTCAACTGGCGACACCATCGCTATCTTCCACCATTGCGAGCCTCTCTAGTCTATCCGTATTCATTATTCCGTTAATCGCGCTGCTACTTTGCTATGACAGCTTTGTTGGCGAGCAAGAGTCTGGCACCTTACTATTATTAATGACCTACCCTGTGAGTCATGCGCAATTGCTGTTCGGTAAATTTATCGGACAGGGAGGAATCATTACACTCGCAACGGTACTAGGTTTTGGTTCTGCTGGCGTTTTGTTAAGCCTTACCACACCAATTCAAGCCATTTGGGGGGCGTTTACTCTATTTATTATCACCTCTAGCTTACTCGGTTTATGCTTCGTTGCACTGGCGTATCTCATTAGCCTTATGGTGTCTGAAAAATCCAAAGCGGCCGGGGCTGCATTACTCACTTGGCTATTTTTTGTTCTGGTTTTTGATCTTGTGCTACTAGGGGTACTTATTGGCGGATATGAATTACTCGACCAACAGACGCTCGTGCAGATCATGCTACTCAACCCTGCCGATCTTTTCAGGCTCATCAATCTTTCCGCCCTTAATCAAACCGATGTGAATGGCGTACTCGCCGTCGCAATAAACAGCAGCCTATCAACGCAGAGCCTAATTTTCGCCTTGTTCGCTTGGATCTTATTGCCCCTAAGCGTGTCACTTTTCATTTTTAGACGTAAGCATTTATAGCAATAACGCACGTACGCATCACCGCAACAACATTTATAACAGCAGTGATTACGACAATAATAATCACAATAACGATATACCTTGAATGACTTAAATCTCCAAAAGACTAAGGACGACGACTAATGAATACCATCAAATCACTGTTTATCTCTATTTTTGCCTTGCTCCTTTTTGGCTGCGGAGAGTCGGAACAACAGCAGGTTATTCGACAAGCACAAGCTATCGAAAGCGCTGACGAATGCCACCTTTGTGGCATGGTCATCACCAATTATCCCGGACCAAAAGGGCAAGCCTATCAAAAAGGCAGCGACACGACGGTTCGCTTCTGCTCCACCAAAGATATGTTTAGCTATATTTTACAGCCAGATAACCAGCGCCAGATCGAGCAGATCTTTGTCCATGACATGAGTAAAACACCATGGCAGAAACCAGAAGATGAGTACTTTATTGATGGCAAAACAGCGTGGTATGTCATTGGTTCAAATCAAACCGGAGCAATGGGCAAGACATTGGCAAGTTTTAGTAAAGAGTCCGACGCCAAGGCATTTTCAACGGAATTTGGCGGCGAGGTCTATCGCTTTGACGATATCACTCTCGACAAGCTGTAACGGACACACTGCATCGGCTTCACTTTAGCCTTTAGCCTATTTCATCTAGCCGTTATACATGAAAAATCGACCTGTCTGGAAAGAATGGAGCCACTCTTTCCAGACGGTAGTCAACTCGTCCCTAGATTATTGCAATACCGTAATATTCAATTACGCTTTCCGTACTTCCAAATTGATATTTTTTATTTATACTTCGCGCCTCAGAATACGAGTTGTTTCGTATTCATCTATGTGGCGTGTTGCTATATGTTCCAACTACTCGTTTCGTTACCCCCAGCAATTGCACTTTCTATTGCCATCGTGGCTGAAGTTATTGCAACTTCATTTATTCCAAAAACACAACAATTCACCAAGTTATCACCCAGTATTATTGTGCTCATTGGCTACGGCATCGCTTTCTTTTTACTGTCCGTCACGGTAAAAACAATGCCCGTTGGCGTGGTGTACGCGATTTGGAGTGGTGCTGGTATCGTGTTAGTCGCAACCGTTAGCTACTTTGTTTACGGCCAAAAACTCGATTTACCAGCATTAATCGGCATTGGGTTTATTCTTGCCGGAGTTCTTATCGTGAACTTATTGTCAAAAACCGTTGGTCACTAAATACGCGCTTTCGTTGGGAACCATAGAAAAGACAAGGTCGGATTAAAAGTGCCTACCTTGTCTAATTAAACGCTTACGTGTGGTTTTTGATGTATTCCATAAACGCCCTATCGGCGCGAGACAAATAGCCATCTTTACGCCATGCTAATGCAAGATCGACAAAAACAGGTGGATCAAACGAGACACCGCGCGTTTTGGGTTCGTGCTCCGTCACCAATTCTAATAAAGCGGTGATAGCAAAGTCTTGCTTTACTATGCTTAAAATCATCGGCAGTAAGTTCGTTTCGTAAGAAAACTGAGCTTCTACCCCTCTTCTTTGACACTCTTCATCAATAAAATCCCGGTGAAAATAACCCGGCTTGAACATCACCAACTCTTCTTGAAAGAACGCATCAAAGGTTAATGTGTCTTGCGACGCAAAAGGATGGTGTTCGCTCATTACCGCAACCATCTCTGAACGGTAAATGGGGTCGACATCTAAGTCATCCGGTACATCGGTGTTGCGAATAACGCCTAAATCAATCTCCCCTGCCAGTAGCATTTTACGAATATCTTGCGTGCCCGCTTCAACCACTGTCATTTTTAAGTTGGGGTACCTTGATTTAAACGCCATGATGATTTTTGGGAAAAAATAGCTCCCCATCATGCTTGGAGTGCCTAAACGCACCTCCCCTTTCAGCAAGCCTTTCAGCTCATCAATGGCCAATGTCGCGTCGTCGACTTGCTGCAATATTTTTTGGGCGTGCGGCTTCAGCGCCCGCCCTTCCTGAGTCAACACCACCTGCTTGTCGATCCGGGAAAATAGCTGAACACCCAATTGTTGTTCAAATTTTTTGATTGAAATACTTAACGCCGGTTGAGCAATGTTTACCTTCTTTGCTGCTCGGGTAAAGTTTTGCTCTCGAGCCACCGCGAGGAAATGTTTGAGCTGTCGAATATCCATATAAACAAAATATATTGTAGTGATATTTTTAATATATTTTATTTATTACCATTCAGGTGATAATTTCGTCACATTGCTGCATTTTAGTCGGCATTTAGAAACCAAATGAGGTGAATTGTGATTGAACGACATTCAGCAGAATATAGTAAAGTGACTTGGGGACTTTCACTCGGTTCATTTCTGGTATTTTGTAACCTCTATATCTTTCAACCAATCCTGCCCCAACTCTCACAGCATTTTGCGGTTTCTGAAACCGAAATCAATTGGGTCTTTGCCGCTGCAACGTTAGCACTCTCCCTTTCATTGGTGCCGTGGGCAATCAGTTCAGAGAGCTTGGGACGACGCGCGGTCATGTTAACTGGGCTATTTCTACTGCCTGTCATTGGCGCATTAATGCTACTTACGACAAGCTTATTATCGCTTGTTATGCTGCGCGCGTTAATGGGGTTTGCTTTAGCCGCATTTGCCTCTGTTGCTGTCGCCTATATGGTTGAGGAGCTCTCTAGCGAAGCATTTAACAATGCGATTGGCGGTTACATTGCAGCCAATTCTTTGGGGGGAATCGCCGGCCGTATCGCAGGAGGCGTATTAACCGATATGTTTGATTGGCAAACCGCTGTCATTGTTATCGCTTGCTTTACCTTTGTATGCGTCTTAATAGTGGCATGGCTGCTTCCGCAACAAAAACACTTTAAACCCACTAGAGGCATGTTCCGCCACCACAACCGAGCCTTAGTGATGCATCTCTCCAATCGCAATATATGGCTTGCCATGCTGATTGGCGGGGTAAATTTTGCTTTGTTTGTTAACCTATATTCAGTCATGGGGTTTAGGCTAGTCAGTGAGCCTCACAACCTGCCCATCGCAATGGCGGCACTGATTTTTCTTTGCTACCTCGCTGGTACACTAAGCTCCAAATGGAGTGGTATTTGGAGTCGCCACTTTCCCCCTATCACCGGAATGGCACTCGGCGCGACCATTAGCCTATGTGGGATGCTCATTGCCATTGTCGACACCATTCCTGCAATGGTTGTTGGGTTACTATTCATTAGTGGCGGCGCTTTCTTTACGCATACCTTAGCCTATGCATGGGTAAGCCAAAAAGCGCAACAGGCCAAAGCGACCGCAACTGCATTATATTTGGTGCACTATTACATAGGCGGCAGTTTAGGAGGATTCTTTCTACTTTATTGCTGGCAACACTCTCAATGGCTCGGGGTCGTAGAAGGCGGGGGAATATTATACTTACTGCTATTCTCACTTTGTTGGAAGCTAAAACTCGTCAACGAGTCTCTGCTAGTCGTCAACTCTCCCGCTTAACGGTTATTTTGAGCGATTATTAGCGAAACGTCTTCAGCGATCATATAATCCGATTTAAGAATTTTATCGGTAGAGTGTTATGTCGTTACGAGAAGAAATCGTCCACATTGAAGAGCAAGTCCAGCAATGGTTAAAGGAGGTCGTAATCGGGCTCAATTTGTGCCCTTTTGCAGCAAAACCAGAGCGCAATAAGCAGATCAAAACCTTTGTAAGTTTAGCGAATAAGGAAGAAGGACTGCTAGAGGATATTTTGGGAGAACTCATGCTATTGGAGCAGACAGAGCCCGAAGATCTCGAGACGACTTTGGTCGTTGTACCTAACATGCTTGATGACTTCATGGACTACAACTTCTTTATCGATTGGGTCGAAGCGCTCATTAAACAAAATGATTGGGAAGGCATCTATCAAGTGGCTACCTTTCATCCAAATTACTGTTTTGGTGGTGCCGACCCTGAAGACGCAGAGAACCTGACGAACCGTTCCCCTTATCCTATTTTCCATTTAATTCGTGAAGCGAGTATGGCAAAAGTACTTAAGCACTACCCGGATCCAGACGCCATACCCGATAACAATATCGCCCGTGTCAGTGGCCTTAGTGAAGCTGAACGTAAAAAACTATTCCCATATTTATTTGTCAGCTAAATCAACCGATAGCCGTTGGCTTGGCTTGGCTTGGCTTGGCTTGGCTTGGCTTGGCAGTATTCGTTTCTTTTTAGAGATGAATACTGTCAACGCTGGCATAACAGAGTCAGCGAAGACAGCAAAGTAACATTGCGATAATAGCGATTTCATCGTAACCAAGTGAGTGATAATTTCTCAGTATTCACCTATTAGAGACTATCGCTATGAAAGCTTGGATCAAATTTATTCCACTCGTATTACTTATCACCTACTGCATTACTTACGACGTCATGGACTCAATGCAGCACAACGATGCAAATACCCCATCTCAGCAAGTAATTTCCGGCGATTAATCCTCGCCTTAGCGCATAAATGTAAACGCTCAATACCCTATCAAAGCGAGTGTGTAATCGCCCGCCATAAAGGCTTTACAAACGCTCACAAATTTCACTATTCCATATGGTGATAGGTAATGTAATAACTGTTACCATCGCGCTCAAAAGTCGTGTGCGACAATGGAGCAATCATGAAAATGTCTCTTGCTATTTTTATGCGTAATGAAGACAGCGGTATCGAGCTTGCGCGCAGCAATGAGGTCAGCGAAAACGAATTATTGGCGCAATGGCATGCGATTCCACAAGCAAAAAGCATCACAAGTCATTTTTTAGTACTAATGAGCGGGCACGAGCACATTAACGCAAAATTTATTGATGACCCATCGCTCAATCAGCTGCTTCATTTGTGGGGAAAATTCGACAACTTTTACCAAGACCTATCGGAATGTGGCTAAATCATAGCGTATTTAAATTAGGTTTTTAGGACGCCAAACGTCATCAAGTAAAAAGCCACCTCTTTCGAGGTGGCTTTTTGTGACGAATCGGGACCCTAATTCCAAAACGTCGTTTCCAAAAAGTACGTGTACCTTTTGAAACTGGCTGCCTAACAAAAGCAATTCCCCCCCCTGTCAGACATTAACCATAAACAACCGAGCGGTCACCACTCCATCATTTTTAATCTAATAAAAGTATATGACGTGATAGCCTCACAAGCAAAACCTTGTAAGATATCAATCACTTTGTATATAAACCTTATAGAATCACCACTAATTTTACAAGATAAAATTAGTCACAGAGTGTGTCTTCTCCTTCACGACGCTAACTTAATCTAGCTATAACGAAACGCGTTTGATAGGATCACAAGCATTGTTGCCTAACGAATAATTATCAATGAAACTAACAAAACTGACACCAGAGATTTTTACCCACCTTTATCGTGATATCACTGAGTTTCGTGCCACGTTCGACTTACCGGTTAACGCACCCGAGACACTAGACGACGCAGCCGACACGCTGCACAGCTCGCTAGCTATCGAAGAGATGACGGAGCTTGCAGAAGCCGATTCAAAAGTAGAACAAGCTGATGCCATCATCGACTCTGTTTACGTATTGATGGGGCGACTGGTGCACTTAGGTGACGACAAAGTCGAAGCAAACGTAGCCATTAGCTATTTGATTGAATTGCTACTGCACGTGGCAGCGAATCGCAACATCGACTTCATCAAGTGCTGGGATGAAATCCATTCCAGCAACATGAGTAAAGTTTGTCGTAACGAGCAAGAATACGCAGAAACAGAAGCACATTATGCGACCCAAGGCATCACTTTGATGGCGGTTCAAAAAGGGGCTTACGTGATTGCTAAGTGTGCAGAAGACTTCGTATCCGATGCTAAAACGATTCGTAAAGGCAAAGTACTCAAGTCGGTTTACTACCGCCCTGCTGACTTAGCACCGATCGTATAACGTTTACTGCAAGTAAGTTTGTAAGAAAGGGCCGTGCGGCCCTTTTTTTATTCGACTTGTTTGGAGATCTAATACTGTAGATCATTTCTAGCCAAACGCTGTGATGAATCAGAAACCCAAGCCCCCCTCGCATCACTCATCAAAAAGTAAATAATCCCGTTGATTAATCGTAACTCGCTGCACTCGGGTTGAATAAACGTCACTCACGTTCTCTTCCGTCAATACGCTGCGGCTATCGCCTTGCTGTACCAACACGCCGTTGTTGAGCATAACAACGTGATCAGCTCGCTTTAGCGTCACGTTCAGATCGTGGTTGGCGACGACGACCGCGGTTCCCTGTTGGGTAATCCTCGCGATCATTTCGTGCAGATATTTTTCTTGGCCTACATCAAGCGGTGCTGAAGGTTCATCAAGGATCAGTAGCTTGGAAAAGGGGTTGATGGGCTTCCAAATCTGTAAACAACACGCCGCTAACCTCACTCGTTGCCATTCACCGCCAGACAAATGATGAACGGTTCGAGTTAGCATTGACGTTAAGTTGAGCAACTGAGTGATCTCTTCTACCGCTGTGTTGATCGCAGCACTTGAGGTGGCACAACTTGGAATGGAGAGCGACAAATATTGATAAACAGGCATATTAAAAGCCGGACGCGATGACTGGTTTAGGTACGCACGCAGCAAAGAGAGATCCGCCAATGACAGCGTTGCCATTGATACATTATCAATGGTTGCTTCCCCTTCTGCACTCAGTACACCAGCCAACGCCGATAAAAAGGTGCTTTTACCACTACCATTGGGGCCGATAACATGCGTGACTTTACCTTGAGGAATCCTCACCGATAACGGTAATAAACGCGTGCCCACCGCTAAATTATGAACCTGTATCATGACTCTTTACCAACATCCAAATAAACACAGGCGCACCAATTGTCGTCGTCATCACGCCAACAGGAAGTTCAGCAGAGTCAAGCACAGTGCGAGCTAATATGTCTGAAACCACCAGTAACGCGGCACCAGACACCGCAGACAATGGTAGTAAGTAGCGGTTCTCAGTACCAAAAGTGAGACGAAGTAAATGGGGAATGACCAAACCAACAAAGCTGATCACCCCACCTAACGCGACTGAACCACCCACCAATAGCGACACCGCAAGTATTAACTGCCAACGAATACGGTGTACATCAACACCCAGTTGCTGCGCATGCACTTCGCCAACCATGAGCTTATCGAGCACAGAGCCCTTAGCACACAACCACAGCGCAACCGGAATCATAATCAACGTCAAACTGTGTTGGTACCAACTCACCCCGCCTACGCTGCCCATCAACCAATACATTAACTGGCGAATACTTAAGTCATCACTAAAATAAAAAGCCCATGTCACGACAGCACTCGATAAAATGCCCAACGCGACACCGACGAGCAAGAGGCGAGTGGTCGTTAGATGCATTGCACGCGCCATGCCCACCAGAAGCAGCGTAAAACATAACGCTCCTCCCACCCCTGCTAACATAAATGCTAAAGGCGTTGCTGCCACCGGAAGGATGAACAACACCAAAACCATGCCTAGACTGGCTCCACCTGAAATACCCAGCACACCGGGTTCAGCAAGCACATTGCCCAATAACACTTGCAATGCCGCACCAGAAAGCGCCAATGCAGCACCAATCGCCGCAGCGGCAAGTAAGCGAGGCATCCTTAAGTCATACAGTAGTCGCGACTCAAGTGCGCTATTGGGAGAAAATGGATTAATTAAGATTTCACCCACTGAAAGGTGAAGAAAAGCGCAACCTAGCAAAACGCAGCTCATCGCAATAATTAAATTGCGCCAACGTCTCTGGTTTCTATGCAGTAACTGATTGAATTTCATAAGAGGAGAATAACAGTGGCGCTAAAATACGCCACTGTTTTTTGTTAATCGTAGACGAGTTGGTCATCCTCGTAGCGAATCGCGACTTTAACGACCATTAATGCCGCGCGCTGACCAATTTCAACATTGCGGTTAGGAAACACAATCGCTTCATTGTCATTTTTCGCCATCAAAGGTTTGTCTCCATCATGACCAAACACTTCACCGTGTTTAAACTCAGTGAAATTAGCCACCTGTTCATCAAACAAAAAGTCAAAATCTTCATGATGACGAGCAATGGTTCTGGAGACACGATACATTATCGAAGGTTTGGCGATATGCTCGGCCGTCTCATCCGAAAGTAGGTCCCTTGTTGCGATATCAAACGCAAGTAATTTATCGAGATCATTTTCACCAATTTTGGCAACACGACCCAACTCCATCGTTAGTGCCTGAGCGGCAAAGTTTTCAGCGGAGTACCAGCTAAATGTACTCGATGGTGAGTTAGAGAGTAGTACCGCATCAATATGTGCGCTAGCTACGTAATCAAACAAAGCTTGGCTACGAACTGGATGGCGAGTTTTAGGACTCACTACAAAGGAATAATGCGCCGATTTACGTATCGCACAATGCAAATCTAAATGCCAGCGCTGAGACTCTAATGTACCTTGATAAAACGCCGTCACCTGAGACTTAAGATGCTTAGCAATAGCAACTTCGCGGTTCATCGGATGCGAACGTTCATCGAAGAGTCGATTTAAGTTTTCATCAATGTAACGAGTGTGTTTATTCGTCGACTCTGGATGAGCGATAATAAACAGGCATCTCGATCTCAAAGTAAGAAAACCAGATTCGATGTCTTCCACCATCTTGTCAACGAGTTCCATGGGCGCAGTCTCGTCGCCATGGATACCACAAGAGATGATGATATGTTTCGTGTCCTTATTGACCGAACACGGTGTCACTTCCAACATTCCACGGTGAGTAAGATCCATTTTGATACCGGCATCGGTCACCATGGATTTTGCTTGAAACTCAATATGGGTTTCTAACGTATCTTTAAGAAATGATTGGCGAAAAAACGATTTCGTCATGCGCTGCTCCCTATCTGACAGCGGTATGGTAATGAATCAGAGCGTAAATTTATACTGAGATGATCGCGTTTATCGAAGTAAATCGCGTTTAGAGAGACGAAAGACTTCAATTTGGACACAAATCGCCCCTATAAATACAACCAATTGAGTTGGTTAGCCGCGCTTTGGTTCAATACCGTCCACGGTAAATGGCGTATTCATTGCCACCCTATTACAAAAGGGTGGCTAATAATGTTTCAAACTCATCCACTTTTTGTTCCAACCTTGCCATGCTCTCCTGCCAGAACTCAGGTTGCGTTAAGTCGCGTCCCATATGCTGCGATACCACCTCTTCGGCCAAGAAGGATCCCGTATCTCTAAGTAATGAGACATAATCGGAATAAAATGCTTCCCCTTTCACTGAGCGTTGTGCATATACCCCTAGGCTAAACAAGTAGCCAAACAGATAAGGATAATTATAAAAACTTAACTCAGAGATACTAAAGTGAAGCTTACTCGCCCAAAAATACGGATCCTGCCCTTCCATGGAATCCCCGTACCAGGCTTGCCAAGTATCTGACATCAGTTGGCACAGCTGCTCTGCATCCAGTTCATTGCGTTCACGTGCTTGATAAAATGCTTTTTCAAACTCATAGCGAACAGGGATGTTGATGGTCAATGCATAAGCTGAAGAAAGCTCTTCCCATAACATTTCCAACTTTTGCTCTGGGCTTGTCGCATGGCTAAGCAAGTAATCTCTAACAATATTTTCAGCAAAAATAGACGCCGTTTCGGCCAAGGTCATTGGATAACGAGTACGACAAAGCGGTAAGTCTCGCATCACCCAGTTGTGGAAGGCATGCCCAAGCTCATGCGCTAAGGTCAGCAAATCTGAGCGGCTGCCTCCCCATGTCATGAACACCAACGGCGTACGCGTTGCCGCCAATTTGGTACAATAGGCGCCTAAGCGGCGATTTTCTGATGGTTGCGCATCAATCCATCCGTTATCAACCATAGTCTGAACAAACTCTGCCATCGCGGGTTCAACGGTAGCGAAAGCGGCTTTAATAACATTAATGCCCTCTTCAAATGTGTAGACTTGTGGCTCAGTTTTCCCCAACGCAGGCATAGCGGCAAGGTGGTTCCACGGTGTCATCGCACTACCGCCATGAACCTTAGCCATCAATCGACCCGCGCGCTGACCAATGTGCTTGTTCGACTCGGCAACCGACATCATCGCATCTAGGGTTTCGCGCTGAATACGATTCTCCCTTAAACTGGAATCTAAGAAATGTTCCGGTTGGTGAGAAGAGCGCTTCTTCGCTTCCGACAGTCGCCAGCCTGCCAAAGCATTCAAAATGGCGGCGAAGGAATGGCAATGTTGCGCCATTGCGCTCTGAATGCCTTTCCACGCGGCTTCTTGCTTGGCAAACTCACTGCCGTAAAGCAAACTCGCCGCTTGAGAAAAACCGATAATCTCTTGCTTATCATCGCACTCTATTGTGATTTGAAGTGCGCCGGTGATGTTATCGTAAAGCCGCCCCCACGCGTCTCTACCGTCCACCTGCATCGCAGATAATAGCTGCTCTTCCTCTATACTTAATTGCGTTTGCGCCTTGCGCTGCAACAGCTCTATTTGAAAACCTTGCCCTGCAACACAAGGATCTGCATGATCCAAAACTTGCTCAATAAAGGGGAAGTCAGCCAACGCTAGGGTGTTTTCATACGGGGTAAACGCCTGCTCTAGTTGAGAGCTCAGTTGGGCAATGCGTCCAATGAGTTGCTTAGCTTGAGTATTCATGGCATTGGTTGAAGCCGCACACGTCGCTAGCGTATTTACCGTTGCTAACAGTGTACTTGCGGCTGACTGAGTTTGAATCGCGTTCTGCATCGCAATCACTTGCGCTCGCTCGTCTTGATAACTTTCAAGCAGCTCAATCGAACGTTGAATTAATACGATATCTTGCTCTATTTTTGGATCATCTAATCCACTATAGGCAATCGTCAGATCCCAAATAGCTTTAGTCATCGTTAGGTCCTTTTATCGGCATACCGATCGCTTTGATCAATACATGCTCTGGAAATTTAGGGTTAATTTGAATATGTGTCAGTGAGCCGTTTTGGATAGATAAGGTCGAATACCATTTCGCATTCGTCCAATCAAGATCTAGAAGGTGGGCGAGAATCATTCTAATGACCCCACCATGCGTCACGACTAAGGTGTCTTGTTTTTGTGTAGCCAGTGACTCCCAATAACCGACAACACGAGTGTGAAAGTCACTGAGTGATTCTGCGTTAGGCAGCCGTATTTGAGCTGGCACTGTCCAAAATGGTTCAAGCATTTGCCACTCTTGCGTCGACATCGTATCAAAAGGGACACCATCAAGATCCCCAAAGTACATTTCGCTAAGTTCAGGCGCCACGCATAACGGCAAGGCTTGTTGGTGCGCATATTGCTCGGCAACGCTGTGACAACGGACTAAGGGTGAAGTAATCACCTGCCTTAACCCTAAGGATAAGGAGCCCAAGTTAGCCGCTATACGATCATTCTCTTCACAAGGTACTGAAATATCCGTATGACCATAGAGGGCAGCCTTTCCGGTCACTTTACCGTGCCTGAGTAGATAAATATTAATCATTGAATTAGCCGTTCCGTGCTCACTCACTCTCCGATTTTAGCGTCAGCGGTAACCCAGCTGACACCAACACCACTTGTTGTGCAATACGTGCCAGAGCCTGATTCATCCTGCCTGCATTATCTACAAACAAACGCGACACCGCCCCCATAGGTACGACCCCCATCCCCACTTCATTTGAAACTAGAATCACATGGGCGGAACATTGCTGCAGGGCAACCACTAACCTTTCAATTTCTTGTTCTAGACTCTGATTGCTACACGACGCCCCTTGATGATAAATCACATTGTTTAACCAAAGCGTTAGGCAGTCAATCAGTACCACATCCGCTGAATCAAAACGGTCAAGTTGCGAGACAAGATCACAGGGGCACTCCCATTCTTTCCAACCTTCGCCTCGCTGCAGCTTATGATGTTTGATCCGGCTTACCATTTCATCATCTAAGGCTTCCGACGTAGCCACATAATGTCTAGTGAGTGGTTTTGACGCTTGCGACGCGAGTGCTTTGACTCGGTTTTCCGCAAAGCGTGATTTTCCCGAGCGCGCGCCACCTAAAATAAGTTCTATTGGCATAGTAATTACCGCCTATTACCCTAAATACACCAGCAAAGCGAGATAGATCAGCAACTCCATAATTTGCTGCGCTGCCCCCAAGCAATCCCCTGTATAGCCACCAATTCTAAGCTGTAACCAGCGTCGAAATAAGACATGGAACGCCACCGCGATAACAAAAACGATTAAAGTGAAATCGATGCCTATGAATAAAGCGGGTAGAACACCGCAACCCGCTAGAAACAACAGTTCGCTTGGGCGTTGTGTATTGGCAAGTGGTTTGCTTTTGCTGCCATCTGGGTCAGAGACGTATGGCATCGTTGATATAAATGACGCGGCAACGGCTCGGCTGGTGGTATAACCAACGATCCACACCGCGAACATGGACGTAATAGCCGTTAATTCAACTAATGTGACGAACTTGACAAGCAGCCCCATCATCAGTGTCGCCGCACCATACGTGCCTAATCGGCTGTCCTTCATAATGGTTAAGCGTTTATCTAGCGTCATCCCACCGCCAATACCATCCGCCATATCGGCCAATCCATCTTCATGAAATGCCCCCGTTAGAAGCAAACTCACGACCATAGTCATTACAATTGACACCGATGACGGCAACACCATATTTAGCAGTTGGTACGCTATCGCACAGATCAGCCCTAGAAGCAGACCAACCAGCGCAAAGTAGCGCCCAGAACGATTCATTCGCTCTGGAGAATAAGGGGTTGAAGCAGGGATGGGAAGACGAGAGAAAAAACTCAAAGCCAAGCAAAATAGTTGCCACTGAACCAATAGCCACGAAGAACGCGGATCTATTACACCACCCTCGTGATTCTCGACCTCCCTTTTATCACTCACACCGTCACTCCGGCGCTTTCAAAACTGGCCATATGATTATAGAACTCGACCGCGCATGCCAGAAGCGGGTATGCCAGTGCAGCGCCTGTGCCCTCTCCTAATCGAAGAGACAAATCCAATAACGGACGAGCTTGCATGCGCTCCAACACCAATTTGTGTGCCCCTTCATCCGAACGGTGAGAGAAGATCATGTAATCGCGAGTTTCTGGAACCATTTGGGTCGCAATTAATGCTGCAACAGAAACGATGAACCCATCGACCAATACTGGGATTTTGTGCTCGGCTGCACGAATAAAACCGCCCACCATATGAACAATCTCATGACCTCCAACTTCACTCAATACTTCCATGACTGATTTGTCTGCGCAGCGCTCAATTCCGAGCTGAACCAAATGACGTTTTCTAGCAAGTTGGTCTAGAGTAATTCCGGTACCAAAGCCTACGCTTTGTTCCACTGGCACTTGGGCAATACTCGACAGCAAGGCTGAAGCTGAGCTCGTATTGCCAATACCCATCTCACCAAAGATCAGTAATTCACATCCCGCCTTTACTTTGCGAGTGACAATTTCGCTACCGCTAGAAAGCCCTTGCGCCACTTGCTCCATCGACATCGCCGCCTGAACGGAAAAGTCATGGGTACTTGCTGCCACACGACTAACAATTAGGTCTTGGGAATCGCTCTCTACCGCGGCCAACATCCCGCAATCCACAACGGAAAACGCTAAATGATTGGTTCGACAAAAACAATTAATCGCAGCGCCACCGGCTAAAAAATTAAGCACCATTTGCTGCGTGACTGAACTTGGCGCGATACTCACACCTTGATTGGCGATGCCATGGTCCCCTGCAAAGACAATAACAGACGCTGCATCAATGGAGAGCGACGACACAAACTTACCGGTTCGATTACTTTGGATCTGGGCGAGCTGAAACGCCACGTTTTCTAGCGCACCGAGAGCACCGAGTGGTTTGGTTTTTTGGTCGATTCGATGTTGTATTTGCGCGTCAAACTGTTTATCTAACATAGATCCATTCTTGTTATCGATATGATGGGAGTCAGTTTCGCTATCTGACTGAAGGCTAAAGCGAAACGACAGTACTTTTGTGGCAAACAGTGTACTGGTTCAACCTAGGTAAACCAAGGTGAATAGATAAGTTTCTGTTAACAAAAAGTCCTCGATGAACGAGGACTTTATTAACAATAAAATGTGAACATGGCATTAGAAGTAATGCACCATTTAAATTACAGGATCTTCAACTTGGTTGCTGCAATTCACTAAAGAGCAGTGCTAAGCTTTCTTGCGACACTTTCGATGACTCCATATGGCATGCATCACAACCATCCGTCGCCCCAGAACACACCTGTCTCATCATAATTTGGTCTAGGTTTCTAATTCCCGCTTTGCTGTCAGCTTCAATCGATTTAAATATGTGGCAACGCTCCGTATTTGGCGCATCAACCAACCCGACAATGGAAACACCTTGTGACTTTGCCAATACAAGGAGTTCTTCCAGTTTTTGTTGAAGTTGTTCGTTCATTGATCTATCTACCTCTACGCCACTGTGAATAACAAACACATTTTGACTAAAGTCTAATGCAGTTTATGAATGTCACAACCTTAACCTTGTAAAACGGTAGCCATGTCATATTTTGCTGTTTGAATGCGTTCGTTCCCCTCGCATTAAGGAGCAAAAACCAACAAGAGCGAACAATAGCGATAATAACAATGAAATCAATAGGCTATATAGCCGTGTCGAAGTAATTAATTCGCAGCGTGAATAGCTAATTCTGACAAATATTTAATTGTAATTTGTTTTATCTTTGCTGTAACGTAAGAGTACAGCGTACAGTGAATGCAGCATAAACCAAATAATAACGGTATTCATATAATAACAAGCATTAAGAAAGGACTCTCTATGGGTAAAGTAGACGCTAAGGATAGCCAAGCAACAACACGAAGTGACGATGGATTTAACATCGGTACCACTTATTTCAAAGAAGTCTCTCATCATGACTTGCTCAGCGCTGAAGATGAACGACATATTGCCCGAAAAGCTCGCGCAGGCGATGCCCTCTCCCGACAAAATTTGATCAATGCCAATCTACGCTTAGTCATCCGAACTGCGAAACGCTATACCGGCCGAGGTGTGGATTTTTATGACCTCATCAATGAAGGCAACATCGGCTTGATCCAAGCCGTAGACAAATTTGACCCAGAGCTTGGTTTCCGCTTTTCTACTTACGCCGTATGGTGGATTCAACAATCCATCGATCGTGCGATTATGAACCAAGGGCGTACGATCCGCGTTCCAGTTCACGTGACCAAACAAATTCGAGAATGCAGTAAAGCAGAGCGAGAACTCAGAAAAGAAGGCAAACACGAGCCAACGTCGTCAGACATTGCCACTCGTACTGGACGCTCCCCTGAAGACGTGAGCAAGCTGCTTAAGTTGTCTGAACAATCCCTCTCTTTAGACAACGGGTGGGATGACGACGGTGAAAGTAAAGACCACTTTCAAACCATTGACGATGACGATGTTTTCGAACTCCCAGAGCGCGATATTGTCAATCAGGACCTTAATAAAGCCTTGCTTGGCTTAGTCGATAGTTTACCCGAGAAACAACGCGTCATCCTTTATCATCGCTTTGGTCTACTTGATGACACCCCAAAAACCCTAGAGGAAGTGGGCGAAATCGTTGGCGTCACGCGAGAACGGGTACGTCAAATACAAAAAGGTGCCATGGACATTCTAAAAGAAAAGCTGCACCGCCAAAACTTAACTAAGGAAGAAGTTGTCGAGTAACGCTTTAGTTGGATTGATACTAATTAGCTGATTATTTTGAGTTAATTAGCTAATTATTTTCAACGAATTTAGGTTAAATCACAGCATAATGGCAAAATGTTCTCTATAGTCCCTGATAGCTTATATCGAGGGACTTTTTTATGGCTCAACATTTCAATGTGATGATCGCAGGGGCCTCAGGTTTGGTCGGGAGTAAACTGTTATCACTGCTTGAGCAGACCTCACATATACAATCCATTTACGCCTTGTGCCGCTCACCTATAGACACCCCGTCCGATAAAACCACAACGCTATTGGATGGCGCACTGCGCATCACCGACTCTGATCGGCTTCACCCCTTCCCAACATTAGGCTTTATTTGCCTAGGGACCACGTTAAAACAAGCAGGAAGCAAAGCCGCCTTAGAAAAAATAGATTATGAACTGGTGTGTGATGTCGCCCAAACCATGAAAATGGTGGGCATTACTCACATCGCTGTAGTCTCCAGCCTTGGCGCATCGCCACGATCACTCTCCCACTACCTAAAATGTAAAGGTCGCGTAGAAAAACGAATAAAGAGTATGGGCTTTCAGCGAGTTGTCTTTGTCAGACCGGGGCCGCTCGCCGGAAGAACAAAAGACATCCGACCTGACGAGACCGCTGTTCAAAGTTTATTCAAAGTTATCAATCCACTCATGGTGGGGCCGTTAAGAAAGTTCGCACCGATCTCGGCAGAGTCTGTGGCAAAGGCGATGCTTTACAGTTTGATAAACCAAGATGAGACCCCATGTGCTGTCTATGATTCTGCTAATATGCGTGACATGCTCGCTAAATATAACCATTAAATATACTCCTCTCTTTTTGATATAACTATTAGCACTAACTAATGACGTTTATTTATTGTTAACGATTACACTAGATCGGTAACTTAGCGCGTTCGAATCCTGAAACCCTATATATAAAAGGGTTTTATAAAAGCTAAAATATAGATAAAGGACGCTTATTATGTCAGTCGCTGTTATCGCCTCACTCGCGGTATTTTTGGGCATACTTTTTTTCTTGTATGGACAACAGAAAAAAGAGAACACACTTTCACGCCTAGTGCTATTTGGACTGGTGCTGGGTAGTGCCTTCGGTTTAGCACTTCAACTGATATTTGGTGAGGGTAATGAAGCCATTGCCGCTACGCTAGAATGGGTGAATTTCGTTGGCCGCGGCTACGTTGGCTTACTAAAAATGGTCATCATGCCATTAGTGCTTGTCTCCATGATTGCCGCTGTAGTCAAGCTTGAAAAAGGCGGGTCACTAGGCAAAATTAGTGGCCTAACTATTTCTGTTTTACTTGTTACTACCGCTATTTCTGCCGTGGTCGGTATCGCCGTAACTCAAGTATTCGGTTTAACCGCTGAAGGACTCGTAGAAGGGGCTCGCGAAACCGCACGCATCGCCGTGTTAGAGAATCGAATCGACCGTGTAACCGATCTCAGTATCCCTCAAATGTTGGTGAGCTTTATTCCAACCAACCCATTTGCAGATCTTACTGGTTCTCGCTCTACTTCTATTATTGCGGTCGTCATCTTTGGCGTTCTTACTGGTATTGCCGCTCGTAAAGTAATGGCGGAGAAAGAAGAACTCGAATCTCCTATTCGTACTTTTGTTGAAGCGACTCAATCGGTTGTTATGCGATTGGTTAAAATGATCATGGCGCTCACACCCTACGGTATCGCAGCGCTTATGGCTAAAGTTGTTGCCACGTCGAGCGCTGGCGATATCTTAAGCTTACTTGGGTTTATCGTTGCTTCTTACGTTGCGATTCTGCTTATGTTTGTTGTCCACGGTTTCTTGGTGTCACTGGTTGGTGTAAGTCCAAAAGAGTACTTCCAAAAAATCTGGCCAGTGCTTACGTTTGCGTTCTCATCACGTAGTTCAGCTGCAACGATTCCACTTAATGTTGAAGCGCAAGTGACTAAGCTTAACGTACCACCAGCAATAGCTAACCTTTCTGCGTCGTTTGGTGCAACAATTGGTCAAAATGGCTGTGCGGGTATCTACCCTGCGATGCTTGCGGTCATGGTGGCACCCTCGGTAGGTATTGACCCAATGGACATCAATTTCATTTTGTCGCTTATCGCTATCATTACGGTGAGTTCATTTGGTATTGCTGGTGTTGGTGGTGGTGCTACGTTTGCCGCATTGATTGTTCTTCCTGCGATGGGCTTACCAGTAACGATTGCCGCGCTATTGATTTCTATCGAACCACTTATCGATATGGCACGTACCGCACTGAATGTCTCGGGAGCGATGACTGCTGGTACCATTACAAGCCGCATACTCAAGAAAAAAGAAGCCAAAGCGCTAAAACAAGCAAACGCTTAGGTTTACCCTCTATTAAGCGGTACTCAGGTACCGCTTAAATCTTTCAACGCTCATTATTAACCTTCCCACCCTCCTGTTCTCACCATCATTTTATACCCACTCACTTTTGCATTGTGCCTAGGTGCATCCTAAAAAGTAATTAATACAATAATTTTCAAACACCTAGAGAAATTACGTCTATACTTTCCGTTATTGCAATCAGTGTTTTTTTTGCTTTGAGACTGAATCTCTGAGGAAGAACAATAAGTGGACAGCGTTCCGTACTAAACTCAGTATTCTCAACGCGCGGTAACCCACATTCCTACTGGGCGAGTACCAGTGTCAAGAATCGCGCGAATCGCAATACTGCTATCAAGGATGATATTGTTTTAAAGGATGATGACTAACAAAACTCTATTTGCGCTTAAAGTCGCAGTCAGCCTCACGTTGGCTTACCTCATTCCTTTTGCTCTGGGCTGGCCTCAAGCCTCAACAGCCGCAACCACTGTCATGCTTATTGCTTGTACAGGTGGTCAAAGGGAATCTTTAGAAAAAGGAACTTTACGTGTTCTAGGGACCATCGTTGGAGCAGTCATCGGACTACTGTTAGTTGGGCTATTTGCGCAAGACCGCTTGCTATATATGCTCAGCGTATCCGTCGTAGTCGCCTTCATTTTTTACCTCCGTAACGCCTACCAAAAAGATCCAACCTTGTTCATGCTAACGGGTGTGATGACACTCATGATGTCTAATGGCGGCGACGCCAATGGCGCATTTCTTTATGGCATCGATCGTGCTCACATGACGATTTTTGGTGTTGTCATTTATACGCTAGTTGGCACCTATTTGTTTCCCTTCAAAGTGGAGCAAAATCTCCAAGCTTTAACTCAAGAAGTGTTGCTGGCGCAGCGTCAACTATTTACCTCCGTTATCACCCAGCTGCGCGATCATGCCCAAATGACTAGCGTCAACGAGGCTAGTACTAATGAGGCTAGTAACAATGAAACTAGTAAAAACAAGACTGGCACCATAAATGAGAGCTCAACAGACTTCACCGACTTGAAGGAACACATTGATAAACAAGTCGCTGCGTTATTTAGCGCCCAAAATCAATTGGAGCAACGGTTTTCCAGCGTCAGTAAAGAAAGTAGTGACGTCGCAGCCTACTTAACCGAGTGGCGCTTAGCCCTCCATTACAGCAAAAGCATTACTCAATTATTGGTCACGGTATCTCAGGGGTACTTTCACCACGGCAACACACAACACCTATTAAACGACTATGATGAATTTGTAGAAAATATCGACTCACTTTTCCAGCGCTGCCATGATACTTGGGGGGAAGAAGGCGCGTCATACCGAGCCACTGAAACAAAGATCCAATTAGACGACCAACAGCTCAATATGGCGGCTCACCTCGATAAAGCGACAACACTTACTTTGGCTTACGCCATGAACCGACTTCATCGCCACCTTTCTCGCCTTGCTGAAACCATTAGTTGTATTGACTCGATCACCAAACAAGTGTCCTTCAAAGAAACACTGCCACCCGCACCGAGTACGTTCGTTTGGTGGGACAGTGAGAATTTTAAAACCGCTATCAAAGTCTTTATTACCTATTGGGTATCAAGCGCCGTTTGGATTTTTATCAACCCGCCGGGCGGTTACAGCTTTGTCATTTTTTCGACCATTTTTATGTCGTTGCTGTCGTTTATGCCGATACACCCCAAACTGCTTGCTGGGCTATTCACCTTTGGCTTTATTTTTTCTGTTCCTGCCTACGTTTTCATTTTGCCCCAACTAGAGCTGGGCATTGAATTAGCACTGTTTCTGTTTAGCTATACCTTTATTGGCTTTTATCTGTTTAAAGGCCCCATCACCATCTTTTTTATGTTGGGACTGTTTACCCTAGGCATCAACAACACGATGACGTATCACTTCGGAATTATCATGACCATTATGATGCTGTTTTACTTAGTCGTTATGATGATCGTGTTCTCTCACTACTTTCCGTTCTCATCAAAAGCAGAGCATCTTTTTCTCACGATTCGAGAACGACTATTTCGCCATCAATATCAACTTTTTACTCGCTTACAATCGCCCTCACCGTCTTGGCTCGACACATTTGCCATTCCTTTGCATGCAAAAACCATGAATATTGCCGCCAAAAAGCAAACACTATGGGCCAGTAAAATCGACGTCAGCTACTTTTCGCAAAACACAACATCATCGCTTAATCATTACACCAAAACCTGCCAGACCTTAGTCGATCACACAAACAATCTACTACTGGCACAAGCCACTCTAAAAAATAACCCCTTGATTACTCGGCTTAGATTGGAGCAGCAAGACACAGTAATCCCAAAACTAATTCAACTACATGCGCTTTATACAGAGGCGCCGTACGCTGAACATCAAGAAAGAGAGCGCGTATTCTCATCGCTTCACGATGAATATGACAAAGCGGAATCCGCTATTGAATCATTTTTCCAAGGACTCAATTTGGACGATTACAGCCAAAACGACATTGCTCGTTTTTATGTGTTTCTAAATTTAAAGCGAAATATTTTTGAAGCGCTTATTCAAGTAAATGATGCTAGTCAAGCACTGGCATTCGACAACCTCAAACAGCATCGGTTTTAAGGATGGAACGATGAACTTAGCTAATCTTCGCTCCTATGGGTTGGTTTTAACGACGATATTACTATCAGCCTGCACCACGGTGGGCCCCGATTTCCAAAGACAATCTGAGTCGGCGGTATTACCAAGCCAATGGACTCAGCAACAAGTCAATGCCGACAGTCAGTCGACTGCACTTTGGTGGCAGCAATTTAACGATCCCATACTCAACACTTTAATTACTCAGGCCTCTCAACAAAACCTTGATGTTGAAGCGGCGGGATTGCGTATCCTACAAGCACGATCCGTACTAGGTATCGCGGATGGGTTTCGCTACCCACAAGTGCAAGCCCTATCGGGAAACTTAGCCTACGCTTATCAGAACAATCATTCCTTCAACAATGCTGCTCTAACCTTTGATGCAGGATGGGAAATGGATGTATGGGGAAAATATGCGCGAGGAATTGAATCCGCGCAAGCGAGCTATTACGCTTCCGTCGCGTCCTATAACGATATACTGGTGACCATTACCTCGGAAGTCGCCCGTAACTACATCAACTATCGGACGTTCCAAGAACGTATTCTCTTATCGCAACGTAATATCGAAATCCAACAGCGCGTCGTCAATATCACTCGCGTTCAATTTGAATCGGGCAATGTCACTGAACTCGACGTTCAACAAGCCCAAAATCAATTATTCACTACCATGGCGGCGCTCCCTAGCCTAAAAGTTGCGATGCTCCAAGCCAAAAATGCGCTCGCGGTATTACTTGGCACCTTACCTGAATATGTCGAGCCGATGCTTCACAATGATGAGAGCAAGCTCACTCGTAATGAACAACAATTTCAATCAACCGGCAAAAAAGTCTCGGCACGTGAAAGTGATATTCAATCTATGGTTCCCAGCACCCTGCCTCTTGAACCTAGCATTGATGCCAGTTTGATTTTAAGACGACCAGATTTACAAGTAGCAGAGCTACAGGCCCATGCTCAAAGTGCTCAAATCGGCGTTGCGGAAGCAGCGCTCTACCCTAGTTTTTCATTATTTGGCTCCATTGGCGTCAATAGCACAACACCAACAGGCAGCAGCTTTAGTTTCAGCGACTCACTAATGCTTGTGGCGGGCCCTAGTTTTAGTTGGAATATTTTCCAATACGGCCGGATTAAAAATAACGTCCGCTTTGAAGATGCACGCTTCCAAGAAACCCTGACCAACTACAACAAAAAAGTGCTGCAAGCCGTGCAAGAAGTCACCAACGCCCTTGACGCGTACCAGTTATATCAACAACAGCAGGCATTGCGTTTGCAATCTGTCGATGCCTCTATTCGAGCGTTCAATATTTCGATGACGCAATATGAAAATGGTCAAATTTCCTTTGAACGACTGCTTAGCTCTCTAGAAAAGATGACTCGTAGTGAAGACAGTTATGCGCAAATCAAAGGAAACGTGGCGAATCAGGTAGTAGCGCTATACAAATCATTAGGCGGTGGCTGGCAGGTTAACTCCGGTAAACCCTTTATTTCTAACGATCTCGTGGAAACAATGACTCAGCGGTCTGATTGGGGAGGAGCCCTATCTGAAGACGCGGTTACGTTACCAGCAAGTTCACAACCCCGCGCAAGCGGTGCGATAGATTCGTCTCCTGCTAACCAAGAGACATCGTCTCAGGCTACGCCACTTGCTAATAAGGAGCCGCACTAATGCCTCACGAACTCGCATGGGGAGACATTTATTTCTCCCCGTTATTACTGGTTCTCATCTTGGCACTCGTGGCTACTTGGGTAACCGTTATCGTACTGAACAAAACAAAATTATCGCGGTTTGTCGCATTCCCATCCCTGACATTTTTGGCACTTTTAGTGATGTATGTCGTGGCTATTGATGGTCTTTACTTAAGGTTCTAGGTCAAATAAGGTTCTAGGTCGAATTATGAAAAAAACAGTTGTTGTGGTAGTGAACCTCGTTGTCATCGGCTTCGCCGTTTGGCTCGGCTATGCCAAATTCCAAGAGTATTTTAACAACCCTTGGACCCGCGATGGACAAGTCCGAGCCAATGTCATCAAAGTGGCTCCGCGTGTGTCAGGGCCCATCATTCACGTCGCCATACGAGATAATCAGGCAGTATCGCAAGGTGACTTACTCTTCGAAATTGATGATGAACCCTATCGAGTGACGCTGTCACAGTCAGAGGTGGCACTTCAGAAAGCTATCGTCAGTGCCAGAGGGAAAAAGATCGAATATGACAGACTGCTTGATATACGAAAAAAAGATAAAGGCGCGGTATCGCACAAAGATCTGACGCGTCGTGAAATCGCTTATGAAGAAGCCCAGCTACAAATCAAAGCAGCAGAGGAAAACGTTCGCTCCGCGAAGCTTAATCTCAGCTACACAAAAGTCTATGCCAGTGTTGACGGGCTTATTTCAAATTTAGACATTCGAGATGGAACCCAAGCCGTTGCCAATCAGCCCCTTGTTGCACTTATCGATAGCAACAGCTTTTGGGTATTTGGATTTTTTAGAGAAAACCAACTCAGCGGAATTCATCCAGGCGATGAAGCAAAAGTCACGCTCATGTCTCACCCTGACACTCCCATCCCCGCTACTGTGGACTCGATTGGTTGGGGGATTGCACCTACTGACGGTACCGTTGGGTATAACTTGCTTCCCAATGTTAACCCCGTATTTCAGTGGATTCGCTTAGCACAAAGAATACCGGTAAGAGTCACCTTAAACGAACTGCCTGAAGGGATTAAATTGCGGTTTGGCTTAAGTGCGTCCGTCATGGTTATGCAAGACGCCAACAGCAATAACAACACCGAAGGCAGAAATAGTGACAACACGTCGAACTAAATTATCACAGGAATGAGCCATGCAAAGAAAACTCGGGCGACGGATAAAAAACATCAACGACGGTAATAACTTTTTCTATCTTACCTTGTCTTTGATTGCGCTATTAATTAGTGCCTCCCTTGCTGAAGTCGTGGGTGAAGGCGTCATCGACCACATATTACAAGGCTTCATTATTTGGACCTTTGTTGTTTGCCTCGCTAGCCTTAGGTTTGACCGTAAGTGGTTTCGCTTTCTCGCTTTCCTCACCGCCGTCTGGGTTGCTGTTCTGATCCTAAAAAGCGTGTTAAATATCCGGCATATGGATCTCGCGATGCTGGCACTGACCTTCGCTTTTTTCTTTGCGACTTTTCAGTCCACCGCTAAGCAAGTTCTATTTCACGGTAACGTGAATGCAAATAAAGTGATCGGTTCTATCGCATTATTTCTTTTACTTGGGCTAATGTGGGCTATCGTTTATTTATTGATCCTTGAATTTTCTCCTACCGCGTTTACGGGCATGACAGCCTTAACTTGGGGAGATAACTTTTCAAACGCGGCGTATTTTAGTTTTGTAACACTAACAACCTTGGGGTATGGCGACATCAGTCCAACCACGCCATTTGCTCAGGTTGTCGTATATTTAGAAGCAATCACTGGCGTATTTTATATGGCTATTGTGGTGTCAAGTTTAGTGAGTGCCAACATCGAGCACAGGGAACATAAAAATGGATAAACAAATAGAGCAACGCCAAAGTAAACTCTTCATCAACAATATGGTGGAGTCTGCCATCAGAATCGGATTACTGATTCTACTCATTACCTTTACCTATGGCATTATTAAGCCGTTTATTATTCCCGTATTGTGGGGGGCGATTATCGCCGTCGCATTATTACCGTTAACCAAACGGCTTGAAAAAACCTACGGCGGAAAACGTGGATTGGCTGCAACATCTGTCGCTCTCATTGGTATAGGAATACTCGTGGTTCCCTTCGCGCTCGTCTCTGGCTCCTTGTATGAAGGGGTCGCCCATACGACGGAAGTGCTTCAAAGTGGTGAAATCAAAATACCGGGGCCAACGGCTAAAATCGCAGAAATCCCCGTCATTGGCGACAAGCTCTACAGTATATGGAATCTGTTTTCGACCAATTTAGAGAAAGGCATTCAACAGTTCTTACCTGAGATTAAAGGGTTTTTAGGTGCGATTGCCTCAATATTAGGTGGGGCACTGACGAGCTTGGTGATGTTTATTATTTCCCTCGCGATTGCAGGTGGCTTCATGGCACACGCTGAAAAAATCTCCGGGGCACTAGAAACCGTCGCGGTACGAGCGGTCGGAAAAAAAGCCGAGCAATGGGCCAACCTAATGGCGGCGACCATTCGCAGTGTATTACTCGGTGTTGTGGGTGTTGCGTTTATTCAAGCGGTGATCATTGGTGCTGCGATGTTTGTGTTTAAGGTTCCTGCTGCGGGTCTATTAACACTGGCGATCTTAATACTCTGTATTGCCCAATTACCCGCCCTTCTTATCGTCGCCCCTGTCATCTTTTATGTCTATTCGACTGGTGATGGCACCAGTACCACACTCTTTACTATCTGGGCCTTGGCAGGTGGATTATCGGATAACTTCCTAAAACCTATGTTAATGGGCCGTGGTGTCGACGTGCCAATGCCGGTTATTTTGATTGGTGCCATTGGGGGGATGTTATTTGCAGGGATTATTGGCTTGTTCTTAGGGGCAATCGTACTGGCGATTTGGTATGAATTGTTTTTGTTCTGGTTAGATTACGAAGTGGAAGACGAAAGTAAACCCGAAATCAACGAAGATACATCATCTCAAGAGTCTTCCTAAACCCGTAACCGAGTAACCTAACAAGCACACACCTTCGAGTTTGAAATAGGCAGAAGGTAAATAAAAGGGAGCAGACTACTGTCTTGCTCCCTTTTATTGGTCATTAATAATGCCGGTATGGCGTACTTAGCTTACTTTCCCGAGCGTTGCTGAGCTTTCATCGCGCGCTTTTGTTTTTTACGCTGCTCGATGAGTTGTGCCGCTTCCCCACCAACGTGAGTTTCGCCCCGCGCATTGGAAAGTTGAACCTGCTTCTCTCGCTCACGGAAACGCGCTTTTTGCTCGTCGCTGTGTTTATCGACACACTTGGGGCAGCTCACCCCTTTTTCAAAGTGCTCCGACGCTTGATCTTCGATGGTAATCGGTAAGCGACAGGCGTTACAGACATCATAACCACTTTTTTCTAGTTGGTGATTCACGGCAACACGTCCGTCGAACACGTAGCAGTCGCCTTCCCACATACTGTCTTGTTCAGGCACATCTTCTAAATACTTAAGAATACCGCCTTCGAGATGATAGACTTCTTCAAAGCCTTGCTCTTTCATATACGCGGTGGATTTTTCGCAACGGATCCCTCCGGTGCAGAACATCGCCACTTTCTTGTGTTTTGTGGGGTCTAGGTTATCAGCAACGTATTGAGGGAACTCCCTAAACGTTTCCGTATTTGGGTTAACGGCATTTTTGAAAGTACCAATATCCACTTCATAGTCATTGCGAGTATCCACCAGCAACACGTCTGGATCAGAAATCAGTTCATTCCAATCTTTCGGTTTTACATAGGTACCCACGACATTGAGCGGATCAATCCCTTCCACGCCCATCGTCACGATTTCTTTCTTCAGTTTCACTTTCGTGCGGTTAAACGGCTGCGTGTCACTAAACGACTCTTTATACACGACATCCTTTAATCGAGAATCTTGTTGAAACCAATGGAGCAACGCATTGATTGATTCTCGTTTGCCTGCAACGGTACCATTAATGCCTTCGCTCGCAAGCAATAGCGTTCCGCGAATAGCATTAGTAGTAAGGATTTCAGTGAGCGGCTGGCGAATATCTTGGTAGTCATTAAGAGTGACAAACTTATATAACGCACATACAACATATTGAGACATGGTTCTTCCTTCTGCGAGCTGGAACGTAAATCCAGAGCGTCGTGCCGTGATCGGCTTGTTAATGTGACGCGAAGTATAACCAAGCATTACTATGACAAAAACCAACCAAAAATAGGGCTATATAACAGCATTAAGAGTAGGGTTTACGTGTCCACGTCGCTAAGTGATCTCCTGTGTGATCTCCACCAGCACAGGATAAACCGATAGCACCAGTAACCCCGACATGGCGAAATTAAACCACTTGCGGCGCGTTGGGCTATTGAGAATATTTTTCAGCAGTGACCCAAACGCCAACCATAGACCGACACATGGAAAGGAAACCACAAAAAACGTTGTGGCTATCATCATGTTCTGAGCAAGGAAACTCGTACCAGCGGTGGTAAACGCAGCAATTGCCCCAGTAGCAACCACCCATGCTTTAGCGTTGAACCATTGAAATATTGCGCCTTTCATAAAGGATAAAGGCTGATTTTGATGGTCCGAATGAATGGAGGAAGAGGAGCTTGCAATCAGATAAGCGAGATATAGTAAGTAAAGCACCCCAACACACTTAATAATAAAATGTAGATTGGGGAATAGCTCAAAGAGTTGTGAAAATCCGACGCCCACCAGTAGCAGCATCATGGTAAAGCCAACGCAAATGCCAAAAAGCAGCGGTAAACTCTTCTTAACGCCAAAATTTACCCCCGACGTCATCACCATAATATTATTCGGTCCAGGCGTAACCGATGCTGACACCGCAAATAACGCAACCGTGAATACATAATCCATATATCGCAATCCTTGCATAATAGAAACGAGCTTAGATATGACATGGGGTCGTACAAAGATTAATCAACCAAGCTGACCTAAATGTGTGTGACTCCCAATCCTTTTACCGAGTTGCTTGATTGAAATCTATTCTAGGCAACAGCGCGTGTCACTCAAAGGGACTGGACTAACAAAACATTTGTCCCTTTCGGTACTTCTGACCGCAAGTACCTCATTCCAAACACCACTCCCCCGCACACTGAAACTCTTTTTTGGACAAAAATGCGTTGCTAAAAATCTAATATTAGCAATTCATAAATAACTTCAAGTATTGCAAAGTGAGTTTTGGAGAACTAGCGCGAGCAGTAAACTTGCGCTAGCTGGAAGACTTAACTTTATCGTAGGTAAGGAGGTATTATTGTGCTGTACCGACTTTTATAAGCTTTCCTGAAAGGAGTTTATAGCACTCATGATTATAAAACTCTGAGTCAAAAGCACTCTTGCCTGTAAAACAGATTTTATTTGAATTCACATCATAATCCATACTAAATTCCCCTTCTTGCGAGTCCACCAAAAACTCACTTGGAAAATCGGTCAAAACATTGCCTGGAGATGACATAATATTCCCACAAATAGCCCCACCTCCGCAGGAATAGGTAAAGACATAATCATGCTTGTTAAAGTTGGGACCTGAGTGGTACTGGTTTTTTAAGCTAGTCTTAAATACATCGCTATAATTTTCATTATTGACAAAATTACAAATATCATCTCCTATTGTTACGGCTTTGGCATAAGGAGTTAAATTAACAAGTAAAATCATAAGTGGTAAAACATATTTTCTAATCATGGTAAGCACTATCTTTCTTTGCTGTAATTAAAGTTTCTTTCATTGTATTAGGTGTTAAATGAGCCTTATTTAACCCATCCCCTGAGTAGTAGGACTCTCCACCTTTCGCGATTCTATCACTGCTTATTTTTCTTCCTTTTTCAACCCCTGCAGATGCAAACTCTTTTGCCCATGCGTAGATAGCATCTTCAACACTACCCGAGCCTTCAAGGTATGCGATAATCTGAGGCCTCTTCTTTTTTATTAGAAACTCATTAAAAATACGATCTTGAATTTTCTTGTCAAATACATCTTTTTTATTAATTGATAAGTACTCAACTGCCTCATTTAGAGTTGAGGGGATTATCTGGAAACGGCCAACCGCAAACATACTTCTTTCTTTTTGCTTGGCGATCACCTCAGAAACAGTAAACGTCGTTAGCTTAGTTTCAAAAAAGGCTTTCAGTCCTCCTTTTGTTCTGTTATATGCGGAGTAGTCATTTTTGGACTCAACCGAACCTAAAACTTCTCCAAAAGAACTGTCTGCCCAATTAGTTACCTTGTCTTCTTTAAGCATCCATTGAAGTACGACAGCCTCATCCAAAGCTAGAATTTCGTTCTGACCAACCCTCCCATCAATATTACCAAATTGATAAGTCGTATACGTGTTATGTGAAGGTTCATAAGTCTTTTGAAATCGCTTAATTGCATTCTCGGTGGCTGGTCCAAAATCTCCGTCGGCCCCCGCAGGACCTAAATCGAAACCCAATTCAATCAATGCCTCTTGAACGATTTTGACTTCAAGGCCTTTACTTCCATTACTAAGGGCCTCTCCATCACCAAAAGCCAATAACTCCAAGTTGTCCGATGTTGATAACGGCTCTGAACGAAGAATGAGCTGCTTAACTTTAATCACAGGTGTGTTCTTATCAGCGCCCGAATCACCAATAATGGGATGCACATGACAGTGGGATTTACTGCCGACTTCACACTGAATATTGGAATGAGCAAACACTATTTTTGATGTTGTCACGTCTTCAGCAGGCAAAGGAGAACGAGCGGAATATTGACCACTCGACTCTTTAGGTAATGTCACTTGAAGCTTATCACCAAGTAATAACGCAGAAGGGTCGGCATCATAGCGCGGGTTCATYCCTAATAGGGACTTAGGCGAAAGATTATATAACGCAGCAATACTACTCCATGTTTCACGTTGATTCGTCTTAGAGTCAAGTTGACAGGTATGATACTCAGGTTCAAATTGTGTCATTTGGTCAACTTCAATGATAATTTCATCACCGACATTCACTCTGTCTGGAGAGCCCTTGTACCTAGGRTTTAAAGTCAGTAATTCTTCGAGTGTTATTCCCTGTCTGTGCRCGACTTTAGACAGACTATCCCCACTCTTAATGATGTAAATGACTTTACCATCCTGCTCTTTCTCTTTTTCTAAAATCGATGCTGTTCGAGTGGAAAACACCGTATCCATATCAAGAAGACAAGCGTATTCATCGAGCCACTTCGCCGTAATATCACCCAAAAGTAGGTCTTGTGAGAGTTTCTCTTTTTTATACAAAAGGTGTTGCCTGGCAATCACTTGATTRTCGATTTTATAAGGCAGCAAAATCGTAGATTGTGGTTTGGGTACGATGATTTCATCRCTGAGCCCATCTTTAGTGGACTCTGTGACATTGAAACCCCACTTGTTATTACCCGCGATTTTGTACTCATGGGTAAGTTCATCATCAATAAAGTGGTAGAAATAYCCCTCTGTAGGCCAACCTARACGCTCCCCAACTTGAACGGAAGGCTTAACTGGTATAAAGACATCACGATAAACGGCACTGCCTTTTTTGACAGGAAGGACATTGTCATAGCTCAACGCTGTTTTCTTAGAGCCCACAAACTGATAGAGCAGAGTCTTAGGCTCATTAACCAATATTGGAGTACTCAATATGGTGCTGATGTTATCTGAACCTCTTGATTTAACCCAAGAATTAAGGGGGTTCTTTTCTTTGTTCGTTTCAGCTACAACAAACGAATCAATACTGAATGCTTTTACTTCATCGAGTGAACAAGCTAACGCCACATTGTATTCTAAGGTAACTTCTTGAGGGTCACCCGTTGGCGTKGGGTTATGAGCGATGTTGGTTTGTGTTTTCTCTTTAAATGTATCTTCAGGTGCCATTAGTGGYATTGAATCTACGGGTTTACTTTGATATCTCATTAACTCGGCCAATGATAGCTAAATATTGACCGTGTTTGTGTTGGTTTACCTATGCAAGATAACTAAATTCAATTTAATTTTAGGCGTAAACTCTCTCCATCTACATTCGGATAACTTTTGGTAGGGCAAACGCATATAAACAGGATCTGTATAAGTAAAAGGTCTACCTTACAATGGGAGCAAAAGTGAGTTAAACCGTAACCTTGTGATCTTGTAATCACACAGTTATCTATAAACGCTGTAGAGTAGATGCCTGCCTGAGTAGGCACACGGCTAGTAGAATGACGATATTTGGTCTTGGATTCTTTCTGTCAGTAGCACCGAAGGGGCGGCTCTATGTCAGAGCAAGCTTGCTCTGACAAACACAATTTAGTCCATATAAACGAGGAATTCGATTAGAATTAATGCTGAATCAGCTCAATAACGCACAGGGTATTAATGATCACTTGGAAACAGCCTCTCGAAGGATATGAATGGTTAATTCATCAGATTTGGTACCTAGAAGTTGGGGATGATGAAACCATGGCGTCGCCGCCACAATTGATCCCTAACCCGAGAGCACATCTGCTTTTTACGCCCCCAAATCAGACCTACCATTATGACAACGGGCAGCAGATTATGACTGGCCTCGGTAGCCATTTGCTCTCAGCATCTGAACATTTACTGATTATGGATGATGTTGCCCCCTTAAAGCGAATTGGCATCACCTTTCAACCTGACGCTCTCTATTTGATCAACCAGAAATCTTCTGAGCTAACAAACCAATGTGGCTGGTACGATTGGCTAGAGACAAACTTCAATCAGCAGTTTCAACGGTTATTATTGGACTGCGTTTCTCAGCAAGAGATTGTTGGCTGTATCGAAACGCAGCTAAAACACTTGGGAATTTGTTATCAGCAAGATAAAGCGCATTCGCTGGTTAATCGCGCGCGCTCACTGATAACCGAGAGGTTGAATAAAGATGATGCCATTGAATTGGACGTCGAACGGCTAGCACAGGGTTGTCATAGTACTCGGCGCACGCTTGAACGTCATTTTCGGCAAGTCACGGGGCTTAGTATAAAGAAATATCAATTAATGCTGAAACTCGAACGAATGGTCATCGCCTTATATGAAGAAAAAGGTCCTGTGGATTGGGCAGAGTTTTCACAACGATTTGGGTTTAGCGATCAGTCGCACCTTATCAAGCAACTAAAACAACAAATCAAACGGACACCAAGTCGTTATCTGCATCAGAGAGATCTTACCATCGATATTTATGGGGACTTTGAGCCGTAATTTGTCGCAAAAGTACAATTCGTCACTGGCTAAAAACATTAAGATAGCCCGCAAATAACGAGGTAACCCATGTCATATTCAAAACTAAAACAAGGCGAGTCAGTACCATTTAGTGAAACGCTGTCTATTCAGTTAATTCAACAGAAAGATCTCGTTGATATCTTCAAGATGCTCGCAGACGAAAACGTTAACCAGTACCTGTTCTTTGCACCGGCAGACGAAAGCGTATACCAAAGCTTTTTTGGTCCTATCGTTGAGAACACTGAAGCGGCACTTAAAGAACAACAGTGGCCAGACAATCCAACATTTGTCATTAGAAATCATCAGGGCCAGTACATGGGAATGACCGCGATTACTCAAGTGATGTTCTTAGACGGCAATCGTGAAGTAGGCTATCAACTTCCAGTTCATGCATGGGGTCAAGGCATCGCTACCCGCGCGTGCCAGCTCATGACTGAATTAGCGTTTAAAGCGCTAGGCTGTCATAAGGTGTGTGCGGACTGCTATGGCTCAAACATAGGCTCGTACACAACACTTGAAAAGTGCGGCTATGTTCAAGAAGGTGAACATGCTGAATATTACCAAACTGCACAAGGGTTTGACTCTAAGCGGTTATATGGCCTCACTCAACAACAGTACTTAAACAACGGTACTTAAACAACAGTTGATACCCTTGCCTACCGACTTAATGAACGTGAAGTGGTTAACATAGTCAAACAAGCTGTTTACTCTTTAACCACTTCAGCCCTTCTCTTTTGGCAAGCCCTTCGATTTTCTCTGTTTCTATAAACCGAACGACAGATTCTGCATCGGTTTTTGAGTACTCTCTTAGCACCCATCCAATGGCTTTTTGAATGAAAAACTCTTTGTCTGAGCGATTCTCTCGAATAAGTTCAAATAGTAGATCTTTGTCAGTCTCTTGTTTGAACTTAAGCTGATAAAGCAATGTAGCACGGCGTAACCAAATATTATCTGAAAGGCGCCAGCGCCCAATTACCTCAGCCGTTTCTTCAGGAAAGCGAATAAAAAAGCTCGCAACGATGTGAGTCGCTAACATATCCACCGTATCCCACCATGACTTCGTCGTGATCCAACGCTCTAAGCCCTCTAACATAGCTAACGGCAATTGGTTCTTTAGTTTGATAAGCAGGTCTACCGCGACCATTTGAAACTCTCGTTCGGGCTGTGCCCATAACTCATCAATCACGTCAGGAAGCTCATCGAAAGAAGGGCGTTGCTCTTTTGCAAATAACGGCTTTAATGCCGTTCTTCGTGGCATCGATTGAATACCAAAGAACTGATATTGGTCGCGCATGTATGCTTTCATAAAACAGGCATTTTCAACGTTCGCCAGAGGTACTAGCGCCAGTTTTACAGATTGGTTCCATGAATGCATCGCTTAACTCTACCCTTCGATAATACTCTTTAGGTTAGCATGTTAGTCTCGCCATTCTAGGATTTCAAACCCTAGTACTGATTTGGGAACACACCTAGCGCATTAAGAAGCTCGGCCGTAGCAACTACTGAGCCCGAGTAATTGACTTACACGATGCAAGAAAACCCTATTTGTTGCCGTGTCGTAAAATGGCAATTAACCCTCATTGGACAAGGTTATGATCTCTCCATCAGCTAATCGCAGTCCACTGGGGAATCCAATATGAACAAGCTAATTACCAACGCTAATGTCTTTAACGGTACAGATAACAAACTGATTGAAAACGTCTCTATTTTAATTGAAGACAACCTAATTACTAAAATTGGTCACATTGACCCAACGCTCGCAGACGAAATCATTGATGCTAAAGGTGGCACCGTGATGCCGGGTCTTATTGATGCGCATGTCCACATTACGCTATCTGGTGGCTTCACCATGATGGACTCGATGACTCGCGATGAAATCGCGATTCGCTCTGCAAAAATTTCACAAGAAATGCTCATGCGTGGTTTCACTACTTGTCGCGATGTTGGTGGTAATACGCTGGGTCTTAAAAATGCTATTGATAGTGGCTATGCCACCGGCCCACGCATTCTGCCTTCACAAGCGGCCATTTCTCAAACCTGTGGGCATTCCGACTATCGCCAGAATCAAGCTCAAGAGCGTTTAACCAATGGCCATGAAGATTCACCACTCATGAAAACCGGCACCTTTAAAGTGGCAGACGGTCGCTCTGAAGTGCTTAAAGCGGTGCGTGAACAGCTCTTCATGGGCGCGTCTCAAATCAAGATCATGGCAGGTGGTGGTGCATCATCCACGTTCGATCCATTAGATACGCTGCAATACACGCTTGATGAAATGAAAGCGGCAGTAGAAGCCGCCTCAGACTACGGCACGTATGTCGCGGCGCATATCCATACGACTCCCGCGATGCACCGCGCAGCAGAAGCTGGCGTGATGTGTTTTGAGCACGCGACCATCATGGATGACGACATTGCCAAGGTTATTAAAGATAAAGGTATTTGGGTTGTGCCATCGTACTTTACCTCTTCATTGATTGCTGAGCGTAAGATTCCCCTACCCAATGAGGAGACTTACAAAAAAACCGAACGCGTTGGTAAAGCGATGTTCAAATCAGCGGACTTGATTAAGAAATATGGTATTGAAAATCTTGCTTACGGCACAGACTGTGTGGGCACCGCGAATGTTCATGAAACCCAAATGCAAGAGCTCGGTGCGATCGAAAAAACATTCGATACGATTACCGCGCTTCGTATGGCGACGTCGAACTGTGGTCGCTTATTTGAAATGTCGACATACCAACACCCCTACCAAGAAGGCAAGTTAGGTCAAATTGTTGAAGGCGCTTACGCAGACCTTTTAATCATTGATGGCAACCCGTTGGAAGGCGTTGACTGTGTGATGAGTGATGACGCTAAAAAAGTCATCATGAAAGACGGCGAAATCTACAAAAACACTCTATAACCCTAAATACAAAAAGAGTTAATAATCTGAAAGCAAAAAGAGCCTAGTGATAGGCTCTTTTTGTACGCGATAACATGAGTCTATTGATGGTAATTGACAACAGATGAAGCCGTAAGTCGGTAACCCATGGTTACATCCGTATCCCCATCAACAAGATAGACATTATCTGTCTTTAAGTGAGAGGAAATAACCCCTTCGACCCAAACAGGATACTGCACAGTTTCTACTTCATACCCTTGCGGGTAAGAGACCCTAACAATTTGATTCGCTGGAGGGGGTGGCATATGAATGCACGCCCCAGCGGTAGGAACCAGCAAAAACTCCGTTGCGACCAAAGGCGCGCTAAATTCTATTGGAACGAGAAATCCAGGGATCCGAACACTCTGTCCATCAAAATCAGACGTCACCGCTTCTGCGGCGCGCTGCTGCTTTTGGATATACTCAGCGCGAAGTTTTAATAATCCATCGGCATCTAGCCCCTCAGCCTTTAGGGTAGCTTTAAGTTCAGCTAAATCTTTGTTGGTCTTAGGATCATCATACTGACTTAGCGTGAATATTTGCTGAAGAATCATTTTTTGCTGATAGCTTAACTCTGGCAACACCATTTGATTTTGCGCTTGGGCTGGCTTTAGATCCTGCCAATCTAATTGAGTTGGTTCACCAGAAAAACTAAAAAATGAAACAGTCGATAATGAAACAATCGATGCAAAGAGGACAAATAATCTATTCAATGCTTGGGTTCACTTATTGGTTGGTGGGAGGTCATTACGAGGACTTCATCGGCTTAATAAAAAGCCGATGAAGCATACCATGCGACTTAAAGAGCGTTTTTATATATAACACCATCTTTCATAATCAATGCGATTGATTCTGGAGACTCCGGTCGTTTGTCTGCACCAAACCATTGTTCACCCGTACCCACAACAGAGAAGTCTTCAAACGGGTTACCATCAAGAAGCAAAATATCGGCGTACGCCCCTTTTTCAATCACACCCAACTTAGCGTCTGGGTACGGGTTCATGAAATCACCCGATAATGTGGCAATTTCTCCCCCTACTGACGTGAGTGTTTTCAATGACTCATAGGCACCAAAGAAGTCGTAATTGAGTTTCTTTTCGTAAGCAATTTGGATGTTACAGGCATCAACTGAGCCTACGCAGTCCGTTTGGAAACCACGGGGCGCTGGACATTTTTTCATATTTGGAATGTAGTCTTTAAACGCGGCAGAAGCCGATTTTGCTTTAGCCAAACTAGATGGAACGCTTTTCACCGCAGGGATTTCTAATAGATTTGGGTCAAACGCCGTTAGGTTAGTCGTGATATACGCGCCTTTTTCCTTCATTAACTCTGAAATCTCACAGTCGAACATAAAACCATGCTCGATCGATCTCACCCCGGCTTCTAGCGCGGCTAAGATGGCTTCTCTTCTGTAAGAGTGAGCCATAACATAGCTACCATAGGTATTTGCCACTTCTACAGCCGCGCCCACTTCTTCCGGCGAACCGGCTAGCAACTGCCAAGGGTCAAAGGCAGAAACAACCCCACCCGACTGCATGTACTTCAACTGGGTTGCTCCCATGCGAAAGTTATTACGAGCATACTTCTTCACGTCAGCAACACTGTCAACTTCTTGAGCCATGTTTAAACGACTGAAGTTCGTTTCTTGCCCTACTGGCGCTGTGTAGTTTGCAAAATCGGCATGACCACCACGTGTACCTAAAAATGCACCCGATGGGTAATAGCGAGGACCAATAATTTCACCCGCATCGATCGCTCTTCTTAAACCTCCGTTCGCACCACCAGCATCACGAACCGTGGTAAAGCCTTGCATCAAGTACATTTCAGCCATACGTGTGCCGTGTATGGCAAAATCTTCCCACGTGGTATTCGACTCCATAGCGGGTAATGTCGGTCCCATCAGCATTAAGTGAGCATGATTTTCTATGAAGCCGGGGGTTAATGTTTTACCAGCGCCATCTATAATGACCGCATCATCGCGTACTTCGATCGTTTTAGCTGAGATCGATGTGATCTTATTGCCTTCAACCAATACAAAATGATCTTCGTATAACTTGTCTTCAGTACCGTTAAATATGTCCACATTTTGGAATAACGTTTGTGGCAGCTGCGCTGCTTCGTCGGCTTCTGCCGCGTAGGTAAATGACGTCATCAACGCTAAAGATGAGGCGAGTAAAGTCTTCTTCATGATATGTCCTTATAGTGAAGTCGTTCGTTATGTACAGATGATTCCTAACCATTTCAGGGGATGACTTAGCTAAAATGACTTAAGCTAAATAAACACCCTTGCCCTTATACCCATAACCCACGCCGAACTCTCGCTGGAGAAAGAAGGGTCTTTGATGTATTGAATATCAGGCGTAACTTGCAAGTAATCACCAAACTGCATGTTGTAGTACAGTTCAGCGGTCCACTGTTGTTCTGAGTTGGCGATTGGTTGCAATATTTCTTCATTTATCTGCGACCAATTCATGGCAAAGCCTAGATTATTGGTTGGCGCACCCAGACCAAAATAGCCAAGCCCCGCGCTCAAAGATTTATCGTAAAGGGCTACTTGTCCATCAGAGATACCGCCACGAACGAACGGCATTATTTGCGGTGTTATAAACTGACTCCAAGAAATATTGACGCCCTTACCTCCATCGGTAAAACCAGGTGTTGGATAATTCAAATTATGTCTTGTACCCTCACCAAAATTCCATAACGTCACATGAAAGTTGTCGGTATAAATCTGCTCTTGTGAGGCCGTCCACCCCAACTCCAGTGTAGAAAAGTAAGCAGCGTCATTACCAAAAGCGCTATTAAAGCCGTCAAAAATATCCTCGGACTGACCATTAGCATCAGCGATACCACCAACAACATAAAAGTTTTCGCCCAGCATATGACCCACCGACAGTGCCAATATGCCGTCATCAGGCAAGCCCATGACACCCGAACCTGTTGAGAATGCGAGATTGGTAAAACCCGACCATGGACTCGCTAATGCATAAACGTCAACGTAATTGGTAACGTCTTGCCAACCGATGATAACCGTGCCTTTTCCATCGTTAATTTTTTGCTTCCAATTTAAATCGGTAACTCTAAAGCCTTGGTCGCTAAAAGCAGGTGCTATCAAACCAGCGTATCCAAGGCCGTCTTTCCCGGAAAAATTGTCGATAAAGGCAAAGTTCTTCGGCGAACTGTCGCCATAGGCATGACGATGCTCCACCTTCCAAACCAAACTGCCACTGTCATTACTGCCTTTGTTTAGTAGATTCCAAGACCCATAAACCCGCGCGACACCAGAAGATGCACGTACCGTATTGCCTTCAGAGCCATTAGGCGAAGTTAGCCCTAATGCGAAGTAATCAGCACCAAAAGTAAAGCCGTTGGCGGTGAGCTTTTCACGCCAGCTGAGCTGTTGTTTTTTTTGTTGCGCGATGGTGTTTTCAACCGAATCTGGACCTTCAAAGTTGGCACCGTTCGCAGAGGTGAACATAAAAGAGGTAGATGCCGCTATGCATAGACACGCTATTCTTGTGTGATTAAAGATCGTTGCCATTCAGCCGAGTTCCTTTCGATGAAATAAACGTAACTCTATAAAACTAGCACATTTTCTCCTATGTGCTCCGGCTAACACATAATACTCCCCCCTCCCCGTTTAAACACAACTTTGGTCGCGTAAGCGATGAATGATGACTAAAGGAAGGCGTCCTCTTCAAAAATAGCAGAACCTCGAACACGCAAAGTTCTGCCATGTGACAAATTAACGCTCTAGACTCGACGTTTTTTAAACGCATGCCAGCCCGCGCTTAACATCGTTTTCACCACGACGCCAAGCGCACTTAAATGAGGATCGGCATTTTTCCCCGCGGCAATCCGCCACATTTGATGCTCGTACCAAACCAACCCGACCATCGCCATTTTATCCAAGCCGGGTTTACCGGTCGTCGGGGCAATGAGTGGCATACCGTAGTCTGGGTTGTCGATGAGCTTATTGGGGAAATCGGGATCCACCGCCATGGTGCGTGCTAGACCAATAAAATCCGTCACGGAAGTGGATAACGCTTCATTCATTGCGGGCGCCGTGCGAAAACCGCCCGTGACCACTAGCGGTGTGTCTACCAGCTTTCTCACTTTTTCCATGTAATCCAAAAAATACGCTTCGCGTTTTACTGTGCTGGCCTTAACGGGTTTATCTTTATCTTTAGAGCCCATCATGGACGGGCTTTCATAAGTCCCACCTGATATTTCGATGAGATCGATGCCATTTGCACTGAGCGCTTGCACTACCTGCATAGACTCTTCTTCAGTAAAGCCCCCCTTCATAAAGTCGGCGCTATTGAGTTTAATACCCACCGGAAAGTCATCACCCACCTCGCGACGGATCGCCTGATACACGTCAACGACAAAACGAAGTCTATTCTCTAGTGTTCCTCCCCATTTATCCTGACGCTGGTTGTGCCTGGCAGATAAAAACTGACTAACCAAATAACCATGCGCACCGTGAATTTGCACCCCTGTAAATCCGGCTTGCTTCGAAAGTTTGGCACTTAATGCAAATTTATTGATAATGTCATAAATTTCAGTTTCACTCAGCTCACGTGGTGTATTGAAGCCTTTTTCTAATCCACGTCCGAGTGAAATAGCAGAAGGAGCAACCGGCTCATCACATAAAAATTTCGGGATCTGCTTGCCTGGGTGGTTAAGTTGCATCCATATTTGAGTGCCACTTTGTTTTCCAGCTTCTGCCCACGCCCTAAAGCGTGCTAAATCACTTTTCTCATCTAACACCACGTTTTTAGGTTCGCCCAACGCACGTCGATCCACCATAACATTACCGGTAATCGCTAAGCCGATACCGCCTTTAGCCCAACGTTGATAAAGGGTTACTAAGCCGGCGGTAGGGTTATGTTGCTTGTCAGCGAGCTGTTCACTCATCGCCGATTTAAACAACCTGTTTTTAATCGATTGACCATTAGGTAGGGAGAAAGGTTCGCTGAGATTAATTGAATTCATATGTGCTCTTATCTGCTATCTGGCTTGATTTGGTTGATTGATTGGTTGGTTGGCCGAGTGCGATAGTGTAGAACCGAGGGTATCGCAAATATCAGTATTGAGAAACATCATGGGCGGTGTCGCCCACTTCAGAACATCGACAATCGATACGCTACACTCTTTAACAAAACTCGGTCAACTCATGATGCGTTAATTGAGACACGATCCGCCTCTCTTCATCGCCGACATGAGACCCAGAATATTCAAATAAGGACACCTTTAACTCTCGTAATGTGGTTGAACAAGAGCAAAGCACGGACCCGATAAAACGCCATGGCCTAAGATATGTCACTGACCTTCGATCAGTGACATCCCCTACTCTCTATGTATGTCCTATGCATGCTTCATTTTGGTAGCAAGCGCAAATCGGTTCCAAGTATTGATCATTATGACTTGCATCATGGCTTGAGCGACGAACTCTTCACCTAAAAGTTCAAGGCACTGCTGATAAGTGGATTCCGATACGCCAGAGTTGGCGATCAGTGTCATTTCATCAGTAAGCGTTAGTAGCGCCTTTTCTGTTTTGCTAAACAATGGTGACTCTTGCCACGCTGCAAGCGCAAATAATTTCTGTTGTTCAATGCCTATCTTGATCGCTTCCGTCGTGTGCATCTGAATACAGTACGCACACCGATTTATTAAGGAAGCTCGTATCTTAATCAGCTCTTTTAGCTGACTGTCTAACTCGGTTTCCGTTAGATAATTTTCTATCGATAGCATTGCGACTAGTGCTTTTGGTTGAACTTCTGCAAGATTTATACGTTTAGCCATTGTTACACCCTCATAGGATTATTTAGCATCGCCTTAATACGATGTTGGTATTGTGCATCATTCGATTTAGTCGCAGAATATGTGATAAAACTGAATCAGTTTTGCATAAAACGCAAAGGTAGGGTCATGTTAGAGTTAATCAAAGTATTTGATCAGGTGGTGGAGTCAGGAAGTTTCTCTCAAGCAAGTAAAGCGCTCAATATGGCGCCCTCCTCTGTTGCACGAAATATTGATAGCCTTGAAGCTAGAATTAAGACCACGCTTTTTAAGCGCAGCACTCGCCAACTCATACTGACTGAGGAAGGGCAATATTTTCACCAACAAGCGTCGCAACTATTACACGATAGCGATAAGCTACTGGCAGAAATGCGCGGGAACCATGGTGTACCAGAAGGCATGCTACGCATTTCGGTTTTTGAGAGCTTTGGGAATTTGTGCCTCACCCCATTGATTCCAGAATTTCTTGAACGCTACCCGAAAATACACATTGAATTAGAGCTAGATAACAACGTCGTAGATTTACACAGTGACAATATCGACATTGCCATCCGCATCGGAACGCCACAAGATAGCCGCCTCAAAGCCCGTCATTTGCTGACCAATTATACGTCCTTGGTCGCGTCACCCTCGTACATAAAGCAGCATGCGCCCATAGAAAAGCCTGATGACCTTCAAGATCATAACTGCTTACTCATAAGCCATGAGCGGCAACGACACTACTGGCACTTCAGTAAAAAATCCGTGAATAAAAAGGTGTCAGTCAAAGGAAACTTAATTTCTAAAGGTGGCTCACCGTTGCTGTATGCGGCATTACAGGGAAGCGGTGTTCTACTACTGTCGGACTGGATGCTAAAACCGTACTTAGAAAATAATCAACTAGTAAAACTGCTACCTGTTTGGACAGCAACCCATGGTGAGCAAAGCAGCGGAGAAATTTTTGCTATCTATAAAAGCACCCAATATCCCAAGCCTCATATTCGCGCCTTCATTGACTTCTTGGTGGAGAAACTGCAATCCATGACACCGGTTATTTAACCTATAGCTAATGACAAGTCGCAAACGGTCATCTACGACAGGAACGCAGCGCAACTGAACGACTCATTGATAGATTACACGGTGCTGTCCAAAGTGATTTAGGTCGATCTTGGATAGATCGATCTTCTGTTATCGAAAGTATTCAGCAGACACTCTCCACCTCTTTACGTTTAATGTCGATAACATTAGGTCTCACCTTTGTACTGTGCTTATTCAGTTCACCTCATACATTTCATCACTGGAAGCGAGGAAAACTTGCCCGAAGTCGTGTCAACGCTTAGACCCAAACTAGTCTATGCATTTTATGCATAGACTAGTTCACATAATATCATTTGAGTCACCTCTTTCATCTCATTACACTGCGCGCTCTTTTTTATCACCATAACATCACGATTGAGCGCCATGTTTTCACAATCAATTTTGGCTCAACTGTTTAGGATGCTTGCACTGCTTACCGTCACACTGGTTGCTGTGCATCATTCCCCGACATTACTTGAACTGTTTGCTGGGCAAGCCATTAATTCTGGCTGCCACCAACAAAACCCAACGGGTGAACCTCATCATTCACACCAATCAACACACCACCATCATTAGAGCCTGATTTTTATGAGTATTTTCCGCTTTCCTATTTTAGTTTGGCTCGGTATTGGCATTTTAATTACTAGCCTAGGTATCCGTCAGTCCTTTGGCATTTTTATGATGCCCATTTCTGAGCATTTCCAAACTGGACGCGAATTTTTTAGCTTCGCCATTGCCTTACAAAACCTCATGTTTGGCGTGTTCCAGCCCTTTGTTGGCATGGCTGCCGATAAATGGGGGTCGAAGCGCATTATCTTAATGGGGGCTATCGCGTACGCGGCGGGATTATATCTAACGTCTATTGCCACAATTCCTTCGCAACTCTACTTCTCGCTAGGCGCGTTAGTCGGGCTTGGTTTAAGCGCCACTAGCTACGTCATTGTACTCGGCGCAGTCGCCAAGGTTGTCCCAGCACAACACGCAGCGAAGGCCTTTGGGCTGACGACAGCAGCAGGATCCTTTGGTATGTTTGCCATGATCCCCGGTGCACAAATGATGCTAGAAACGATTGGTTGGCAAGGCGCCCTGCAAGCGTTTGCTATGCTTTGTACGATGATGATTGCGTTTGCGTTGTTTATGAAATCCAATAAAGCAACAAGCGCTTCGCAAACACACCAAGTTGAAGAGCCCGAGCAAACACTGGGTCAAGCACTCAAAGAAGCCTTTAACAATAAAAGCTATTGGCTCATTCATGCTGGCTTCTTTGTTTGTGGCTTCCACGTCATGTTTATTGCCACCCACTTACCCAGCTATCTAGCAGACAAACACTTGCCTGCCAGCAGCGCTGCTTTAGCACTGGCATACGTCGGTATTTTCAATATCTTTGGTTCCTACTTTTGGGGCGTGATGGGGGATCGTTTCAGTAAACGTCACGTGATGTCTGCGCTTTATTTAGTTCGCACTGTCGTTATTGCTTGCTTCGTCACGCTGCCCGTCACAGAAAGCACAGCGGCTATTTTTGGCGGTGCCATTGGTTTTTGTTGGTTAGGGACAGTGCCACTCACATCGGGCCTTGTTCGTCAGATTTTTGGGGCTCGTTACCTTTCTACGCTTTATGGTTTGGTCTTCTTCACTCACCAAATCGGTAGCTTTTTAGGTGCGTGGGCGGGTGGTCGTATCTATGATTACTATGGCTCATATGAGCCTATTTGGTGGTCAACGGTCGTATTGGCCTTCCTAGCAGCGCTGATTCACTTACCTATCAATGACAAACCGCTTCGCACTTTCAAGCCCTTGGCTGCGGCTTAACCAAGTACCATCCCTTTCTCATAGCCTCTCTTAGGAGAGGCTACCTTACGAACCTATTCAAGCTCTTCTAGCTGGCTGTGCAACCAATCAGAAAAAACGCGATACTTCGAACGATGTTGCATGCCTTGCGGGCAAACCAAATCATAGCCTTTTCCAGAATCGACTCTTGCAAAAGGCGCAATAAGCACCCCTTGTTCTATCAATGGTTTGACAAATTCATATCGACCTAATGCGACGCCCATAGAGCAACACGCCGCCTCAATGGCTAACCGATTATCACTGTATCGGTCATAACTACGTTGACAATCCATCGTCAACTCGCTTTTCTGCAACCAGTGCTGCCACGAGCTACTATCACCGCTGTGGATAAAATTGGCATCAACAAGGTGCCCAACGCCGTCAAGTAACCCTTGTTTTTTTGCGTATTCAGGTGAACAAACGGGGGTTCTGATGCCGTTAAATAATCGAGTGCTATGGTGATTAGGGTAGTGACCATCACTATAAAATATCGCCACATCATAGGGATCAAACTGAAATTCAATCTGATTCTGTTTCGTCTGCAGCTTAATACTTAAATGCGGGTATAAACGCCGAAACGAGTTAAGTCTTGGCATTAACCACGCCGACGCAAAATAAGGCGAGGTAGCAATATAGATCTCCCCTGTTAATTCACCATTTTGTATATCACTGAGCTCATTAAAGATGAGTTCAAATGAGGTGTTTAACATTGTCAGAACTCTCTCCCCTTCAGGAGTCAGTGCCAGCTTACGTGTTTGGCGGACAAACAGGCGAAAATTAAGCTGTTTCTCCAACTTTTTTATCCGATGACTCACCCCTCCTTGAGTTAGAAATAATTCTTCCGCAGCCAAAGTAAAGCTCAAGTGCTTAGCCGCAATACTGAACGTGTGCAATAACGCAAGAAGCTGTTGACGATTTGAGAATGGCACTATGCATTACCTCCAGTAATCCATTAGAGCAAATAGCGAGTTTGTAGGGTATACCCAATCCGATTTAAATTAAACCACGTAATCCAACAACATTAATTAAGAGGTCGTTCTATGAAACCTAAGCAAACTCTCAAAGTCGTTGTCATCGGTAGTGGCTCAAGCTATACCCCTGAACTCGTTGAAGGCTTACTCACTCGCCATCATGAACTGCCGATTGCCGATCTATGGTTAGTCGATATCGAAGCCGGAATGGAAAAAGCGCAAATCATCGCCGACCTAACAAAAAGAATGATTGCAAAAGCAGGCTGTAACATCCGAGTTCACCTAACGACTAATCGAAAACAAGCGCTAGAAAATGCCGATTTTGTTTGCTCTCAGTTCCGAGCTGGTCGTATGGAAGCACGCCTGAGAGATGAACGCATCGCTCTAAAATATCGCATGATTGGACAAGAAACTAATGGCCTTGGCGGATTTTCAAACGCTTGCCGTACCATTCCCATTGCGTTAGACATTGCGAGAGAAATGGAAGTCTTATGCCCGGACGCATGGCTACTTAATTTTACTAACCCGTCTGGTATGGTCACTGAAGCACTGTTGAAATACTCCAGCATTAAAACTGTCGGTCTTTGTAACGTTCCCGTTAATATGGAGCGCGGCGCGGCAAAAATGTTAGGTGTCGATCGAAACGAACTGACGATGCAAATTGCCGGGCTGAACCATTTAGTTTGGGCTCGACAAATCCTGCACGGTGGTCAAGATAAAATGGCACAAGTCACTCAAGCCTTGCTCGATGGCAATGACCAAATGACACCCAAAAACATTCCGCCATTTCGCTGGGATCCAGAATTAATTACCAATATGGGTATGGTGCCATGTGCCTACTTACGTTATTACTACCAGTCTCGAGACATCATTCACAAAGAGTTTGCGGCATCCGAATCAAAATCGAATCGAGCTGAACTTGTCGCAAAAGTAGAAGCGCAGCTCTTAGAAATCTATCGAGACCCCAAACTGGATACGAAACCTAAGATACTAGAAGAACGTGGCGGCGCACACTATTCTGAAGCGGCGTGTGAACTGATGAGCAGCATCTTTAACAATAAGCGAACCATTATGCACGTCAATACCCGCAACAACGGCGCTATCCAAGGTTTACCTAATGACTGTGCTGTCGAAGTTAGTGCCGTCATTACAAGTAGCGCTATTTTACCGCTTAATGTCGCACCATTTGACCAAGATACACTGAGATTGATACAGCTAATGAAGGAATTTGAAACGCTCACCGTAGAAGCTGCTATAAATGGCGATACTAATGCAGCTAAACGCGCGCTGATTCTCAACCCTATTGTTGATAGTGGTAGCCATATCGACGAAGCGATCAAAGAAACGGTGCAAGAGAATATTGAATTCATGCCTGCATTCGCTCATGTATTAACTCGATAGGACAAGTATGAAGCTAATTCTTAACGCCGATGACTTCGGCTTAACTGAAAGCGTCAATAACGCTATCGTCGACTGCTTTAAAGTAGGCATCGTTAAATCGACCACTATCATGATGAACCAACCGGGTACACAGCATGCCATAGATTTATACCACCAAGGGTTGATTCACGAACTAGGTCTGCATTTCACCGTCACTGCGGGGAAGCCGATTCTAGACGCGAAAGAGGTGTCAACACTGGTTGATGAGCAAGGTTTTTTCCTAACACGACGCGAATTATACGACAAAGCCGATGTCTGCTCAGAGCAAGTCTATCAGGAGCTGAAAGCGCAGTACTACGCTGCACTCAAGGCGGGCTTAGCTATCAACCACCTCGACACACATCACTTTGGTGGCATCTTTCCTCGTTTAAAAACCGCATTTACTCAGTTTGCTAACGACGTTAATTTGCCAGTAAGACGCACTGACAGCATTATCGTGGGGCAAGATGTGTTGAAAGTCGCGACACCCGATGCGTTTGATCTTGGTTTTTATGATGAAGGAGTAAGCCTTGAGCACCTAAAAGCGATGCTTATCAGCTATCAAAATAAAATGCCGAGCGGAGTGGTTGAACTAATGTGTCATCCGGCCCAAACGGTCACTCCGGAGCTAGTCGAATTATCCGGGTATACTCAAAAACGCGTTGATGAATGGAAACTCTTAACCTCAATGGAGTTAAAGACGTGGCTAAAAAACCAAGGTATAGACTGTGTCGGATTTAATCATCTCCATCACGGCTAAGCGCTAATCAAAGGAACAATAGATCGTCGCCTGATGGCTTTAACGCCCCCTGAAAACGCCCCTATTTATGAGGGGCGACCAATTTAATAGTGTTTAACTTGGTCATTCGAAGTAAGGGGGCCATCGACCTTGGCATTACTAGTACTATAGGTATTAATACGTTGCAGAACTTCCACACCAGTTCGCTTTCTATCCTTGGCATATTTGTAATCAAAGGTGGGGATACGTGACAGGTTCACGTTGTGCTCGAAAGCCCGCCAGTGTGGTTTACCCAAGTTAACTCGCGATTCAAACCTAAAACCACACGAAGAACAATGACTTCGCCAGAATCACATCAAATAGAAAATTATCACTCATTATTTATGGTTTGTAGATTTTATTTCCCCACACAATGCCAATTAGAGACAAAAAGGCAATTTTTTTCTCCAACGACTTACCTATACTGTGGCACATCAAAAAGGCGCAATAAGCCTATGATTTAATACAATTATTAATGAGAAGTTTTCATGAATTCGAAGTCGCTAACTATTTTACTATTTGTCTCAGTTTGCTTAATTTGGGGGACCACTTGGTTCGCCATGGAAGTAGCGCTACACTCTATCCCACCTATTTTTGCTACTGCACTGCGTTTTATCCTAGCAGCCCCTTTACTAGCAGTATTGGCGAAAGCCTTTAACCAGCCTCTGCTTTTTCCAAAAGGTAAACGTCGCTGGTTACTGATAGTTGCGCTGATGTACTTTGCTATTCCTTTTACTTTGATGATCTATGGCGAGCAATATATCTCTTCAGGGTTAGCGTCGATCATCTTCGCAAACATGCCCGTCGCAGTCATGTTGATGTCTGGCTTATTCTTAGGTCTACGACTAGCAAAGCACCAAATATTTGGTTTAATTTCAGCAGTGGTCAGCTTGTGTTTAATCCTCGGCAATGAAATGCAGATGGGTGGCGAAGACTACCTAATTGGTACCGTTTGCTTAGGCCTTGCTGTCGCTATTCACGCGGTTATGTATGTGTTGGTTCAAAAGCACTGCAAAGGAATTGAAGTACTGACCTACAACGCGGTACCGAGTTTAATTGCCGCTCTGTTCTTGTTCGCCGTTTCGGCTATGAGTGAAAACGTCAATGTCGAATCCTTCACATGGGACTCAATTTCAGCGGTGCTTTACCTAGGCTTTGTAGCAAGTGTTGGCGGCATTGTTGCCTACTTTAAATTGGGGCAAGTATCGACACCATTTCAGGCGTCTATCTGCTTTTTGATCTTCCCAGTAGTCGCTCTGCTAATTTCGTGTTACATCAACGATGAAGTGCTATCTGAGCAATCACTGGTTATGATGATACCGCTTCTGTTTGGCATCTTACTCACTAAGGTACCAAAAGGAGTTTTCAAACTACGTTCCACACTAAAAGCCGCGAGCAATAACTAGTTTCTTTCTTTAGAGGCTCGCGATGAGCCTCTAAATACCCATCGCTTAGTTAATCGCGTACAACGTTGAATGCGCTTTGCGCTCGCACTAACGATTAAGGGGTGAGGGGGAAGTACTAGATAACCAAAATAAATGTGTTTCAGTTCAACAATGACATAAGCCCCTCTTAAAGAGGGGCTTATGTCTGCGAGTAGTTCACTTAAAAACTAATAGCTCACTTGAATATTAATAGTTCACTTGATAGTTCAGAGCAAAAGTACGACCTCGTCCTTTGTAGTTATAACGCTCACCACCGCGATACAGGATTTGAGCTTTTTGTCCCCATACCGTGGTGTAATCCTCATTAAATAAGTTATTAACCGAGAATGCTACGCTGCCAACGGGTAATTGAACCGTTGTTAAGAAGTCAACCGTGGTATAGCCATTGAGCTTACCGCCTTGATCGTCTTCTCTATCCAACATCGTTTGGCTTTGTATACGAGCAGAGTAACTGTCTTGTGCATACCCAAGCCAAGAGCCGACTTTAGAGGCACTGGAGTACCCTACACCCACTTTCTTCCATTCGCCGGTGGTCTGGTCTTTATCTTCCGTTTCGACAAGATGGCCGTTGGCTCCAATACTCCAATTATCATTGATGTAGTAACCCACCGATGCCTCTAGGCCATAGGTTCTCTTATCTTTGTTTTCAACGATAACGTCGTAGTTTTTCGTCTTAATTGATTTATCCGATAACGCATAGTACGCCGCCGTTTGAATACTCAAGCTATTCATATCTATGCGGTAGCCTATTTCATAGCTATTCGTTTTAACGCCTTCTAAACGAGCGGAGTCAATATCATAGGCTTGAACTAGCTTTCTATGACCCGGATTCGCCGCGTCATCTTCGTACTTACCTTTGCCATAATATTTAGCGGCATCGGGTAAATCAAAGCCTTGCGAGAAATTCGCCCAAATCTGACTATCATCCGTGAGCTTATATAGAGTGCCTGCGTTAAACAGCCCGATGTTATAGTCCGTCGAGCCGCCTTTGACTGCGTCTGCAGACGTGGCCGATCCCATCGCGATATTGACTTGCTCGTTTGCAGCAATGAAGTCATCCACTTTATTGTGCATATATTGGAAGCGATAGCCCCCTTCCACACTCCATTTATCCGTGATCTGGTAGCCCAATTGAGCAAAAGCCGCTACCGATGAGGTTTCCACACCTGGGTAACGCCCGATCGTATGAACGGTGTTGTTCACCATGCCACCTGAAGCAGCGCTCGTCGCCTGATCAAAAATAACCTGATTCGACTCTAACGTGTCCATATAGCCATCTAAGCCATAGTTTAGGCTCAGTTGATTGAAATCTTTCACCAAAGCGGTTTTAAAGCTGATGACTTGTGTTTTCTGTTGAGAAGCTCTGAGATGATCGTTGTTTCTTGAATCTGAATAAAGGTAAGGAGCGAAAGTGTAATCTTCATTTCTAAACGACAATTGAGCTAAGAGTTGCTGTTGCCCAATGAAATCCGTATCGGAGTATTCGGCGTTAAGTAGCACTCTTTTCGTGCCTTGCTGACGGTCAGAGGAAAAGCCATCAGAAACCGTTGGGTTAGTCTTGTTGGCAAAATTGGGGCCGTAGTTTAAGCCATAAGGGCTAGACTGCTGGTTGCTGTAATACTGAGCCAAGAGGTTAACGGATTTTGAATCAGCGAGGTCAAACGTTAATGAGCCCATGGTGTCGAGCACTTCATTGAACTGCGACGAACCTTGCGTGGTATCCGGCACCACCATTTTGCCATTAGCATCATAAAAGGCTTGGGTTTTACCATAAACGACCGATGCACGGCCTCGTACCTTGTCATTGCCGCCACTCACCGACTGAGCAACCTTAAAGTCTCCATCTTCACTGGAATTAAATCCAGATTGACCGCTAACAAATGACTCAAATTGCAGTTCTTCAGAATCGGCTTTCTTAGTAATGATATTGACCACACCACCTGTCGCGCCCGCCCCATAGATGGATGTCGCACCAGATAGCACCTCTATTCTTTCAATATTAAACGGATCAATCGAATCTAACTGGCGACTCACCGCTCTTGATGAGTTCATAGAGACACCATCAATCATGACAAGCATTGGGCGACCACGAAGGTTTTGTCCGTAGTTGGTTCGGCCTTCCGTTGAAATATCCAGTGAAGGCACTTCCTGAGCTAAAATTTGACCGAGACTTTTACCACTGCGGTTACCACGCTCTATCGCCTCATTGTCTACGTACCAAACTGTCGCTGGGATTTCACTAATACTTTTAGGGGCACGACTCGCTACCACCACTAATTTTTCATCTGTTTTGCGTTCAACACCCGATGTATCCGATTCAGCCTGTGCTGACATGGATACACTAAAACCTGAAGCAACCATCGTTGCCAGAATGCCGTTGAGCGCAAATTTCCTTGAACTGATTTTCATTGTTTTCTCTTATTATTTAAACCACTAACACTAATGACTACCGGATGTAGCACGCCACAATCCAACTCTCGCAGGATCATAAATGATAAGCATTACTATTTCCATTTATATTTGTACTTTTATTTCCCTTAATTATATAAATGCGAGAGTTGAGTGGATGATTTTTGCTATTCAATTAAGCAAACTGATGATTTTCGTCATGATTCATTGATAAGCTTGTATTACTAGGCGTATTCCAATCGATAAAGTCACCTCGGCTGCTAATATCAAATATCAGCGAATTTGCCACCGAATTAATGATCTTAGCCGCTCGCCACGCCGCCAAGCTTAATTGTGGTTCAGCGATACCGTGACTATGAATTCCTGCATTAACAACAAAGACCTCGCCGTAATTTTGTTGATCGAATTGAGCAATATTAAATCCTTGACCAAGGCAAATATGCTGGTTGTGATCGCGTTGAAAATGCGCTTCTAGCGGTTTGGCGCAGCTGGGTAAACTCCCCTGATAGCCGGTCGCCAGAAGAACAATATCCGTGTCTTCCTGTTCAGCACCGCTAGTTAGACCATTTTGATAATGTAATCTAAAAGCGTCCCCTACTTGCTTCATCTCAACCATCGTCCTATGTGGCAGTAAATGCACCCAACGTTCTTCACCAGCGACATCAAACCTTTGATAGAGCGCTTGGTAAATCTCCAGTAAGCACTTCTGGGTCACCCCATCCGAAGTTAACTTCTGGCTAGCCACTTCTTTTTCCTTAATGGCATGATTTAACTTATAAAAGTTTTCAACGTAGTCTGGAGTAAAGTACTCATTAGTGAAGGAAGCTTCATCCAACGGTTGATAATTGGCTCGTCTCGAGATCCAGTTAAGTCTCGCTGGTTTACCCCATTTCTCATTAAGAATATTAAGGAAAATGTCCGCACCAGATTGCCCACCGCCAACAATCGTCACTTTACGCCCCGAAAAGTCTCGGTCACGTAAGGCAATCTCTGCGGCATGAAACACGTTAGCTCCCAAAAATGGCTTAGCTGATTCGGGGAAAAATGGCGTTTTCCCTGTTCCCAAACAAAGGTGTCTTGCTTTAAATATTTGTCCATTAGAGTGAACATGATAAAGGCCGTCGCGCTTTTCAATCTGCTCGACCGGGTGATTAAACTGTACGTTAGGCATTTCATTACTGGCCCAGTGCAGATAATCGGAAAACTCTTGCCTGCTGATACAGTTTTGCTCTGTACTTAAAAAGCGGTAATATTTTTTCTTGGTCACTAGATAATTGAGAAATGAATATGGACTCGTCGGACACACCGCACTCACGAGATCTTTCAGAAAGTGAGTTTGCATGTGTGCATTATCTAACAACAGGCCAGGATGCCAAGAGAACTGGCTTCGGGCCTCTAGAAAAAGACTTTTTACCGTGGATGTTTCATTAACCAACGCGGCAACACTTAAATTAAATGGGCCAGCTCCTACGCCAATCAAATCGTATATCTCTTGATGAACTGTGGTGTGTTTCATTTAATGTTCCTTATTGTTCGGCAATATAAAGTGGGTTGTCCATATATCGAACCATATCCGGTAGCATGCGATCGCTGCTCTTATCGGTGTTGTGTCGGAATTTAGACAAGTTCAGCCCCAGTCTTAGGATTTTTGGTTTGAATAGATCAAGGCTTTCAAACCGTTCAGCAAGATCAGGGTGTCGATGTTGGTACTGTCTAATAACTCGAGAAAGGCAGCGGTAAAATTCCAGCTCTGACACATCTAAATGATGAAGAAGTGGTGAAATAAACCGCAAAACCGTAACAAAGTGCCCCGTCTGCAAGTCATGAATAATCAATTCTTCAGGAAGGCGAGTTGTCACTTGCCTAACAATATCGGGAAGCCCGTCAAGTTCAGGGATATCGGATTGAACTAATCGCATATCACCTTGAAAGTCTTTCAATAGAATGCGCTGAGGTATATTGTCCCGGCAGATAAGCGTCACATTCTGACCATGAGCAATTAAGGAAATACCGTGCTTCGCTAACAAGTGGTAATAAGGGATCACCACGACTTCAAATAGCTTATTTAGCCATTGTTTTGGCGCAAGCCCTGATCGCTTGATCAACTCAACAATGACCGAGTTACCATGACTGTCCTGCTCAAACAGCATCGCCATGACATACGCATGTTCGCCTTGTTTTATTTGGCTTTCTGCCGACTCCCGCCAAATGACTCCCAGTAATTCATGATAGCGATACGGGGCGTTCGTTAACGGCGCATAACACTGAGCGTTAATGTAGGAACTGGCTGGCTCCTCCAATGCCTGTGTCCCAAGGCGTTGCAATTCACTATCGTTGCGGCACAGTGACTTAATCCAACTTGACGCATAAGGTCCAGCCTTGATATATCGTCCTGGTATGCCGCGATAACAAGAGGTATTCATTATCGTCAGCGGCAACTTAATATCATATTGTGGCGCAGTCGTATTCGCCCCAGATGGGTGAACTGATAATGTTCGAATCGATAACTGAGATGAAACGAAAGCCCCCGCCTCACCTAAATAAATCAGTGTCTGGTCACTCAGTTCCTTGATGAAAGCTAACGATACTTTGCTGCGCCATTGCCATGGGTGCACAGGTAGAATCACATAGCTGGCGATATCAACACCCAAGGCGTGGATTTGTTGGTGAAACTGCGACCATTCTTCGGCAGAAAGCACGCTCGAATTCAAATGTTCATTCCAGTCAAGGTGGCTGGCAATACCTTGCTGCAATGTGTCGCGACATACTGCGACCCACATCAGTTGAAACTGGGCTTGATACTCAGGAGCGTAAGCTTGTAAGTCATCAATTCCCCATCCTCGTCGGCCTTTATTGAAAGCAAATTTGGGGTGACCATTAACGATTGCTTGCTGCTGTAACAAGGAAATATCACATAAACGCTCTACCGAGTAATCGGCTCTATTTGCCATCATACGACAGTCCGAATAGAGCGTAGCGTTCATGTCTTCTACATGTTCCGCAACTTGCTCATCGGTCATTGGTAAATGATGTTTTAGATCTTCAAGCAGATGAAGCGCTTCGATAGTGTCGCTTTCCTTGCCATTATCTATCCGGCGGATCGATGCAGGATCAATCTGGATATTATCCCAAATATACCATTGGCCCATAAAAAGATACTTAGACTCACCGACCCACGCGTAATACTCTTGCATGTTGACAAATGCTTCACTTTTACCAATATCAAATGCGCCTTCATAATAAAATTCACTTAATATTTTCGCGACCATTTGCCGATTCGCGGCCGCCCAATAACAAGAGATAGCGGTCATATCATCCATTGCGAGCCTCCGTAAAAAAGCGATCTCTTAGCATCATCATGAGTGCCGATCTTTTATGAGGAAAATTAAACTCAAAGCACTTTTCAAAACAGGTGGTCGTTAAGCGATGAAATAACTTTGCATTGTCAACTCTAGGCTCCATAACGATTCGCGTGGTGCGAACATCATCTAAAAAAATATAGTGGCATAGCGCCCATAGCCACGAGTCAAAATGCGCTTTCCCCCGAAAGCTGTTTTCACCCACTAAAAGGTGTATGCCCCGATCAAAGGTTTGGCAGTCGTAGTAAGGCGCGAGTCGATCCTCTTGAACCCAATAGACTTCAAAATACCCAAAAGGCTGCCCATTAAACTCTCCGATTAACGGCAATGTGAAAGAATCAGAGAGTCGCTCAAGAATGAACGCTTCGAGTTTATCTTTGGTCCATGCTTGCTCCCAGAACTCGGCGACTCTGGCATCATTCATCCACTTTTCAAACCTATCCATATCGCGACTTGGATCGAAAGTACGAAACGAAATAACCTTGTCTAGCGAGACGTCAAAACGGCTGTAGACCTCCCCTGTTGGCTTAGTAGGGCGAAGCGGGTTATAGCCCTTTCGTGGATCTCGCTGTTCCAGTATTAAAGGAAAGCGATCAGAGGGTTGATGTTTGTGTCCAGTAGCCGTCAATTGATAAAAGGCGGCTTTAGACAGCTCGTTATTCTCAAGCCAAGATGGGCATAGATTTAGGCGACGGCATTCATCGTCAGAAAGTGCGACGCCCTCATTGTTTGTTGAGTAAGTTAACTGCGCTTCTATTTTTTTAACTAATGCATCAGAGTTCATCGACTAACTCCTGTGTTGCTACAAGGGGGTTATTCAAATCAAAGTAAATAATGGACGGATCAGGGATCGAGTTCTCATTGAGTCCATGTAAATAGCAGAAAAAGTTACCTTTACAGCACAAATTTGGCGAGGTCAGTACGTACTTCAAGCAATCATGGTCGGCTGGGTTACTTTCATACAGCGCGAGTAACCGCAATCTTAATATCATGAATAGTTGATCTTCATCCACCAAGCTCGATAGGCTAGCAATGACACCATAAGCGGAGTTGATAATGAGGTAGTAGGGAAAGTAACGATTCACTTTATCGTCATTCCAATAATTATCGGTCTCAGTCGGACTGCCCAAATGAGGGAATAGACTAAACGCCAATTTCGTCAGCCCAACGCCTTGACAGTCTCTAAAGTAGCTTTGAGTTGGCAAGCCCTCTTCCATTTCGACAACGATATTTTGCTGGTGGGCTAATAGCACGATGCCCAGTTGGCTCTGAAGCGTAAAAATAGGCAACACAACCTTGTCACAAAACTGCTCGAACCACTCCAGCGCAACAGACTCAGCGGAAGCTTTTTTCCTCTTACTTTGGGTACGAATCATAGATGACAACACAGAGCTATCACTGGAGTAAGGCGTTTGCTGGCATAATGTGGCTAACACGGCTTGGGAGCGATGAGAGCTCTCAAGTGATGCCCTAAAAGGGTTCTCGCGAATGGTAAGCAGCGATTCGTCAATGATTAGCCCATCGCCATCAACTAACCCCATATAGGCGGGTTCTTGTAAAATCCTAAGCTCATGGCTGATGAGTTCATATTGCGATGGAGTGAGATGTTCACAAATAGAAGCCAAAGCAACGCCGCGTTTTACTTCTTTTTCAGAGAGTAAACGAATCGAATTCGTCAGTTTGACACTCAAAGAGTATTTGAGCATGAAAGGAGAGTCTGGGTTAAACAGTGCACGTGTTGAGGATGTAGCAGACCAAGATTGTCCAGCAAAACCTAAATCAACTAACTGACCCGATTTCACATGCGGCTGTATGCTGCTAAGCGCCAACATTTGCTCCGCCTGCCACGGGTGCATTGGAAAGACATTCCATCCCTGATGGTGGTCATACTCATGTATCTCATCTGGCAAACTACTGTCACTTTGTCGCAATTCAAGCAAATAATCTTGCCAACTTTCAGTCCCAGCTGAATCGCCGACCATAATGTCATCAGAAGCTGCAAACCACCTTAGACAGAATGACGCTTTCAGTTCTGGTGAAAGTTGCTGGCTTAGCTCGATACTCAGATTCGAGCGACTCTTTGGCGCTGGGTGCATGGAGTGACCAATGAACAAACTTTGTTCAGCTTCAAGAAACTGCCACATTTTATCGTCCTGATGATGGCCATATCGATCCAAGGCAACCCAAGTATTTCTGTGACTTTCCATCACCGCATCCAAAAATGCAGATTTTTGCGAAGCGGAAATATCGCCCACGAGCTCCGCGTTTGAAAGAATACACTCAACCGCACGCTCGAATGTGATGAACTCCCACCACTTACCATCGCTATCACCTCGAACAATCGTCGATGAATAACAATTCATGCCCGTTTTAGACATTCGTAACACTTTGACTCGTATGTCACTATTGCTGCCTATCGGTATCGTTAAAAACCGGTCTTCGCCTACCGCAACAATACTCGCTAAGCGAGACTCTCGATAAAGCCCATTAAAGAAACAATTTGCCGCTACATCCGTAGTACGTGCTTGACTAGGATTCATCTGTCATTACCTCTATAAGTTGAACCACAAACAACAATGCGAATGCTAATTATTATCATAATTAATTACAATAGATTTGTTGTGCGGGTAATTTGAGGAATAAGCAGTATTATCGAGATTGGAACGAACTGATGACGAGATATGGTCGAAATGTAAACGTAACGCCGGGGAACTGACGTGCAACAGGTTGATAGAACCATCAAAAAGACCAATAAAAAAGGCACGTCCCCGTGCCTTTTTTTGTGAGTTGTATCACGTGAATATTATTGATAATTTGAGTTCATAGTACTATTCATTCATCGAGTTGCTCCCAAACTCGTAGTGAAAAGTACTCACTCCAAATAGTATTAATTCTTACGCAACAGCAAAAGAAAGTATCCACCACCCACGACTGACGCCATCAACCCTGCCGGAAACTGCCAAGGGAACCATACTGTACGGCCAAGCCAGTCAGCTGTAACCATTAAACTGGCGCCCACTAAGCAGCTAACCACCAATTGATGGCGAGCTCGATATTGACCAAGCCCCCTAGCAATGTGCGGAGCAAGTAAGCCAACGAAGCTCAGTGGACCTATCACTAATGTGGCTAATGCCGTCAGCAGTGATGCCATAATCAGCAATACTAAACGCGTTCGTTTCGTGTTTATACCAACGGAAACGGCAGAGGTTTGCCCTAAATTGAGTATGTCTAGCCATCGGCAGGACAAATACGCCCCTCCCCCCAGAACCAATACCCCCAACGCTAACGCCAGCACATCTTGATAACTCGCTAAATAAGTAGACCCCGAGAGCCAGGTAAGTAACGCTTGCACATTATCTTGTCCCGATGACAAAGCGACCCTCAAAATGGCGTCAAGCGCTGCGCTAACAGCGATACCCGTCAATAACAACTGGGTGGGTGCATAATTGGATCGCTTGCTAAATTGAAGAATTGCCATCATCACCAACGCCGCACCAATGCCACCATAAAGAATTTGTTCCGCTCTGGTTGGTGTTAAACCCAACCATGCACATAGGACCAAAGCAAGTGCCGCACCAGAGCTAATACCCATCACTTCCGGGCTTGCCATTGGGTTAACGGTAATCCTCTGCACAATCGTTCCAGCCAACGCCAGTCCACAACCTGCAAATATCGCCCCCAGTACCCTAGGTAGCCTTAGGTCAATAATGCTCCAATCATAAGAGAGCTGCCATCCTGTTTGAGTTCGCCCTAAAAACACAGCTATACAAAAGAGTGCAACTAATAACAAACAAAGGAGGCTCGATATTCGTGGAAAGGAGCGAGGATGATAGCGCTTCGTCGCGACATCTTCGGCTTTAAAGCTCGCTGAGAATTTGTTGGTTGTGAGCAGCCATAAAAGACAAGGTGCGCCTAGTAGCGCGGTTATTGCCCCGGTGGGAAGTAACTCACTAGAGACGCCAGAGAATGGTTGAATCAGTAAATCAGCGAAAAGCAGCAACAACGCACCAACAAGAGCACTGATGAAAACACGATGGATAAATCGGCGAGCACCCAACATTTTAGCGACCGTTGGTGCAACTAAGCCAATAAAACCAATCACGCCTACCGTTGCAACAACGATAGAGGTAATGAGTACCGATAAGGTCAACCCAAATAATCTAATTCGAGCGACATTCACCCCTGAAGACTCGGCCACCTCACTACCTAGTCCAAGCGCTGCAAGTGGTCGCTGAATCACCACAATCACCACAATAGTAAGCGTAAGAATTGCCAAAACGAGTTGCGTATTTTCCCAACCTTGCTGAGTGAGTGCGCCCGCACCCCAAACAAACAAACTGGTTAACTGTTGCTCATTTAGCATCACCAACATCATGTTCGTCGCGCCTAGAAACAGAGTCACAACCATTCCTGCTAATACCATTTGTAGCGGTGCGAAGCCTTTTTTAGCGGTTAGCAAAAACACTAAGCCCGCCGCAAGCAGTCCTCCGGAGAAAGCAAACATATATTGAGTGAACCCACCAGCGACGGAGCCCACGAGTAAGCTTGCGGTCATACCTAGCTCAGAACCTGCCGCGACACCCAATGTCGTTGGAGAGGCCATGGGGTTTTGCAACAAGTGCTGCATTAAACACCCGGCAACGGCTAATGACGCACCGCAAACCAAGGCCATGGATAAACGCGGGAAGAAGGTAAAATGCAGAATGAGTTGTCTAAAGTCGCTATCATCACGATGGAACAGAAAGGTCTGCCATTCAGATAGCGTTAACTGATAGGGAAGCGCGTGAACCAACAGCCAGCCTAGTACTAACAGCGTCATAAACGCCAATAGATGAAACCTACTCTGTTGTGTTTTTAATGGGGAAATGGCTAGTTGCATCATCAACCCTATTGCGCATTTAGCGCTGCAACGCGAGTGACCACTTCATCACTCAACCTTTGCATTGCGATTAAACTACCAAACGTCCACACCTTGGGAACAATGGCAACACGCTGCTCTCGAGTAAATGCCATCGCACCCCATAATGGCGATCCATTGAGCGTCGCTTGTTCCTGCTCACTCAAAGGACCAAAGATTAACACATTACTGTTTTGATGCTTCGCTAACTGTTCAACGCTAGCAGAAGAGAAACCCCAGCTGTTAGTGGGACCTTGCCAGCCGTTGGTCATCGACATCGCCGCTATGGTGTCGTTCATTAGTGAGCCATCACTATGGATCCGAACGTGTTTGTCACCAATGAAACGTATCATGATAAATGAACGACTATCTTGCCACTGCGCTACTTTCTCTCCGTTCGTTGCCAATTTAGCTGCCGTTTTATCAATCAACGTCTGCGCGGCTTGTTGGCGTTCAAATACGTCACCTAATGTCTGGATGATACGCTTGGCATTTTGATACGGCTGTTTGCTATCGTTATAAATGGTGAGGGCCAGTGTAGGCGCGATCGAGTTAAGTTTTTTATAAGCAGGCGCAAGGTGGGCACTCATAATAATCAGATCAGGTTTTAAGCTGGCAATCAGCTCCAAATTTGGTTCTCGACGAGAGCCCACATCCACCGTGTCTGAAGGTAATGTCGGCACCCCTACCCAATCTTGGTAGCCTGGAACATCAGCGACGGCTAGAGGCTGAATGCCTAATGCCAGCACAGATTCTGCCAAAGCCCAATCCAGCACGACAATTCGCTTTGGGGTGCCTTTAAGCGCTTGCTCACCTAAATCATGCTGAATCATGCGGGCAAACGTCGATGTTGAAAGTAAAAGACACAGCGTCATAAAAAATGTAGAGATAATTCGAGTTAACACGTTGGCATTCCTATTTCATTTAACGAACGTAACTGATGAGGTTGCAAGATTCAGGGTCTTTAAAAATACTTAATGGCATGCCGTAAATTTCACTCAGTGATGCTTCTGTCATCACATCATTCGGGGCACCATCAACAACGATTTTGCCTCGCTTGAGTGCCACTAGCCTGTCGCTAAACCGGGCGGCCATATTTACGTCGTGTATCACCATGATCACGGTGAGTCCTAAACTTTGATTAAGCTCGCGTATCAGCTTTAGTAATTCATATTGATGGGTCACATCCAATGCTGACGTAGGTTCATCTAGCAAGATGCACGACGTTTGCTGAGCCAATAGCATGGCGACCCATGCCCGTTGGCGCTCTCCTCCAGAAAGCGTGCTGACAAATCGATTGGCGAATGCCATTAAGCCCACTCGGTCAATCGCTTCTTCAACAATACGATGGTCATCGTGGGTATACCGCCCTAACACCCCTTTCCAAGGGTAGCGGCCAAACATCACTAACTCACGAACGGTCACACCATCTGTGACAGGAGGGTGCTGAGGAAGGTATGCCACTTTTTTTGCAAACTCTTTTGCTGTAAGACCCTCAATATCTTGATCTTCTAGCATGACTTCGCCCGCAGACACTTGGTTTTGACGGCTTAACAATTTAATAAGGCTGGATTTGCCACTGCCATTGTGACCCAGTAAAGAGGTCACTTCACCTGCGTTAAAGCTCAAATCAAACGGTGCTAATATTTCATGCGACCCTATGTGGTAACTGGCTTGTCTTAATGAAAACATAATCTAAGAGACATCTCGTGCTAGGCGCAATTTTAACTAACTGTAAACTTAAATTAATTGCGAATGAGAAAAGTTTGTATCCGCATTATAATTACTTTAGAGTCTACTGTCATTACCCTATGAAAACTCATTGATATGTTTAACGATACGTCCATCACTGGTAATGCACGACCTTCTAATACATCGCTCTACACCATTTGTTTATTTGCGTCACTTATTGGGTTTGGGCAAAACGCTCTTCTTGTTTCATTGCCAATACTGGTGACAACCACAGACATCACCCTCGCAAGCTGGTCAATGTTAATTGCCGTTGGTACCGTGTTGTTCATCCCTACCGCACCTTACTGGGGAAAACGCAGTGATCGACGTGGTCCTAAGTCTATTGTCTTAACCGCGCTATTGGGGCTTTCTCTATGCTTTTCAGGTATGGCGGCGACCTTATTTGCCCTAGATAAAGCGTTACTGACAACCACCGCAGCGCTAGTGCTGCTCGCAATGCTAAGAATCGTTTATGGTGTTACTGTCTCTGGGTTGGTCCCAGCTTGCCAGCATTGGGCGATATTGACCGTTGGGGAACAACATCGATTATCCGCTATCACTTCCGTCAGCGCATCGCTAAGTATGGGCCGAGTTCTTAGCCCTGTATTGGCCGTTGCCCTTATAAAACTCGACCCTTTGTTCGCCATCACAGTGGTCGGATTCGCCGCTTTAGGGTTGTTCGTTGTCTGTCTCATGACACCCGCATTGACGCCAAAACCCATCACACACACAGCGTTAGATAAACCAATAACCATGACGATTCCACGCTATCTCATCATTGCACTGTTACTTTGCTCGGCACTGGGTGTACTGCATTACTCTCTAACTCCTTTACTAAGCGCAGTCTCTTCCCTTTCGGCTGAGTCTCTCTCTGATTGGGTCGGATACTTGTTAACCCTCAGTGCGGTCGTCACACTCGCAACCCAGATCGGGGTTGTCAAAAAGAAAAAACTGTCTCTGGAGCAAATGCTATTTTGGGGTGGTCTGCTACTAATCATGGGTTATTCTCTGTTTCTCCTTGCCAATATCATCGCCTATCTAGTGGGCATCAGTCTGTTGTCGGTAGGCAATGCCATCTTGACCCCGGCCTACACGACCAAAGCCATGAGTAAACAAAGTGGTCATCAGGGACAGATCAGTGGTTTGCTGGCTACCAGCCACACCTTAGGCTTTGCTCTCTCGGCACTCTTTGTCACAGCAAGCACTGCACTATTCATTAACCCCCTATGGTTTAGCGTATTATTTGCTTTCACGTTATTTACCATCATCACTTACCCGCGCCTACAGCGAACGTAATAAGCCGTTAGCAACTAGCAACTAGCAACTAGCAACTATAGTTACCACCCAAATAGGATGCCGATTAGCAAGACAAAAAAAGCCCCTCATATAGAGGGGCAAAAGTTCCATCGCTTATAGTTATAGTGATTATTTAGCTCAAGTTACCTTAGTTGATTACGCTCATGCGACACCCTAAGGTAACAACAAAAACGTTAAAGTTAACCAAAGTCACCGTTCACGTAACCTTGAGTACGATCATCACTAGGGTTAGAGAAGATCACTTGAGTATCGTTATGCTCGACCAACTCACCCATTAAGAAGAAAGCCGTGCGATCTGAAATACGACGAGCTTGCTGCATCGAGTGAGTCACAATAACAATGGTGTAGTCTTTTTTAAGCTCTTCCATCAACTCTTCGATCTTGTGCGTTGCAATAGGATCGAGTGCCGACGTTGGCTCATCCATTAAGATGACATCCGGCTCCATTGCAATAGTACGCGCGATACACAAACGTTGCTGCTGACCGCCAGACAGACCAAATGCGTGCGACTTAAGACGGTCTTTTACCTCATCCCAAAGCGCCGCGCCGCGCAATGAACGCTCAACGACCATGTCAATGTGCTTCTTGTCTTTAATGCCTTGAGCACGCAGACCAAACGCGACGTTCTCGTAAATACTCATTGGAAATGGGTTTGGCTTTTGGAATACCATGCCCACTCGGATGCGCAAATCTGATACATCGATATTGCCGTAGATGTCTGTGCCATCCATTTCAAGTAAACCGTTAATTTTAACGCCTTCAATCAAATCATTCATACGGTTCAAGCAACGCAGTAATGTTGACTTGCCACAACCAGAAGGACCAATCAGCGCCGTCACTTGACGGGTTGGGATAGGCAAGTTGATCGATTTAAGCGCTTGGTTCTCACCATAAAATAGGTTTAGGTTTTCAATATTAAATTTGTTCATAATCTATAATCTCTTCATTCTTAATGTCGTTGTTTTGCAACGTGCACTCTTTGTGTTCTGGTGACGTTGCAGACGTTCTGCTATTCGAACTGGCGTACCTGTTAGTAGGTTGCCGTGTTAAAGCGGCTTGCAATCAACTTGGTTACCATGTTGATTAGCAGCACTAATACGATAAGCACTGTGGCTGTCCCGTAGGCTTGGTTCCACTCTTCAATGGTGAACAGCTCAGTCGTTAATTTGTATAAGTGAACCGTTAGGGTACGGCCTGAATCCAATAGCGAATCTGGAATTCGGGCTACCATGCCTGCTGTTAAAAACACAGGCGCTGACTCACCAATGACACGACCAATACTAAGAATGACCGACGTTAAGATACCTGGCATTGCACTTGGCAAGATTAAGCGCCAGATAGTATAGATTTTTGAGGCACCCAAACCGTAAGACCCTTCACGGTAAGTTTGTGGTACCGACATTAAGGCTTCTTCAGTAGTACGAATAATAACCGGAAGAATCAAAATACTTAGTGTCAGTGCACCTGACAGAATCGAGAACCCAAGACCTAGAATGGCAACGAAGAACGTCATACCAAACAAACCAAAGATAATCGATGGAATACCCGCCAATGACTCGGTACAGAAACGAATCACTTTAACCAATTTACTGCCAACTTTGGCATATTCGGTCAAGTAAATTGCCGTCATAATGCCAAGAGGAGCAGCCACTGCAATAGACGCAATCACCATGTAAATCGTTGAGATGATCATCGGGAAAATGCCGTGCTCATCGCCCGTACGAGTGTAATCGTCGGTGATAAAGCTCCAGCTCACGTGCTGAAGACCATTGGATAAAATGTACCAAATGATCCAAAACAAAAATCCAACGGTAAGGGCTGCAGACGCCCAAACAAATACACTCAGCAGCGTATCTTTATTTTTACGTGCTTGTTTTAGTTTTACAGTATCCATAATCGTTACTTCGCTTTTTCACGGTTCAAGTACAATAGTGCGGCATTGAGCATCATAATGAAGACCAATAACACAACGCCCGTCGCGTACAACGCATTGGCGTGGATGCCACTTGCATAGGACATTTCAATGGCAATGTTCGCTGTCAGGGTACGAGCAGAATCTAAAATCCCTTCTGGCATCGCAGGGGCATTACCCATCACCATGATAATCGCCATGGTTTCACCCAATGCACGACCAATACCCAGAATGACGCCAGTCATAATGCCTGAACGCGCCGCCGGTACGAGTAGCTTAAAGATAGTGAATATCTTTGAAGCCCCTAACGCTAAAGACCCTTCTTTATACGCATGAGGGACCGCACGAATCGAGGTTTCAGAAACCGTAATAACGGTTGGGAGAATCATAATCCCCAACACGATAATACCGGCTAGGATCGTGTTACCTGCTGGTACTTGAAACACTTGCTGAATTAACGGAACGATAATAACCAGACCGAAGAAACCGTACACCACTGATGGGATACCCGCTAACAGTTCCACGGCTGGGCGAATGATATCCGCCACTCGTTTCGGGGCAATTTCAGCAATAAAGATGGCCGTTAATACGCCAATTGGCACACCAACCACAACGGCACCAAGCGTGGATACAACAGAGGCAACAATCATGGTTGCAACACCGTATAGCGCAGGTGGTAACCAGTTTTGACCTAGGACGATTCCAGAAACACCCGCAGCTTGGAACGCTGGAATACTTTCTCGAACAATGAAGTAGGCGATAACGGCAAGGGAAACAATGCCAATCACTGCGCTGGATAAAAACAGTCCGTGGAAAATACGTTCTTTCCAATCGACTTTTTTCTTGGCCTTCAGGCTACGTGCTGCAGCTTGAGTCGCTTGTTCGCTCATAAGCTTCTCACTATTTGTTGCGATGGTCATAATTAAACTTCTATTTGTCGATAATTCGAAAGATAGAGAAAAGGCCCAGCCCCAAAATGTGGGCTGAGCAATATTGATTCTTTACTTACAGATTAGTTTACTGAGATGTAACCTTTCTGTTCTACTAGCGCTTGAGCGTCATCTTCAAGCATCCAATCTAGGAATTTTTGAGTTTCTGCTGAAGGCTTACCTTCTTTGTATAAGACAAGGAATGGACGCGCTACTTTGTAAGAGCCGTTTTTCACGTTATCTACTGTTGCTGGAGTGCCATCGATTTCTAGAGCATGAACGGATTGGTCAACCGTGCCTAGAGAGATGTAACCGATAGCGTATGGGTTGCTTGCTACCATTGTTTTTAGTGCGCCGTTACCGTTAGCAACTTGAGCGCGCTGAGAGATAGCAGTTACTTTCATGCCGCTGATTTTTTGCTTAAGGCTCATGATGTCTTCAAATGCACCGCGAGTACCTGACGCTGTATCACGAGTGATAGCAACGATAGGCTTATCAGCACCGCCAACATCTTTCCAGTTAGTCACGTCACCTTTATAGATAGCCGTTACTTGCTCAGCTGTCAGACCCTTTAGGTCGTTCGCTGGGTTAACAACAACCGCGATGCCGTCACGAGCAACAACTTCTTCTACTAGAGTCGACTCTTTTTCTTCCGCTTTAAGGTTACGAGAAGACATGCCTAAATCAGCAGAACCGTTTTTCGCTGCTTTAACGCCTGCAGAAGAACCCGGTCCTTGGACTTCAATGTAAACGTTTGGTTGTTGCTTCATATATGTTTCTGAGAAAACTTCCATCAGTGGCGTTACGCTGCTAGAACCTACCGCAGAGATAGTTTCTTTAGCTGAAGCTGGAGTCACTGCGAGTGCGCCTAGTAGTGCGATAGCACCGATAACTGTCTTTTTCATCACAATTTCCTTTATTGGCTTGATTGCCTGTTTCATTTCAACGAGGTCAAGATTAGAGGCTAAATATGACAGTTGTGTTTCACTAAATTGAAAGGTGTATGACAGTGCCATTTTTTTTACGCGGAACAAAAAACAATCATTAACCATAAATTCAGCAAGTTACAGACAGTACTGATGCTTTTATCGCCAAAAAGATGACTTTCAACTGAGTTTAGCTGTCACATTTCTCGACAATTTAACCTGTTGGCTGTCATAAACCAGAGTCGTTGCGTCTCTTTACTACTTAGGCAACGCAGTCATCACTCAATTGATTTAAATCAATAATAGCTCCGATTTGTTTTGATGTTCGCTTGATAACAAGGATGAATAGAATTTCGGACAAATTGGTTCGCTGCTTTATACTTAAGTAATGATAGTTACGTTCGTTGTTAATCTATGAATATTGATGCGAGATATCATCAATCTTATCCAGCTTATTTAATTATACGATTCCTCCTTCTATTCTAAACTCATTTTTTGTGAACAACCACATAGTTACTTTCATCCATTAATCATAAACTAACCGCACTAACAATTCTTAATACAAGAAGTTTGCTTTCTATATTTATATTATTAGTTTCAACGTGGTGCTTGATATAATTTAATATATTCTACTAGCGTTCTATTTAGTAGTCACTGAATAGAATAAGGAGAAAGCTATGACTACACAAACGATACCCCAAAAAACGAATAAACGGGGGTTCTTTGCTAATTTCAAGTTCCCATCCGCTTATACCATTCTATTTATCTTAATTGCACTCGTGGCAATGTTGACTTGGATAATTCCTGCTGGGCAATATGACCGAGTAATGAACGATGACCTAGGTCGTGAAGTGCCTGTCACCGGAACGTATCAATCTGTTGAAAGTAATCCACAAGGTGTCATTGATGTCTTGCTCGCACCCATTGATGGTTTCTACGACCACAATACCTATGAAGCCGCCGCTATTGATGTCTCTTTATTTATCTTAGTTATTGGTGGTTTTCTTGGGCTGGTGACGAAAACTGGAGCCATTGATGCAGGTATTGAACGGGTCACCGCTCGGCTGCATGGCCGAGAAGAGCTCATGATTCCAATCCTGATGGCGCTATTCGCGGCAGGTGGCACAGTGTATGGCATGGCGGAAGAGTCTCTCCCTTTTTATACCTTGTTAGTCCCGGTCATGATGGCGGCTCGCTTCGATCCATTGGTCGCTGCGGCAACTGTACTACTTGGTGCTGGTATAGGCGTACTCGGGTCAACCATTAACCCATTTGCGACGGTTATTGCTGCCAATGCTTCGGGAATACCCTTTACCGACGGCATAATGCTGCGCGTATTCATGCTGGTTGCCGGCTGGGGGATTTGTGTCGCCTATGTCATGCGCTACGCTAGAATGGTACAAAAAGACCAAACTAAGTCGATCGTATACGACAAATATGAAGAGAACAAAGCACATTTCCTTGGCAATCAAAACGGAGAAAAGCTTGAATTTACCATGACACGCAAAGTCATCTTAACTATCTTCGCGGGTTCTTTTGCTGTCATGATTTATGGTGTATCTGTCGCCGGTTGGTGGATGGCCGAAATATCTGCGATGTTCCTTGCCGCGACTATTCTGGTTGGGCTCGTCGCAAGAATGAGCGAAGAAGACTTTACCAATAGTTTTATTGATGGCGCACGAGACCTTCTTGGAGTTGCACTCATTATTGGTATCGCACGCGGCATCGTCGTGATTATGGACCGTGGAATGATTACGGATACCATTCTGAATTCAGCTGAACATATGATTACTGGCCTGTCTTCAGTCGTATTTATTAATGTGATGTTCTTTTTAGAAATACTGCTGTCATTCCTAGTACCATCAACGTCGGGGCTTGCTGTTCTTACCATGCCGATCATGGCGCCATTAGCCGATTTTGCCGGCGTTGGACGTGAGCTCGTGATCACGGCCTATCAATCAGCATCGGGACTGGTCAACCTCATCACCCCGACATCCGCCGTGGTTATGGGTGGTCTTGCGATTGCTAAAGTGCCCTATGTTCGATGGGTTAAGTGGGTCGCACCATTGCTCGGAATTTTGACAGTCTTTTGTGTCATCGTGCTCAGTATCGGTGCGCTAATCGCGTAATGAAACGCAGCTAATACAAATACACCTAAATACAAGGCTCCTCTATATTGCAATTTTAGTTAACCACTACAAATATATAGCGGACACGACCTAACGCAACACATCGCTCTATCAGGATGTGTTGCGTTTTTATATCGCCAACCTCAGTCCTTCATTACATCTCTCTACTCACATCTAAACGCGGAGACACCGTGCTAAACGCTAAATCCTACTAAGGTACAAAAAAACCTTAAATCGACCGCGTGCGGCTCACCAGTGGCCTAGGCCACGCGCTTTTATACGCTCTCTTTCATCGCACCAATTAAGCTCACTGGCAAATATATTCGCTTCAACTTTGTCATTTTACTATCGAACTTAATTCGATACTCTATCAATAAAGAATCCTGTTAATATTCTTTTACCTTGGAATTAATATAGGTAAGTCATATTAATTAGAATTTTTAATGACACATCTTAAAAACTGAAACCCCACCAGCATAAAACTGTGATACAAGTAGCAAATTACCACACTAAGTTTGTTGAAAAATTATTAATTCACATTGAAAAATAATATATCTAGCGGTTATGAGTGCATAAATACTCTCACAGCTCGCACTTTAGTGATTTTGCAATTGCATGAAATTCTGCCTGCAAACCAAAACAACACTCAGATTGAATGAAATATGAATATTATTCCATTCAACTAGCTATTAAATTTTAGCATGCGTAAATCCACGCTGAATACATATTGTTATTTAACAGGTCATTTCAGGTTTTGAGCAATAAAATACATTTGTGATTGAACTCAAATAATCACTTCGAATATTGAGTAATATAAATAACACCACGACAAAGCTAATAAATAAAACGTACCCTAACTATGATGGTCTATTAACAATCAATAACCGTCATATAATAAGAGAGATAAGATCATGAATAAACTTTATGTCGGTTCAGAAGTTGGTCAACTACGTCGCGTACTCATTCATCGCCCAAGACGCGCTCTTACTCACTTAACGCCTTCTAACTGCCACGACCTGCTGTTCGACGACGTATTGTCCGTAGAGCGCGCTGGCGATGAGCATGATGTATTTGCACAAACGTTAAGAGACCAAGGCGTTGAAGTCTTACTACTCACTAATTTACTTGCAGAAACACTAGCCGTACCAGAAGCAAAAGAATGGTTATTGAATACACAAATCTCTAATTATCGTTTTGGTCCTACCTTTGCCAATGACGTTCGTTGTTACCTTGGCGATATTCCTAATCTAGAGTTAGCAAAAATTCTGACTGGCGGCTTATCCTTTGGTGAAATGCCAATGAAATCTTCCTCTATATTGCAGTCTATGCACAAGCCGACGGATTTCATTATCGATCCACTGCCTAACCATTTATTCACTCGCGACACATCTTGCTGGGTGTATGGCGGCGTTTCTATCAACCCAATGGCTAAGGTGGCTCGACAAAGAGAGACCAACCATGTCAGAGCTATCTATCGCTGGCACCCAACCTTTGCTGGCCAAGATTTTGTCAAATATTTCGGAGACGAAGAGAAATCCTATGACCGCTCTACCATTGAAGGTGGAGACGTACTTGTCATCGGCAAAGGCTCAGTATTAATCGGTATGTCTGAAAGAACCACTCCTCAAGGGGTAGAACAACTGGCATCCGGGTTGTTCAGACACGGTCAAGCGAAACAAATTATCGCCCTTGAACTACCGAAAGATCGCTCATGCATGCATTTAGATACCGTTATGACACATATGCGTGAAGATACCTTCTCAGTTTACCCAAATGTCATTCCTGACGATGTGAAATGCTGGAGTCTAACGGGTGATGAATCAGGTTTTGTTAAAGCCAAACAGCAAGACTCCTACATTCATACGATTGAGAAGGCCCTGCAAGTCGACAAACTCAACCTTATCACAACAGGTGGCGACAACTTCGAAGCAGAGCGTGAACAGTGGAATGACGCAAATAACGTGCTGACGGTTAAGCCAGGTGTGGTTATCGGTTACGAACGTAATACCTATACCAATGAGAAATACGACAAGGCTGGTATCACAGTACTACCAATTCCTGGCGATGAGTTAGGACGTGGACGTGGTGGTGCTCGCTGCATGAGCTGCCCGATTGAACGAGATGGTATCTAAAAAGTACGAATAGACAAGACTACGTCACTCTCACGTATCTCTATGGGCAAAGCGAACCACTTTGCCCTAGTAATAGGAAGTTAAATCATGACTAAACAAACCATTGTTGTTGCCCTTGGTGGAAACGCATTATTGCGCCGAGGCGAGCCGCTAGAAGCTGACGTGCAACGTCATAATATAGAAATTGCCGTAAACACCATTTCTAAGATTGCTGAAGAATATAACGTTGTCCTAGTTCACGGCAACGGTCCACAAGTAGGATTACTGGCGCTACAAGGCCTGGAGTACAAGAAAGTCAACCCGTATCCACTTGACGTACTAGGCAGTGAAACCCAAGGCATGATTGGCTACATGCTGATGCAAGAGTTCAAGAACCAAATGCCTGCTGTTAATGTTACATGCATGCTGACACAAATGACGGTTGATCCAAACGATCCCGCTTTTGCTGACCCGACCAAACCGATTGGCCCGGTTTATAGCAAAGAAGAAGCGTGCGAGTTAGCGGAGAAATTCAACTGGACCGTAAAACCCGATGGCGAATTCTTCCGCCGCGTCGTCCCTAGCCCTCAGCCTACTGGCATCGTTGAACATGAGGCTATCACCACGCTCATTGACCAAGGACACTTAGTTATTTGTACTGGCGGTGGTGGTATTCCAGTCAAAAGAGAAAATGGCAAGCTTGTTGGTGTTGAAGCCGTCATCGACAAAGACATGTCTGCGGCGTACCTCGCAAGACAACTCAATGCCGATGCGCTATTGATCCTAACCGACGCCGACGCCGTCTACCTTGATTGGGGTAAACCAACCCAACACGCGCTGCGCTCAACCACACCAAGTGAGCTCACGAAACACCAGTTCGATGCAGGCTCAATGGGACCAAAAATTGAAGCCTCATGTGAATTCATCAACCATGGCGGAAAAGTGGTTGGTATCGGTTCACTAGAGCAAGGCATTAATATTCTAGAAGGCACGGCTGGCACCAATATTGTCAAAGGCTAACCGCCTATTTACAAACAAACCACTAGATAGAGTTCAACATACTCAATACCTAACTGAACTCTATCATCACATAGATAATATCGGTCGCATGCATCGCGACTAATCAAAAAGGAAATCATCATGGCTTTTAATCTTCGTAACCGTAACTTCCTTAAACTACTTGATTTTACTCCACGTGAAATTCAGCACTTTTTAGACTTGTCAGCTGAGCTTAAAAAAGCCAAATACAATGGCTACGAGCAGCCGCGCCTAAAAGGCAAAAATATCGCTCTCATCTTTGAAAAAACATCCACACGTACGCGCTGTGCATTCGAAGTCGCGGCGTTTGACCAAGGCGCTCAAGTTTCTTACCTTGGCCCTACAGGCTCACAAATCGGCCACAAAGAATCCATGAAAGATACGGCTCGCGTGCTAGGCAGAATGTACGATGGCATTGAGTATCGTGGCTTTGGACAAGAAATCGTCGAAGAGCTAGGTGCTTACGCTGGCGTTCCAGTTTGGAATGGTTTGACGGATGAATTCCACCCAACTCAAATCCTCGCTGACTTCTTAACGATGATGGAGCATGGTCGTGGCAAGCAATTGCATGAAATCAAGTTTGCTTACTTGGGTGATGCTCGTAACAACATGGGTAATTCATTGATGGTGGGCGCGGCGAAAATGGGTATGGATATTCGCCTTGTCGCACCAAAGCAGTTCTGGCCTGAAGCTTCTTTAGTGGCTCAATGCCAAGAGATTGCGACGCAGACTGGTGCGAAAATCACGCTGACAGACGACGTAAGCGAAGGCGTTCAAGGCTGTGATTTCCTTTATACTGACGTTTGGGTATCAATGGGAGAAGCAAAAGAAGCGTGGGCTGAGCGCATCAACTTAATGCTTCCGTATCAAGTAAACATGGATATGTTAAAAGCTACAGGTAACCCACACGTGAAGTTTATGCATTGCTTACCGGCGTTCCATGGCGAAGATACCGTTGTTGGTAAATCTCTTGCTAAAGACTACCCTATCTTGGCGCAAGGGTGTGAAGTCACTGATGAAGTAGTGGAATCTGAGCACTCGATTGTTTTTGATGAGGCAGAAAACAGAATGCACACCATCAAAGCGGTGATGGTTGCAACGCTAGGCGACTAATTATTATCTCGTTTACAAGCCGAGCCTTATTTACAAATATACCATTAAGGTAAGTATGAATAAGGCTCGCATAATTTTTCACTTTCCCTTACTGACATCCCCTTTATTCTATTCATCAATATAGATAAACAAGGCCTCTGGCAGGGATTAAAAAGGATGGTAGTTTGGATAATTATCCAATTTATGGATACTTTACCAAGCATATTGAACGATAGTAATTTCACCGTATAATCTATATAAATTGACGAGAGATTATTCATGAAAAATAAGACCCACCTACTTATCGACTCTAAAAATAAAAACTCAACAAATAATCTCTTTCATTGTTGTTGTACTAAATAGCCTCCTCTTCATAGGAGGCTTTTTTATATCTAATTGGCTATAATTAAGGAGAAATGTGTCATGCCACATTCACTATTTAATAAACATATCATTTCTATACCGGAGCTTAGTCGTAAAGAGTTGGAGCTGATTGTAGAAACCGCAACACGCCTCAAGGCGGAGCCTAATCCGGAGCTGCTTAAGAACAAAGTCATCGCCAGTTGCTTCTTCGAACCTTCAACTCGAACCCGCCTCTCTTTTGAAACTGCAGTCCAGCGCTTAGGAGGAACGGTCATTGGCTTCGATAATGGCGGCAACACCTCCCTAGCTAAAAAAGGCGAAACCCTGGCAGACTCAGTTCAAGTCATCGCGTCTTACGTCGATGCGTTTGTCATGCGCCATCCTCAAGAAGGTGCTGCAAGACTCGCCTCTGAATTTTCCAATCACGTCCCTATCATTAATGGCGGTGATGGGGCAAACCAGCACCCAACCCAAACCTTGCTCGACCTGTTTTCTATCTATGAAACACAAGGGACGCTTGATAACTTGAACGTAGCTTTTGTCGGGGATTTAAAATACGGACGCACAGTGCACTCACTCACTCAAGCGCTGGCTAAATTTAATAACATCCGCTTTTTCTTTATCGCACCTGATGCTTTGGCGATGCCAGATTACATCTGTGAGGATCTTGACCAAGCCGATATCCGTTATAGCCTGCACTCCAACATAGAAGAAGTCGCACCTGAGCTGGATGTACTGTATATGACCCGAGTGCAAAAAGAACGATTTGACGAATCTGAATACGCTCATATTAAGTCTGCCTTTATACTCTCAACGGAGACGTTAAAAGGAGCACGACCTAACTTAAGAGTGCTTCATCCGCTACCTCGTGTCGATGAAATCACAACCGATGTTGATAAAACACCACACGCCTATTACTTCCAACAAGCAGAGAATGGAGTTTACGCCCGAGAGGCTCTGCTTGCCCTTGTTCTATCTGAATCTCTACACGTGTAAAAGGAGCCGAACTATGACTAAGCAAACCAAACTTCAGGTAGAAGCCATTCGCAATGGTTCAGTTATCGACCATATCCCGGCTAATGTAGGCATAAAAATACTAAAACTGTTCAAGATGCATAAAAGTGAACAGCGGGTCACCATTGGCCTCAATCTTCCATCATCGGCACTAGGTGCCAAAGATATCATTAAAATAGAGAATATTTATCTGACAGAAGATCAGGCGAATCAGCTTGCACTATATGCTCCTCAAGCCACCGTTAATCAAATAGAAGAGTACAATGTCGTCAATAAGCTCACGCTTGAATTACCTCACCAAATTGAAAGTATATTTCAATGTCCGAACAGTAATTGTATTTCACATGGCGAACCAGTTGAAAGCCGCTTTTATGTCGTAAATAAGAACCGTGATATTCAATTAAAATGTCATTATTGTGAGAAAGTATTCTCTCGAAGCATCGTAAAAGAGAAAAAATAATCCAGATGGCTTAATGTTGATTATGGATATTTATCCTAAAAGCTGAATAAATATCCATTTCAACACAAAAACAGAGAATATCAATAATGTTAACTCACCGTCACTTATTAATAACCATTAAGTGTTAGAATACCAGAAGATCTACAAAGTCTAGGAAGCCAAGATCAGATGATACGGTTGCAAAGCACTTTAATTAAAACAGACTATTTGGCTAGATCTGCATCCGGACTTCTTGGCTTCATATAAAAGATTTTCTCACTCCAAGGGCTTGGAGTGTGTCACGACAAGGAAAGGTTCGTTCATTCCATATAAGAAGGAGTTACTATGAACGAGACTCTTGAATTAACCGAAGCCGATGACAAAACACTCACGGCTGCGTGCAAGAAACTATTACAGCAACAGAGCTTTACGACCCAGAATAAGTTACGAGAAGCCTTAGTCAGTATCGGCTTTGTTGGAATAAGCCAATCCACCGTATCGCGATTGCTTTCCCAATTAGGGGTCATAAAAGTCCAAAATGCATGTGGTAAAAAAGCATACTGCTTAACCGTCGAAAATGCGCCAGTACGCGTTGAATCTTCTATCTCATCGCAGATTGAATTTATTACCCACAATCAAGCTGTCGTGGTCGTCAAAACTCACCCAGGTAGCGCTCAACTTATCGCTAGACTGGTCGATATCGACCCCCACAACGAGATTTTGGGTACTGTCGGTGGTAATGATACCGTACTTGTCATCCCCAAAAGCGTCTCGGAGATTGATAAGTGTGAACAGATCGTACGAATTCGGTTAGGGGTACAGTAAGATCATCTATAGAAACCACTCATAAAAAAAGCCTCTAACGAGGCTTTTTTTATTTATTCAGATTCCGGTGTTGGTTTCGGCTTTTTCTTTGGAATAAAGACCGAATCACCCACTGCTACGTTTTGGTAGAACGCTTTATCACGCTTAACAGGCTTCTTAGTGCCCGTTTGTTTCTTCTTCTTCTGAGCTGGTTTTGCTGCAGTGTTCTTAGCAAAGGCAGGCTTACGCGGACGTAACCCTTTAAATTTACCTTTTAAACCTTCTAGTTCAGAGAAGGTAATGTCTTGCTGTAAGAAAGCTTCGACACGCTTCAAGCTGTCCCAGTCTTTTGGACCAACCAATGAAATGGCGTCACCCTTGTTACCCGCTCGACCAGTACGCCCAACACGGTGAACATATTCCTCGGTATGCTTTGGCATATCAAAGTTGATCACGTGCGTAACGGTATTAATATCGATACCACGTGAAGCCACATCCGTGGTCACTAGGATCTTAAAGACATGACGCTCAAACTGACTCATGATGTTGTTTCGTTGAGTTTGGTTTAAACCACCACTTAGCGCCACAACTTTCAGTTTTTTCTCATTTAGCCAAGTTGCCAATCGCTCCGTATCCGCGCGAGTCGCGGTGAAGATCATGACTTGTGTGTAGTCTGCTTCTTGTAAAACACGCTCCAAAATAGCTTCTTTATGATCTAAATGATCACACAAGTAGAATTTTTGCGTAATGTCTTTGTGCTCTTCATTAGAAACACCGACTGAAATACGCTTAGGAGCATTAAGCATTTCATTCGCGATCTCATTCATTTCCGCATGATCAAGCGTGGCAGAAAACATCAATGTCTGACGACGACGATGCTTCGCCGCGCGATGAATACGCATAAGTTCAGGTGCAAAGCCTAAATCCAGCATGCGGTCTGCTTCATCCAGAATTAGTGTTTCTAAACCATCAAGAAACAATGAACGATGTTCTAAATGGTCAGCAAGTCGTCCTGGCGTCGCAACAATAAATTTAGGATAACGACGTAGAGCTTTCACTTGGTCGTTAAAGTTTTCGCCACCTAAGATCAGGGTCGCGTCGTAAGTTAATCCGCCCAACATCGCTCTTAACTCGCTGTATACCTGCTTTGCCAATTCACGAGTTGGCGCTAAGATAACTGCACGTGGGTCCTTTGCTGAAAACGACTTACTCTTCAAAGATTTGTGAAGCATAGGCAATACAAATGCCAAAGTCTTACCTGAGCCCGTTTTCGAAGACGCAATCAGATCCTTACCCGCAATTGCGACTGGAATCGCCTGCTTCTGGATATCTGTCGCTTTTTTGAAGTCATAGTGCTTCAGATTCTTCAATAAACGGTTATCAAGACCAAGATCTTTAAATTGCAAAGGTTATACTCCTAACGAGGTGGGACGAACTAAAAAATTAGGGGCGCATAATACATGATATTTACCCTTGCCACCAGCATATAGCCAAATGACATCAAGATGCAGGATTAAGCGTACCCAGATGAGTCTACAACAAGAATCTTTTCTTCACTTTGATGTGACTTGTATATAATGCATATCCACGCAAAACCCTGAATGGTTCCCAATCATGTAGGCCCATTCTGATATACATTACCGTTCCAAGGTTTTATCCTTACAACCGCCTTGTAAACAATGTGTTAACTTCAAGAAGCACTGAGGGCGTGATATGCATCACATTCTGATGGTATCTCAGTTTCTCATAAATAAGACAAACCATCTTTAACGTTAAAATCGCGTAATTTTTTGGTTTTTCTGACTTTTAAATAGTTTGCGTTCTTAAAATAAGGCACTAAACTCAAAAATAGCCTTATTGCCTAGATGTAGCAGGGCTGTTTGAAATAATAATCCTCAAGGAGCTTATAATGAATAAAGTGTTAATTGCAGCAGCAGCATCGTCGGTTCTACTACTGGCTGGTTGTGCATCTGGTCCAGACGAAGCAACAACAGCAAAAATGGACGATCTAAACAATCAAGTAAGCCAACTAAGTGCAGACGTACAAGCACTTAAAGATGAAGTTCAAATGGGCAACAAAAACGCTATGGCTGCGCAAGAAGAAGCTTCTCGTGCAAACGAGCGTATCGATAACATCGCTCAGTCTTACACTAAGTAAGTAGAATTAGATTTAAAATTCGATATTAATCATAAGGTTACATTTCGAATAACAGCCTAATGGCGATAAAGTGGCGACATGATTTCATGTCGCCACTTTTGTTTTTATGGCTGCAGTCGCCAAACGTGCGGCAGTGCCAACTGAAAGGTATACGGAGCAATTTTAGTGATGTAAGACCAGAGTTATTGACCCAACTCACAATGGATTGTGAATGAACTAGGTGTCAGACTAGAAACAGTCCGTAAAAATTGAACCATGCTCACAGATTATGTTTTTTTTTGCGAAATAACTCGTCAACAAATTCAATTATTAAATGGAACCGCTAGCCAATTAGACCATATAGCCACAAAACCAGTCATTACGTCGTTAGAATACCCAAAATTACTAGCCAAAAGAATATACAGCATAGTTAACATACCCTAATTGGATTTACTTATATATCTGATATTGTTGCGTTTTATTTGATTGAGTATTTACAATGAGCACAATAGCTTACCTAACTATTGATAGTCTAACAGGTGGAAACTTATCTACGGGATGCAACACCGCCGAATCTATGGGTAATGGTTTTCAATCCACCCATGAGAATGAAATCACTATACTGGGGTTTTCCCACAACTTGGCTTACGACAATCGTTCAATCCATTCCCCTGTTCAAGTCATAAAGAAAATTGATAAGGCAAGCCCGTTACTAGCTCAAGCGTGTGCTGATGGCTCAGAGTTAAATTGCACCCTAACATTTTATAGGCACTCACCGACAGGAGGCACGCAAGAAAAGTTTTATGAGATAATTCTTGTAGGAGCACTAATCCGCAATATTCAAGTTGAAATGCCAAATGTCATCCACTTAGGTGAAGCTGAAATGCAAGAGATCGTCGATATTGCATACAGAGACATTCACTGGAAGCACTTAGCCGCGACAACAAATGGCTATTCTTCTTGGCTAGGTGCTTTAGGTAGTGCTTCAAGAAAACTGACGGACTTATAAGTGAATGGACGAATCAAGGGAAAAAGTTGACGATGCGTATTGGCTTTTAGAAAAAGAGTCCAGCCTTCTTATTACAGCGACGCTTTCGTCTCTATCACAACTCAAGTTAGAGCGCTCGCTCCAGTCCAAGGCAGTTCGAGAAATGAGCCAAGCTATTAATATTATTCTCCGAGCTTATCGTAAAGGGAGCATAGACTTTGAATCGGCACAAAGCACTTTGAGTAATCTAAAGTATGGGTTTGTCGACGGTGTCAGAGCCATCAAAACAGCTGATAGAAACCGAGTTATTCGCAAACAACAACGTATAACAACTAACTTAAATTCTGACAGTAGCTATCGTCGAAGCATGCGTGTCAACAATCAAGCTTTCAACGTTCGCTTTAAAGCACGTTGTGCGACTCCAGAATGTTTGATGAGAGGTGCGAACTTTGATTTACAAGATGATGCATTTCAGGATTACGTGGAAGCGGCAACTAACGGGAAAAAAGACGATGTTATGGGAATTGTAAATACAGCTCTCATTGCAAATCCTTACGCACGCCCTCTCATATGGCTTGCTAACGCAGATACTGCATATACAATAATGCACGAAAGAAACTATACGCCTCTCGCAGCATACTCGTTGGGAAAAGGGGTTGCATATAGATTGAAAATAATAGGGGTTCCTGCTCCGATAAGGGATCGACTAGAGAATACCATTTCACATACAACGGGCAAATTTCTTGATGAAAATCTATCCAAAAACTAAAGATATAAATTCCAGGTTAAATAGCACACTGATAGCCAGCTTGCTGCTCTTTCTAACATGCGTTATTTTGAACAATTTCTCAACAAGCCTTCCTATTTTAGCTCTGTTTACCTTTTCGTTCTTGCATTCTGAAATTCACTTGAGAGCGTATGCTCGAGGTAAAAAGCTCGTAAAATTTGGAACAATTTCTGATGTTGATAATAAAGATGAAGAGGCGAGTTCTTATAAACACCATTTTGCGATGGTGTATGGCTGTGTGATAGTGATATTCACTTATGTAATCTATTATGCTTTGACCTGAGCACTATAAGCAGAAGCGGTTGCAAATTTCTAGAGACGCTGAACTCGAATAACTTTTGGTAAGGCAAACATATAATAACAAGTATGGATGAGTTCAGACTCCAAACAATTTTGAAAAAATGCTATGACACTCCTCTTCGCTTCAAAGCCTTATCCCTTTTGACTTATCCACCACGAAAAGAGATCTTTAATTTCACACATTAGATCTTTAAATATCTAACAAAAAACACCAAGTAACATTCAAAATCAATCACTTAAGATTAAAATTAAGATCTTAACAGATCGTCATTATTGCAATTTAGCGAACAAAAACGCAATTATCGAAATTCTATTAGGTGCAATATAAGCCCCTTTCAACGGTTTTTCGAATCACTCGAAGCCTTTACAACAAAAGACTTTATCGTGTGTTCTACGCCTTCCTCAGCCCCATAGATTTTCACCAAATCAAAATTGCGAAAAAACCAGATCGAAAACGTCGCAGGTGGGGAGGAGGAGTGCGGATTCCGTCACCTGATTGCTCCTTTCCGTGGCGTTAGGCTATTGGGCTTTAGATATAAGAAAAGCGCCCATAGTGGGCGCTTGGTGATGATATGGTATGTGTTTAGGTGACTTTGTAGTTTCCGGCAGAACTGCCGCCTGTTACTGGCACTTGGGCATTCTGAGTAATTTCGTCCACTACTGCGTTAGCAATGGCTTCTGCCATCTTCCCTGCCATTGCAAACTCACCATCGAGCACAAAGCCCTGTGCTTTCAGTTCGTTTTCTAACTTCTCTTTCAGTGATGCTTTGCTTAGTGCCATCTTACTTGCCTGCAAATACGGTGGTTGATACGTCTACATGCGGCTTACCCATAAACGGGCAAATGCTTGCGCCTGTGCAGACTCCTTTACCACCATTCATCTTTATCGAGTCTGCTTTCTCGGTAATGTTCTTGGCCGTGGTGGCTTTATTACCTTTGACGGTTTCCGTGTGATCACCTTCAATTTCGGCTAAACGGCTTTCAAGCACCTTGATGCGTTGGTTAAGACATTCCAGCTTGTCGTCTTTATCTGTCTTACGCTCAAAGTTTCCGTCTTGGTCTACCAGCTGGTAAACGCCTTTGCGTTGTTGGTATCGGCTTTCTCCTTCTTTGATACTTGGTAACTTGAACCCAAGCGGAAGAACGCAACGAATAAACGGCTTGTCTGGTTGGCCAAACATAAAACCTAACTCAACAATACTACCGATAGCCGGTGGCTCTAATCGACCAGCATGATCACCAAGACCAGGCACCGGAAGTGGTACCGCCTGCAATGGTGGTTTATCTTCGTACTCCATGCCCTTTTCATCGAGTAGCTGAATATCCACGGCATAGTGAGGATAAAAGCGATCCGATAAATCCCCTTCTTCTGGAAGTTCTGGCAAAGCGACGACCTTGCCCCATCTTGGCAGATGCCACTGGCCTGTGAGCTCAGGGAACAAGCGGAAGATAATGCGCTTAATAACATTCACATCCATGTTAGCTTCGCCTCCGTTCCTTCAAACTCTACGCCGACTAAGCGAAGGCCATTCACGACAACACCCGGCTTTAGTTTGGGAATAGCCGGTACCTTTACTGACTTGTTGGCCGTGTGCTTGGTCATGAGTTCATTGGGTATGGTGATAGGTTTATCTGCCCAGAATGAATCCTTCCAACTGCCTACGTAAATTTGCCCGTTGCCTTGTTGCTGCCAGAATAAGCCATCAATGCTGAACGCTTGGGCTAACTCGTCTATAACTCGGTAGCCGTTACCATCGCTGTAAAAACAAGGAATAGCTGTTTTGCTATAGGCTTTCTCTGGCACCACAAATTGAAGTCCCGTTTTATTGGTCACTTCGCTAAGCAGCTGCATGAGTGTTGGGTGACGCATAATGATGTTAAGTGGCTTGTAGAGTATTGCGGCTAATTCACGGCAAAACACTTTCGACCATCCTTTTTCTGCAGGTTGAACTCGTTCGATATAACCAAGGAATACTCGAGTAATGTCATCACCCCAACCAAGGTCCACGGCAATGATGGCGTTGAGTTGCGGGTTTCCTTGAATTGAGAGTTCACAGCGTCCAGGGGTATTTTCGCTAAACACAATGCGATGACTTTTCACTTTGGCCTTGGATTTACCAAGGTAAGCACGGCAAAGAAACTTGTTGTTTGTTGTCATTGTTCACCGCCTTTTCACGGTTAGGCCAAAGCATTATCGACAGCTTTGAGCACCTTCATAACACCAGTTAGCTCCACTTCTGTATCTGGCGGCACATCGTCACTTTGTCCGGCTTCAACGGGTGTATTCACACCTTGTACTTTTTGCTGTGCGGCGGGTTTATCCGGTTGGCGTTGTTCCACCCGTTCTGGTACCGATAGGTGTTCGACCAATTCAAATGAAACGCTCCATTGCCTGTGAGAATCTTGCTCATCAGCACGAACAGCGCCTTGGAATTTCACTTGGCGAATTTTCAAAGCTTCTGCCGTTTTGTTACTGATTCGGTAGATATGGCGAGAGCCAGTTTCTAACGCTTCAGCCATGCTAAACAGATTGGTAAGAAGTTGGCTCTTACTGAACGGGATCACACCTTTTACGGTTAAGATTTTACCCTTAGTACCCGTTTCCGCTTGGTCGGTAGCCGAGGTTTGGCCGGACATGTCTTGTCCGGCTAGTTGTTGACGAACGCTAATGCGTAGGTTTTTTAGTGGGAGTTGGGAGCCGTTTAGGATTAGCATTTAACTCTCAACCATTTCCAACGTTAAAGTAAATGCTAACTGAACCTTGGAGCGTGCTATTTCTCTGCTCTTCACGATATTGTCCGGAATTGCTTTACCCGTTTCTTGCAGGCGTAATACGTACCAATCCGTTTCTTGGAGGTACTTTCTATAGTCATTATCAATATCAAATTGAGAACGCTCGCCACCTAATTGATCTGTTTCGTTTATAAACCCTGTCATAGAATTATCCCTGATGTTCAAGTATCGGTTTGTTGATAAAGCCCCATTTACCTTTAGGTAACTTACCCGCTACAACTGCAGGTAAGGCAATAAGGCAACTTGCTCCGCCATTGCTCATATTTATGCTGCGGGTTATTTCATGCCACTTGCCATCATCTGGTACTCGATCTGATTCGTTTGGAGATAAAAACCGCACATCGCCCTGTTCAACTTTAATCCAACCACCGAACGTCATAGGAATACCGCTCGGTATCGCCCCTTGATAGAGGGAATAAAACGTATTGATGCTGCTTGGTTCAGCATCAGGTGACGTCGATACTCTGACGACAGCAAAGTTTGGTTGATTGTACTTCGGAACTCCCCCCTTAATATCTGTCCACATTTGCTGAATGATTGGACTTTTCTTATCTGGTTCAACCCCTGATTCTGTCGATGCCACAATCCGGCAATGGTGGATACCCTTAGCGCGATTCACCCACCCATCCGGCGTACCCTCTAGCCCATCAGTCAAACTACCGTTAACTCTTAGCTCCTGATTTCGAGTCAATCTGTAAAACGGAAAATCAGAGTGTATATTGGCAATCAGTTGGTCATACTCTTTTTCGGCTTCACCCATTCTCTGGTCAATGCTTGGTTTAATTTTAGCTACATCATCGGCTAGTTTTTTACTCGCTTCTGTTTGTTGAATTGAAGCATCTATAACCTTTTGCAACTGAACCGTATATTCAGACATGTGTTTCCTCCAACAGTCTTACTTTTTCAATTAATTTCAAATTACTTTGCATAAGGGAGACTCGCTCGCTTCCCCCTGACAAGATTGCGCTAGCGAGTAGTGCAATAAGAGGGTTGTGTTGCTCTAAAGCGCAAATCCTTTGTATTGACTCAACGATTTCTGCGGATAACTGATTATCCACAGATTCACTCCGAGCCATGCTTTCGCTCAACACCATTAACTGCTCGGTCAATACCATGTCTTTATGAGCCATTTCTACAATATGAATCTGACTCGATACCATCCCACAGACTAAAGACATATCGAGTTTTTCCATTTCTCGAATTTGTTCATCGTAATTAAATTGCCACGTTTCAGGGGTCACGGTGATATTCGTGATCGCTTGTGCGCCTGAGAACTTGAGCAGGAAATTACGTGTTAGGTTATTGCCCTCTTCACCACTCAATTCGTTATTCTTACGCTTGGATTGCACAACCATATGATTGGCTGAGACCAAAACGCCTTCTTCGCTCACCAGCCCTAGCCAGTTGAAATGAAAGTTACCTATCGTGTTATCTAAAATCAGCGAATAGACCACTTCATTTCCGTTCACGACAGCGCTTCGTGTTGGCGCCATTCGAAAAGCAATTTGGGTGCTTGATGGCAATGATTGATTTCGTTGAGGTGGCTTGGATGGGTCCACATTGGGAACATACGCAAGCACAAACTCACTGATCACCAGAGGCTGTTTCGCTTGCTGTTTTTGGGCAATAAGACGTTCGCCCGCGATGGTGATAACTGCCATAATCTATCCTATCGATGCACTGTAAGTTTCATGACTGTGACTAAATTCCGAGACCGAAACATGAGGGTTTGCGATTGTGGTGACATCAAAGCTATATCGTCGACATGTCCGCCCATATTGACGAACTAACGCGTCCATCAGACCGGGCACTTCATTGATATCCCCATCCTTCACTTTCACACTAACCACGTCCCACGGGTAGTAATGAAGCCGCTCGTCGATTTCGATATGGGGATAGCCCAACTTATCGAACATATCTTCCCAACCCACTTCCGAGCCGCCGCCTGCCGCAAACGAGTAAGCAAAGTTCACTCGTATTCGGTATATCTGCTCAGGCTCTTTGGGTAAGCGTTCAATGTCACGCTGCCAAGCAATCAAATCGACAAACTCAATGGGCGCGACCATGGGATCAAGCTGCTGAAGTGGCCATTCCAAAATGACTTTAATTCGGCTCCAATATCCCAACAGAGCATTGCCTAATTTGTAGAGCTCGCGTTTACCCATCCAGTGCTTAAGCGTTAAGTTAGGCAGATTCAATGTTCACCTCCAAACGGCTCATCCGTGGAACTTCCATGCCATTGGCAATATCAGCGTTCTCGAACTCTATCGACTCAACTTCAGGGAACTGGCCGTGAAGCTCTTGCGCTAATTTAGAAAAGCTAAAGCGCGATGATGGTTTCGTTTTCGTCGCCTTGTAGTCAGTGTTTTGCCTAAATGCTGAACCAATGAATAGGCCAATATTCGTTTCTAGTTCTTCCCTTTCGGTACTCGTTAACACTCGACCTACCCACGCTCTGCATGTCACATCAATGAGGTTACCTGGCATCGCATACACCAGAAGATCATCGCCGTGGCCATGGTTGCCATCACGATTGATATGATTATTTAAGTCACTGAGCATTTGAGAAGATGGCTCACCGGAATCCAATAAAATGAATGCGCTGGCTGAACCGGCACCGCGTGGAGCGTTATGTTCGAAGTAGACGTTTTCGCTATTGATACCCGCGCGTAGCATAAGCAAAGAACGGTACGCCGCATCGATATGCCATTTTGCTACACCACTAAATTGGTTACGGATACGCACTCGAAGTTGATCATCACTTTCTTTATCCGCCCCAGCTTCAATAAGCCAATCCGCTGAGTTGACGCCTTCTCCAATACCTGGCACTGCCGTGGCGAAAATATGGTAGTAACCTTCACCAAGATTAAACGCAGCGCCTTCATGTTCAGCTTCCACTTCCCCCATTACAGACAGCGCATTTTCAGGCAACACGGTGTCTTCTTTTAAAATGACGCGATAAACCGTACCGTTAATGGGGTCGGTCTGAATAAAAGTGCCTTTGGGAACCACAATGACCGGCCCCTTTGATGCGGCCCGATAGAACACCACTTGCCCCACTGCTTTCGTGGCAGGCTTTCGTAGCACATTGAATTGCCATGCCCATAAATCCAACCACTTGTCTTTTGCGGTTGCGACAAACATATTTGGCAGTATGTAACCCACCAAAAAGGTATTGATAAGCCATACCGTCGGACTGATCACCATGGTTTCTATCAAGCGCCAGAACGGGGAATACGTTGAATCATTAGCAATGGTGCTGCCTTGTTTTTCTGCTTCTTCTTTCAGCACGGCTTTCCACTGTGCTCCTTCAAGAGGTAAACCCGCTTTCTTGGCCAGTTCGGTAAAGTCCGGTTTAGGGATATCAGTCAAGGTTCACCTCTGCGCTTACGCTGCCAAACTCTAAGGTTTCGGCAAATATATAAATTCGTCCATCGTCGACTTCTTCAATACGAACCGTCCCTGGTACCAATCGCACATCCTCTTCAACCAACAACTCTAGCTGTGTGCGTGCATCCGCCTTTTTTGAGGGGCTTCGCTCAGCAATCAGAAACACAGCCAGATTGCTTTCAATGATGGCGTGTTTTATGTCTTGGGCGATCACTGCTCGGTCTTGAATCAATACCGGGTTACGACCTGCATCTAGAACCACATCACCGTTTTCAATCAGCAAGTCTTGGTATTTAAAATCTGCCATTAGCCTGCCGCCATTTCTAATTCACTCGCCATGTCTTGCGGGTCACTCATGTAGGTGGGGTAAATCGCCACGCCACCATAATTGGTTGAACTGGTTTGATAGTTGGCAATGCTCTTGGCCGCGCCACCTTGCGGAATTTGTGCATGAGGGGTCGCCCTTTGCACTGACTTCGATTTCACTTGAATAGATTCATCCTCACCACCGAAACCTGGAACCCAATCCACTAACCCTTTCAAGCTTTCCCAAATACCCGCTAACTTGTCGGTGAACCAGCTAAACACGCTACCGAATATGTTGCGCATGTATTCCGCCATTTGCCCAATGAAGGCAAAGCCACTGGTATCAGTGAACCCACTCATCACCCATTGCCAACCTGCCGATACGAAATTGAATAATGTTCGAAATGGCAGGGTGATTAAATTGATGGCACCTTCTAATACTTGGAACCACGTTGTGTCACCAAATGAAGCCTTGAGATCATCCCAGTAATAAATGAGTGCGCCCACGGCCACCACGGCTGCAGTAACACCCGCAGCAATGAGGAAAACAGGGTTAGTGAGTAGTGCGGCAGTAAATTTTAAAGCAGCCATTGTGCCTGTCATGAATGCACAACCTAACCAAGTAAGCGCTGTTGTGGCTGTACCATAAATAGTCGCTGACATACTCACAGCACCATTGAGCAACCACTGTCCAGCTGTTACCAGTTTGGTTTTTACCCCATAAATATTCATATTCATGTGTAGCGCGAGCAGCGACACTCTCAATACCTTGATTAACGCTGAATAACCTTGTTTCACGACCACCAACGCTTTTAGCGCGAGCATATAAGCGGCCATTGCTTGTTTGCCTACGCCCATCATTAACGTAAATGCACCACCCGCTGCCGCTGCGGTTAAAATCCCTATCGCAGCAAAACCAATGTATTTGGTGAGGTTCGGGAACATCTCCGTCCATTCGATGATTTCCATACCACCATCAGCCAAACTTGAAATCACCGGTAGCAGTGCAGGAAGTAACGCTGCACCAAACGCGGTGCGAACAGCAAATACACCTTGCTCAAGTCTTTCCCATTGGTCGGTCATGCTGTGCGCCATATTGACGGCGGTATCTAAATTCGCGGCATCGTTTAGACTGGATACATTGGACTTTAGATCGTTCGTTTTGCCGATTAAGTCAGTGATAACCAATAGCGCCTGATCACTACCAAATGCCTTTTTCAGCTTTGCCATCTCCATTGAGTCCAGCTCACCGAACTCATTACGAAGCTTGTTCATGATGTCGAACATGGGCAGCATCTTTCCGTTACTGTCAGTAAAGGAAATGCCCAGGTCATCTTGAGCTTTCACTACGCCACTCAAAAACGCTTTGTATCGAGTCCCCGCTTCGCTGCCTGACATCGAGCCCTGCAACATACCGAGGATGGCCATTTGTTCTTCCATGGCGACGCCGTGAGTTTTACCCAATGCGCCCACCCCTTTGAACGCATCAGACATGCCTTGCCCGTTGGTTTTAAAGAGCTCCACGGACTTCGCTGTTTGCCCTGCGACGCGTTCTGCCCAGTTATCTTTGCCAATGTCATCCGCTTGGTCTTTGAATACCGAGTACATGGTGCCCATGTAGTTGGTAATCGTGGCGGTGTCGGCTTTGGTCGCGGCGGCCAAAATAGCAGAGCTTCTTGTCACACCCGCTAGTTCATCACCGCTCATATCGCCCATCGCCGATTTAATATCGTAAGACGCGGCTACAAAATCCGTCGCGGACTTACCGTATTCAACCGAAAACTTCATAGCGGTAGACGTAAGGGTTTTCAATTGGTCATCAGCCACACCCAGAGACTTTACTTCGCCTAGTGCTCTATCCAATTCAATCGCTGGCATCAACGCTTTTTGCAATGCGAAACCTGCACCCACCATGCCAGCCGCACCCGCCATCATGGTATGGGTACCTTGACGATAGGTATTGGTGACATCATCCAGATGACGTTGAATATTGCCCAGAGGTTTTGAGATCTGGTCAATCAATCCAACTTGAAATCTGAGTGCTTCTGGTAACATTACTGGTTCCTGTTAACAAATAGGCTTATGCGCCAAACCCTTTCGCTACACCGCTAGCGGTGACGGCTTGCATTTTTTCCCAATGGTTTGTCTCTAACCAAATCGCGTAAGCAAGGTTCTGATCAGTATCCGGTTCATTAGGTAGCCACTTTCGCCGCCACGCATACATCTTTTGCCTGTCGCTGCTTTCCACAGCAGCGACAAGCGCATCTATTTTTTTACTGAGATAGCGAGCTTAGGCGCGTACTCTTTAAGAACGGCGCCATAAATCTGTGTCGCCGCCCCTGCGTTGTTATTGGTAATTTCGCGCAACGCATCTTTTGAATCTTCGCTAACACAGCTCATCAAGAAATTGTGCGCCGCACTACTCGCATCACCTTGTAGAATGGTGTTTTGCGCTTCGTCGTACTCGGCAGGGGTTGGGATAAATTCAATATCGGTATTGCCGACAGTTAGTACAATTGACTTGCTCATTGTTGTATCTCCTGTTCGTGCATCGCACGCCATTTAAAATATTCATCGGGTTGTTTTGCACACTCTCCGAGTGCGGCTTTTAAATTGGGTATGTCATCGGTCACCACCTCTGGCCATGTACCGATCACGGTGGGTTTATAGCAAGGCTCGATCAAACCAGCAGGTGGCAGCTTCACGATCACTTCGGTTGCTGTCGTCTTAGTAGTGCTCGCGCAAGCGGTCAGTAACAGCGCTAGGAATAACGCATTTAATACCTTCCATCTGTTGTTTGAGCTGCTGTACTTCATCTTCTAGTTCCTGACGCTGAGTAATTTGTCGTTTCTTACGAGCAACCAACACTTGGTTAATATGCTGGTTATCCTGTTTAAGCGTGTTAATCGTGCGTTGATTGGTTTGGTTGTCCTGCTCTGCCTTATCTAACTTGATTTGAAGAAGATCTTGCTTGGCGTAACTCGCCTTAAGCGCAAACCCCTGCAGTACCAATAAACCAATGAACAACGCGAGCCCACCCCACTTAATCCACTTCCATGCAGCGAGCATGCTCCGCCCTCCGCCGTTTCACTAAACCAGGTAGCTTCTTCCCAGCACCATAAACCCATCGCGGTAATTGATTACACGCTTGTTCATAACGACTCGCCAGAAGGTGACTATAAATGCGAGTTTTGGTGCCATTACGATTACGTTCAAAACGGGTGCATCCCGTGTTAAAAGCAAAAGAAACAAAGGCATCAAATTGGCCCTGAGATAACGCTACCCCCGACTGTTTCTCGGCTCTTGCAATGCAGCGCTCTGCACCTTGCAAGTTCTTCACCCAATCCTTAGCCACTTGGTTCATGGTAATGATGAGATCCGGCACATCGTGCGTATTGCCAATGCCATTGGTTGTTAAACCTGATGGGCAGGTGTATGGATCTAATCGACATCCTTCCATATTGCCGACAATCGCGAGCCCTTTCGGACTGATACGAAGTTCGCCTAGCGCTTCATTAGCAACCACCACTTGCCCTGTGGGTGCCACTGAGTGGGTACCTAATGTTGCCCCGCCCGTAATTAAGGCGATGACCACACCAACCGAACACACCACCTTTTTAGCCAGCTTCATTGATGACTACTCCCTTTTCCTTGGCAATGCGCTGCATATTGCGCTTATGCCAAATGTTAACCCCCGCCATAATTACCCCGAGCACGATAGAAGACAGGAAATACCAGTGTTCCATCGTCATTTGGCTGACAGCGATACCGAATACAGAACACAAATACGCTATGCCTGCGGTGATTTTATCTAGCCAGTCGCGCATTCATCACTCCCTTGAGGATTGGCACTGAGTGCAGTATTGGCACCCTGGCACTTTTTGACGGCGTTGCTCAGGGATTGGGTCGCCACATTCTTCGCAATCCTGTGCACTTTCCCGTTGTTCATTTTGCTTAGCCCTTGCCAGGTGGTGAGCAAGCGCCACTTGTGTGAATTGGGCTTCAAGGCCACTGGCATGGTCGATAACATCAGACATTACGCCTCCTATCTATTAAGCAAAAAGTTACTGAACCAAGTCTTCGGTTTCATCTGGTCGCAGGTATGGAACACCATTGATTTTGATGAAATCTGGGCTGGTCACTTCAAACGGCAACTTATGAACCAATGCATTCGCACCATTGGAATCCACATCAAGCAGATCAGAGATTTTGATACGACAACCAAAGGCTTCTACTTTCAGTTCGTCTTTATCAATTTTGCCGTAGAACAGCGAATCAAAATCCGGTAGCCCACGCCAAGAGCCGGCTTGTTTGGCTGCCTTGCTCATTTGGTTGAACTGCTGAGTGGTCAGCTCCATTTCACCGCTTGCTTCTACATCGCCATCTACCCAACCATCTGGTACACCAGAGGTTTTGTTCACGGCTGAATTGTCGGTAATAGATAGGGTGACTTTTTGCGCTTTTAGCTTGTAGTCGCCCATTGAAAAGTGCATGTTCTTGCCAGAAATACGCATGCTCATTGGTTATGCCTCCACATCGGCAGGGTTAGAGAGATCAAGCCCAATGTTGACCACAATGTGTTTCGGGCAGTTATGAGGGCGAACCATTAAGCCAATATTGACTTTGGTTTTGGTCATCCACTGAATCGACACATCTTCATCGCGTGGGGGCATGATTTCACCAGGGAACGGAATACCGCCAATCTCAGTGGTCTTGGACATGTCGCGCATGTCTTTACTGAAGTAAGTGCGGTTGAGTTCAATACTTGGCGGTGTCGAGTTAAGGATTCGGTCAGCGATACGACGAATTGCTTTAATACGAACACGGCGGTTAAGCTTGTGAACCGGGCGAACGTATTCAAGGTATTGGTAGTCGCCACCTTTGGCTTCTAGCGTGCAACCATCCGTCCAGTACACCCCTTCCATATCCGCATACCATTGCGGTAATGAGTAACGGGCATCAGCTAGTGCTGAAATTGTGCTCATCTCCAATGGCTTACCCGTGCTATCAATCGGCATTGCACCCAAGCCAAGCAAACTGCCTGTTGCGACTCGCATTGGGCTATCGGCCACGGTGACCGCACGGTCACATAAACGGCCACCCAGAACACCCATGTTATTACCGTTAAGCATTGGTACTGGCGTGACCATGTTTGCCGTCACATCTTTCACTAGGGCTAGCATGGCGGTTTCATAATCCGACCAGGTTTGGTCATCTGCATCAATGCCAGGACACGCAGCAAGGAAGAACACCCAACGGCCAAGTTTGCTCGTAAGCTCTGTTGCTTTGTCTTGCATGGCAGTGAACTGCGCTTTGTCTGTCACCACATCAACAATGCAAACGCCCTCAAACGAGTCAGTGCGGTTGGCAATGTCTACGGCTTCTTGCCAAGTATCATCCACGGCCAAACCGAAGATGGCACCCGTCCAGTTTTGTTTGCCATTAAGCTGCGCGGCTTTGATGTTTGCGCCTAACACATCATCTGCCACCACTTCATCAAGGTTGGTCATGTTGTTTACGCGCGTGACCTTGCCTTGCAGTTCCGCTTTATCGGTGCGCCCGATATAGAGCAAGTGGCGTTCTATTTCTGGTATCCCGCCTTGCCCTAAATTGAGGTTGTTTACCTCTACCTTTCCGGTTGCCATTGGTTGTTTCCTCGCTTATTTTCGCGTCTTGGCCTGCTCAAAAATGGTGATGAGTTGGCGGGTGACTTCGCGTTCTTTACTGCCTAATATTTGCCGTTGTGCTAACGGGATATCCCAAACGGTCACGCTGGGCTGATTGCTCAGCTCTCGAATAATTTTCCCTGCTTGCCCATGGATAACGGTGTCCATTAACAAACGAAGGCTAGGCTTTTTCCGCCCTTTGCCGCTTTTCCTTGGTACCGTGTAACCCAGCTCCCTTAGCTTTCTCGCCTGCCCTTTGGAGCAAGGCGCAGAGTAGTCTGGTGTTCCCCATCGCTTTTGCATTTGCCGTGCGGTCATTTTTTGCTTTTGACCCACATGGTGTCTGGCTGCAATTTTTGCGGTGAGTTTGTTATTCCAAGTTAGGTCTAGCCTGTTGGCGTTTCGAACATAAGGGGTTAGTCCTTTCGCCATACGGCGCATCACTTTGCCGCGTTTCTTACCTTTTTGTGGCGCAAGTGCTTTCCCGTGAATGTCTTTTTGTTGCTGAATCCGTTTACGCGTATTGGCTTTCTCCCATCGCCCTAACGTTTTCAAAATCCAAATGCGCTTTTTAGGTGGAAGGGCTAACATCGCAAGCTTCTCTTGCATGTTGAGCACATCCCTTTTATTCGCACTAACCGTCGGTTTCATTCACCAACTCCGCTTCTTCTGCGGTATAAATTTCTACAGCTTGAACTCGATATTTAATGCCGCGCCAGGTAATCATTCCGGCTTCTGAATCTGGTACCAGCTCGATAGGTTCCATCAACTCTAGCTCTATACTCACATCCGCCAGTTCACTACTGATCACATCTACCGACAGCGTTGGGTCTTCTAGTTCTTGTTCGTTTCGGTCTTCTTCATGGTCGCTTAACCAACAGGCAACCAGAGCTAACAAGCAACGTGGGTCTAACTTCTGGTGCGGAAATTCTTCAACCGATACCACGGCGTTGTATTTCCAATAACACGCGATATAACCGTTGTTTCCGCGGTCTTCACCGCTTGGCACTATCGAACCGTTTTCTTGCCAAGCATCAATTTTGTTATTAAGCACATTGCTGTTTAGGTGGCTGACAATGTAACCAGTTAAATGCTCAAGCTTGGTTTTGTTGTAAACAGTGTCACTCATATCGAACCAATCCCATTGGCACTGCGGCCAAGTAGCAAACGCACATCCTGATTACTTTGGGTGATAAAACGAGCCTCTTGCTCTGGTTCATCCGTTGCTACGCTTTCACCTTCCTTTCGGCGGTCTTGCGTAGCGAACTCTGGTAAAAGATCAGCATGGGCCAAACCATAAACTGCGCGCTTATATACGGCTGTTTTTGCTGCGCTTAACACTGGCGGGTTGCCATCAACCAACAGGCTTTCAAGTCGCTGCTGAATATTCAAAGCCGCAATACTCACGGCTGCAGCCATAGAATCGTTATCAAAGGTGTGGGGAATACGGCGCAATTGGCGGAATTCATCGGTTGATAAATCCGGCCAACCTTCACCTGGTAAGGCGGCATTTACTGCGCTGTTCACTTTCCCACCAAAGCTCATTAGAAGTCCTCTCGCTGAGCTCGTTCATGTATAACAAGCATCACTACACCACCGACCATTGTTGCAATCATCCACGCTATGCCTGTTATCCAATATCCCCAGAAAATGAAAGTGCACCCAATGCACGACCACAAAGTGATTCGAGCTTTGCTTTGCCACGCTTTAGTGCCTTTTTCTTTCATCCTTTTGGCTAACTTGTTCAACTGTTCATCGTTAAGCAAGGCGAGAGAACCGAGCATAATGAGGCCTGACTTCACCCAAGCAGCGACTAGCAACAGGTTGACAACGCCATCACTCAACGTCCCCAAGTTGTTGGTTGTTAAAATCGCTACGGTCATTAGCAGCATAAATAGCCACATCACTAAATTTTTCATCTCAGTTCCCCTGAATAGGTGCGCCTCTAGCCACTGGGTCAACGAGTAACAATGAGCGTTTGCTATTGCACTCTTGCCAGCCGAGGCGCGGTGGCGTAGGAGTCTTTTCTATTACTGACTAAAGATTCGTACCGTCTCTAATGGCACGAATGCGTTGTTCGATTTTCTTTATCTGCGTACCCACACCCACTTTGCAGTGCTTATTGTGTGCGTGTTGAAGTAGGCCCAAAGCCTTTTCCAACGTTTCCAAATTACCAACTGCTGTGGCTTGCGGTTGGCCGTCTTCATTTCGAATCAGATATAAACCCGCGAACTTGAACCACTTGGCTTCCACTTTTTCATGCAGGCGCCACTCTTTCTCAACCTTCTCAAATACTTTGGAGAAGTAAGGTTCAATTGAATTGCCACGTTCTGATTCGCTTTCAGCCCACGCTAGAACTTCATCGGCACAGAATGTCGGCCAGTTACGACGGAAGTTTTCTGGTGTTGGCAGGTCACGATCTATGGCCGTCATGCACCAATCAATCGCGGTATCCAACTCTTTAATGTCGAATAGCCAGATCACCAAATTGGTAAAGATTGGGTTTTCAAATTGCTCACCACTTTCCAAATAGGCTTGAACATACGGTTTGTATTTCGGTACCAACACATTGCGTTTATGCTCAACACGGTCAGCAATCGCATTGAAAGTGCGTAAATGCTTGCGGTCTTCTTCGAAGTCAATCAGCTTGATGTGCAAGCTATTGGTGTCTGCACCAGAAACAACCTCCGGTGCAAACTGGCTAGCCTGTTTTTCAAGTAATTGCTTCCGCTGTTTTGCTAATGGGCTAACCATTTTTCACTCCATTAAGCCGCTGGCTCTATAACAGTTACTGATTCAATTGCAGCGAATTTAGATAGTCGGCCAACTGCATAACCTTCCATACGAATATGGTTACTCTCAAATCGCATACGATCAGTGTTGTTCTCTTGCTTACGCCACTGCGTACCCGACTGAGTAAGGATTTGTAGATTCTTAAAACTAGTTACCCAAACCGCATCCGCAGGGAAGAACGGTGGGGTGTATGCTTTTTTTCCAGCAATAGTCTTCGCTAGGGATTGAGCCGCTTTATGCTCAGTCGGTGTGTCTGCTGATTCCAGTAGTCGGTGCTGCTCTGCTGCGACCAAGTTCGAACCGATCACCACAACTAGGTCATCATCTTGGCGAGATTGCTCGGCGATGGTTGTATTGATTAGATCTTGGACTAGCGAGTCCAAGTTTTTGTAGGCATCTGCCGTTGCACCTGTTGAGTCAAGCTTTGCTGCCGCAAGAACTTGTGCGGGTGCTTTCTCTTTAACAAGCGTAAGCCAGCCCTTGTTAACGTCCTGTCCAAGTGGATTAGCAGCGGGGTCGGTGGTGTTTGCAACACTTGTACCGTTAAAGCCAATACGAAGCATGTCTAGTGCAAAGCGTTTAGTGATGGCACCTTTCATTAGGTTCATCCACTGCCCTTTACTGCCAGAATTAATCCACTGGGTCATAAGTTCCCAAGGAATATGCGCTCCAGAATCCGTTTTTACTAACTGGTAGGTATTACCATCTTGCCCGACTTCCACACTGAAGCGACCAGCCGCACGGCCAGTAGATAGACCGTCGTCACCCACATCAACAACTTGACCTTGGATTTGGTCAACAAGCCCGGTGTGGATCATGCCGAGAAAAGCATGAGAATGTTTTAGTGCTTCACGAAGTTTGGTTTCCATTACTGGTGTAATAGAAAACATCTTCTCGTCTGCCTCGGCACTCGCAGCTTTAAGAGTGCCGCTGATAAATTCTGCTAAGTAGGTTTTAAAATGTGCCTTGCTCATTTAGAAGAACTCCATAGCGGTGTTTGCGCCCTCGCCTTCCGGCTCTTGACCCGGCACTTCTTGTGAAAGGTCGTTGAATTTCTTTTCTAAGCCAGCCACTTTCTCAACGAGTGGATTAAGTTTTTCTTCCAGCGCTGCAGAAAACTGCTCTACTGTTGTGCCTTCTGGTTTAACTTCCGGCTTTGTTTCTGGCTCAGATTCTTGCTTACTAAACTCTTGCTTGAGTTCGTTGGTAAGTTCGGTTTTTAACTCACCTTTAAAAGCACTAAATTGCTTTTGTAGTGCGGCTTGTAGTTGTTCTTCGGTCACGTCGCTATCCTCTGGTTGCGATGGATTCTCTGGCCTGTCTTCGCCAGAGGAAAAGAATTGATGGCACATCGAAAAAAATCGCTCACTGCGGGTAAAACATTCATCAAGATTGATTTCTTCAAGGTGACTACATTCAAGGCGAGTGGTTTCGCCCTCTTTACGGGAGAATTGAAGTAGCGAAGTACCAGTGGATGCTGGGGAGTCAGTCGCAGCTAGGCCCATTAAGTAACAACGCCCTTCGCCCTTGTAATCAGGATTTGGCTCAATAGAAGTGAATAATTTTTGCTTTTTACGGTTGGCTTCAAGCATGTAGTCATTAGGCTCTAGCTTGGCAAAAAGACGCATTTTCCCGTCTTTTTCTTCCGCTTTAAGCTCAACAACCTTGCCCCAGTTTTCACCAAACCCATAAAATCTACGGTGCTCTGGCCAAATCAATGCAGGATATTCGTCAAGTGAATAGCACTCCGCCATTTGGGTTAACCATTCACGGGTGATTTTTCGCCCATCTACGGTTGGCCCTTCTGTCGCTACGATTTTCCAGTCACTCGTCTTAGGCATTTACGTACTCAAATTCGTTATTCACATTTTCATTTGAGCCAACAATACGCCTTTGACTTAGTGCTTTCAGCCACTTCAATTCCGAGAAATTCGGATTTTATCCGTATCCGAATTCATCCGAATTTTGGTTAGTCATTTGCGCATTTTCAGCGCGTATGATGCGGCTATGGCATATTCAGATGAAATAAAAGAGGCCGCGAAAAAGCTTTATTTACGCGGAGTACCTCCAAAAGAAATAGCGGCGCAACTTAACTTAAATAGTGACCGCATCATTTATACCTGGGCGGAGAAATTCGGCTGGGCTTTGTTGTTAAACGAACTGTCCGTAGAGGAAATGATTAACCGCCGATTGGCCGTGTTAATTGATAAAGACGAGAAAAGCGATCAGCAGCTTAAAGAGATGGATAAACTCATAGACCATCACGTCAAACTGCTAAAAGCGAATGCCGATGCAAAAGCCAAAGCAGAGCGAATGCTTTCGCAAGGCAGCTCAAAGACAAACAGCTCCGCATCATCTAATAAAAACTGCAATGGTAATGGCGAAAGTAAGAAGAAAGGAAAAGGCAGAAATAACATTGAACACCTTGGCGACGGTGACTTTGTAGACTGGCATAAATCATTGTTCGAATACCAACACACCATGCGTAACAACATAAAGCAGCGTATTCGAAACATCCTTAAGTCACGCCAAATCGGGGCAACATATTACTTCAGTGGTGAAGCACTAGAAGACGCTATCCTAACGGGCGATAACCAAATATTCCTTTCTGCCTCTCGCGCTCAAGCAGAGGTTTTCCGCAGCTACATTATTGCCATTGGCAAAGAGTTTTTAGACATCGAGTTAACCGGCAACCCGATCATTCTTTCAAACGGTGCCGAACTTCGCTTTTTATCAACCAACAGCAAAACCGCCCAGAGTTACCACGGCCATGTTTATGTGGATGAATATTTCTGGATACCCAAGTTCGACGAGCTGAACAAACTCGCTTCCGCAATGGCGACGCATAAGAAGTGGCGTAAAACCTACTTTTCTACACCGTCGTCAAAAATGCACCAGGCTTACCCATTCTGGACAGGTGACCAATGGCGCAAAGGCAAAGAGTCTCGCGAGAAAATTGAATTCCCAACGTTTGAAGAATTTCGCGACGGTGGCCGACTCTGTGACGATAAACAGTGGCGTTATGTTGTCACCATTGAAGATGCCGCCAACGGTGGCTGTGACCTATTCGACATTGACGAACTGCGTGAAGAATACAGTCAAGACGACTTCAACAACCTGTTCATGTGCATATTTGTTGATGGTTCACTTTCTGTCTTCAAGTTCTCAGACCTTGAAAAAAGCATGGTGGATGCCGACCACTGGCAGGACTTCAAACCAAACAATAAGCAGCCCTTCGCCCACCGTGAGGTTTGGTTGGGTTATGACCCAAGCCGAACTCGAGACAATGCGTGCTTGGTGGTCATCGCGCCACCTGCCGTCGCAGGGGAAAAATTCCGCGTTCTAGAAAAGCACTACTGGAAAGGGCTCAACTTCCAGTATCACGTGTCTGAAATAGACAAAGTCTTTCAACGTTACAAAGTCACTTACATTGGCGTAGATACCACGGGCATTGGTGGCGGTGTTTGGGACTTAATTTCTAAAAAACACCCACGTGAAGCGCACGCCATTCACTACAGCAACGAAAACAAAAACCGTCTCGTCATGAAGATGATCGACATTGTAGAAGCTAAGCGGCTTCAATTCGATGCTGAACACAAAGACATTGCCATGGCATTTATGGCAATTAAACGAGTTCCAACCGCCAGCGGCAATGCAATGACATTCAAAGCAGAGCGTAGCCAAACCACAGGTCACGCCGATGCATTCTGGGCCATCTCTCACGCCATTATTAATGAGCCGTTAGACCATTCATCACCAACTAAATCAACTTGGGCGACTGCAGCATGACCGAGCAAACCGAAACGTTAATCAAACAAGAAGAACAAGCACCTGGATCTGTCTATCACATCGACTCTGCATCAGAAGCCATTGATAGCAATAGTTGGATGACGTCCTACTCAGATTTGTTTTACAACGATTCAGAGAATTACTGGGAACCACCCATTTCGCCAACGGGATTGGCCGATGTTGCCAGAGCCAACTCTTATCATGGTTCTTTGCTAATCGCTCGAGCCAACTACGTAGCAGGACGATTCCAGCAAGGTGGTGCGATTCGCCGTCGACACGTTCAAGCATTTTGTCGTGACTACTTCACTTTTGGTCATGCTGGATTTTTAAAAATCCGAGATGGTTTCAAGCGCGTGGTACGTTTGCACCCGTTGCCAGGCATGTACCTGCGTAAACGTAAAAATGGCAACTTCATCATTCTAGAACGCGACAACCAACAGCGAGAATACCGCAAAGACGATGTAATATTTTTGCCACAGTATGATCCGCAACAGCAGATTTATGGTTTACCCGACTACTTAGGCAGTATCCAAAGCAGCTTATTAAACAAAGATGCCACACTGTTTCGCCGCCGTTATTACAAGAACGGCGCTCACATGGGCTTTATCTTTTACGCAACAGACCCGAGCTTAAGCGAAGCGGATGAAGAGATGATGAAGGAGACCATTGCCAGCTCTAAGGGCGTGGGCAATTTCCGCAGCATGTTTGTGAACATCCCGAACGGTAAAGAGAAAGGTATTCAATTAATTCCGGTTGGCGATATTGCCACTAAAGATGAATTCGAACGAATTAAGAACATTACCGCGCAAGACATCCTAGTAGGCCACCGTTTTCCAGTAGGCAAAGCAGGCATTATCCCGCAAGGCACAACCAGTTTAGGTGACCCGATCAAGATTGGCAGCGAGTACGCCAAAGATGAAATCATTCCGGTATGCGAGCTGATAATGGATGAAGTGAACAGTGACCCAGAGATCCCTAAACACCTCCATTTGAAGTTTGAAATGTAATAAAAAATTGAAGGAGTATCTTGAATATTCCTTCAAATGTACAACCTGTATTATTTCCTCATCTTCCAGTAAACACCGGAATCGGTCTGAACAGATTCGAGACCAACTCTATCGGCAGCCCTCTTGCTATGATGAATAATACTGTACATATCATTTATAACAGGACGTACATCCGCAAATGTAGAATGATTGAGGACACCCGTTCCCAGAGCACTAATATCAATAGTTTCGATTCCTCTAATAACACTAATGTTATCACCACCAATACCAGCTCTAGCCACACTACCATTAATTTGCTTAGAAGCTTTCAACGCGCTATCACGAGATGAGACATACACAGTAACAGGAGCCCCAGCCTCCAACATCTTAGGTGCAATGTCACGTTTGAATATCTTTGAGTCGATATCAGGGGCCGCAAGAATAACTTCCTTGATTCGTTTCTTCGCTTCCGGTACTTGTTCCACGACGTCAATATAGGCTTGTGTTAAACCGCGAGTCCCCATACTATGACCCACTAGATATATGTTTGAAGCAGTCGTTTCATTTAACAACTGCTCAAGAAAACGTCCGATATTTTTCTTTGACCATTCCATCGTATTCCCATCTACAGCGTAGCTTTTCACGTTTCCTTTAGATGGCCAGCTATAAAACATCGTCACTCCTCTAAACTTTAAATCAAATGCCATTTGCCCCGTTCTCAAAGCCGCCTCCTCAAATGAAACGTTGTACCCATGCACAAAAACTAAAAGACTGCCCGGCTCATTTAAACGACTTTCTAGCTCAGAAAAGTATTGTTTTTGTGGCAAAACTTGAGTTGATTGAACTAACACATGCTCATCAGGATCATTTTGAGAAAACCAACTAGGCCTTTCAATCTCCCCTATTTCATGAATTCCCGGAATACTAACGCGAGCTTTACCATATGATATTTCATCCGCCCATTTGTTTGTGTATTTGATTACCTCTTCATCCAAAGCTTCAAATTCTCTTCCCGTTGCGTAAAAAACGTCGATCGTTGTATGGGTCTTTGTTTGGCTTTCCATCGCACCCCAAAGATACCCAAAAAAGCAACCAAGACCACCGCATGCACTTGCACCCTGCGTCTCGGCTCCAGCTGCAGCTACAGCTACAGCTGTTGCTGAACTACCAGCTGCGACTCTGTAACAATCATCATCAGAATTACCAATAGTTTCTTCTTTTGTTTGAGTTTCTAATGAGCAAGGCCTTACTTCTTCATTGGATGATTTAGAATCAGGGTTATCACCTACTTCTCCTTGTTTCAAAGTCTGTGCACATCCAACAACAAGAATAGAGAGTAAAATTAGCTTAACGGTTTTCATACCAAACATCGAAGTCCCTTATTTTAATGAATGTTCTTTAAGCACCTGCAATTTAAACCAAATCACCTCAAGGTTTAAGCTATATACAAAGATATTTTTGTTATCACCGCCCTAACGCCTGTACATAAACACAGATGTTGACGTAATATTTCACTGTCAGTCAGTTAAGTTAGGTCAATGTATGCGAGTTTATTGCAAATGCGGTGAACGCGCGATTGTTAGCAGAAGCAAAGCAGCGGATGCGAATTGCGCGGAGTTATCTTGTTCATGTTCAAACCCAGATTGCGGTCACACCTTTGTGAGTGCGCTAGGGTATAAACATTCTTTAAAGCCTTCAAAGCTTCACCTGGGGATTGGTGCAGCCAGCAAGCCTCTGTTTGGTAAAGTATTTGGTACCCGTGTTTTTTGTGGTTGCGGAGAACGGGCGGTAATCAACAAAACCAACCGCCTATCCAATGACTGCGCAGACCTTTATTGCGAATGCAAAAACCCGGCATGTGAACATCAATTTGTTATGTCGTTATACTTTAGCCACACATTAAGCCCATCTTCAAAAACAACACATCAACTGGCTAATTCATTGGTAAAGGCTCTGCCCCCAGAAAAGAGGCAGGAGCTTAGTCTTCAGTTATCGATGTTCTAATTACAACCTAAACTCAGGGCTTTCTACCTCATCTGCCATTTCAATTATCGATTGAATGGCTTTTGTTTTTTCAGCATCAATTAAGTGAGGGTACTTCGCCACTAATCCTCTCATCAACAACACTCCCGCTTCAGCACGCCCTTCCGCAGGCATACTCACTGAAACTCCGTCAATGATCACATCAAGCGCCAATTGAAATAGCTTTTTTTCTTCTTTCATATCAATACCCTTACCAACGACCCCATAAATATACTGTATATTAATACAGTATTCTATAACTGTTTTTTGACTCACTTCACTCATCTTCTTTTTCCTTGGGTTATTTTCCATACACAAGCACAGTAACCAATTCGATTTAGAAACAAGTGATCGCCACTAGACGTATTTTGTTTGCAGAACCAAATATGTTATGGCGCAACTGTGCTTAATTAAAAACTGAATGAAGGGAGGATTAGGAAGGAGGGTGTATTAATAGTGCCAACTTGATTCAGAGTGTCAATAGCCGGATCAACCCATTGAATCGTCGCCACCGTCTGAGTAAAACAACGGCGGATTTACCACCAAATAATCAATAAGATAGATAAACCCGACTCGATTTTTTTATGCTCTATATTTTGATGTCGCTCGCAAAATATTTTCTATCAAAATGGGCTCTTGGCACCATATTTCGCTAACACCTGACCGATATATTCCCACAACTCATCTAAATCTCGATACTCTAAATAGAAGTTGCTATCAACAAACTGCGAACCACTGGATGAAAAATTAGGGGCTGTATTGCCTTTACCACCAATGCCTAGTTCAAAGGTTGCAGCGAACTTGCCACCTTTAGGTCTTACATTAAATTTGATGTGATACGTCCAATGGGTTTCAGATTGGCAACGGCGATATAAAGCAGGAATCCAACCAGAGTCGTAGAAGTTTGGGTAAGTTCGATTAGGAAGTTGAGGCACAGAATTTGGAGGAAGAATAGCAACTGAGTGTAAAGATTCTTTTTCGAGCACATCAAGCACCCATTTTCTAAATTGTTTCGCCACCTTTGTTCGACTGAACATAGCGACAAGATGCGCACCTCTGAGTGAGAAGATACGAACCGTTTTCTGGTAATTCCCTGAGACACTCAATTTGAGGGTCTCAGGGAATTACCAGAAAATTCGCCAGAGTTCCTATCATATATTTGAGTTACTGCATCAGATTTAGAGTACCCAAGTGCATGTGCCAGCTCTGTAGCGGTAAGCCAAAGCTTTTGGTGATATTCAATTACATCGAAGTGGGTGTTTTGGAAAGTAAGTGCTGTGGTCATGATGACCTCCTACGTTGATTCGTTGAATCACCACTCAGAGGTACTAATCAATGGGTGGTGAACTGAACAAGGTTAGTACTACCGCAACGTAGGAAACGGCCAGCCAAAGCTGCCTTGCCCAGCCCACCATAATTTAGATAGTACGATTCTTACACGAAACGTCTATGTATAGGTGCGCTAAAGCCACACATAAAAAAACCAGCAGTAAGCCGGCGTCTATGCGCCTACGTTGTCATTTCGGGGTACTAATCCCGGCACTAGATTTTGCCAGTGCACTAGTAGGTTAGCTGATGTGTTCTATACTAGTCAATGATGTATAAGGATATTGATGAGCATTGACGCATATTGATTAAGAATTGACAATGTGATGATTGTTTGAAACTTTAGAGTCATGTATAGTTTGTGACCTGATAAGTTGTATCAACTTGTCTACGGTACAACACTAAAAACAATATAATAAAATCAATTACTAATGACTCAGTTAACATTCAAAGGTTTCCATGCTTGCAAAAACAAGGGCGGATACCAACACATTGTAGAAAACATTCCATTCAAAAGTGGGGATGGTAAAGACCAATGGTTAACAGAGGGTTTTTACTTTTGGACGGACCACAATTACTGGGCTAGGCAATGGCGAAAAGCTAAAGTGCCGATAGTTGAAAAGGTAATAGGTGAGTTTGACATAGAACTATGTAATGAAACTGAACTGTTGGATTTAGTAGGTAATGTGAGGCATCAATTTGAGTTCCATGACTTCAAGAAAGAAGTTTTAAAAACATTACCTAAAGAAGAACAAAAAAATATTACTGTCCATCAAATAATTAGTTATTTTAGAGATCGTGAACTGGTTTTTCCTTACTCTGCAATCAAAGCACAAGATGGTAAGAGTTTGTTTAAACTACAGTTTGTAGACCCTGAGTTTAGTGGCGGTGAATTGCCTCTAGTCACACGCCAACAGTTATGTGTTTTTGACAAAGCGAAAGACAGAATCTCTTTGAAGGGGTTCGACCACCCAAAAGAGTATGATGAACAATTTAAAACTAAATAAAGTAAATGGGATATGCCATGTTAAGTTTTGAAGAAAGATTAGCACTACTACAAGAAGAACTTGCAGCAACATCACCAGATGCACTCCTAGCCGAGCTACAGTCATATGAGGCTAAAGGTCCACTAGCTTACGATTTTTTAGAAGAAATTGTAGAATACGATATGATCTGTACACCAAAAAGAATCCCTTTAGTTACGCAAACTATTAAGGTTACAGCAGAGAACGATGAAGGCTACTACCGTAATGATGTTTATACTGAAAGCTTGGGATTTGCGGCATAATAAATTATGAAACTACGACTAAAGAATACATTTGTTGACTCTTTATCAATAAGTGCTATGGAAGGATTGGAAAAAACTGAAGGATTAGCCTTGCAGTTTGGTTGCGCTTTCAGCGAGCAAAGTGATGACACATTCCAAGTTATTTTCGAAATGCAGTTGAACGTTGAGAAAGCAGGGTCTCAAACAGACAGACCTTCACATTTACTTGACTTAAAGTATATAGCTGTATTTGAGTTGGATGACCCTATCACTCAAGATTTTATTGAGGGACTTTTCCCTAAGGTCAATGCTCCTGCGATAGCCTATCCTTATATGAGGTCATTTATTGGCACAATGTTATTAAACGCAGGGTATGATCCTGTGATGCTTCCAAGTGTTAACTTTCAAGCCTTAGCAACAAGTAACGCAGAATAACTTCTAGCCACTCATCTGAGTGGCTTTTTTATGCATAACTCACGCTAACGGCCAATCGCATTCCAACTCTGGGAAGAACGAAAGGTCAGGTTGTTGGTATTCTTCTTTTTCTTGTTCCGGTTGGGCGAATGTCTTATCCCAACCTTCAAAATCCATCCATTTCATGTCATCTGCAGGTACACGGCTGACTTCAACCAGCTGCGCTGAGCGTTTGTTGCCGCGGTCGTCTACCTCCGCTGGGCGAATTTGAATACTTGTCTCGTTATCTACCCTTAATGAACTGCCTTTTAGCAGTGCGGCCAGTGCTGACTCATCTATATTCGGAGGCGCGTTACTCTTTTTCATCTTCGGTTCGAATAATCTAATTAGCTGATCGCAGATCTGTACTTTATGGGGCTCCGTACAGTTATTGACAGAACTCCGAGAGGAGCCAGAGGCTCCAACAGCAGTCGCTTCGCTCCCAAGAGCACACGCTTCAGCATCGTCTATCACCTTAGATTTCTTGCGAATGGTCCAAACCTTCGTACGGGTTTTCACCGTATCTTGAGGCGTGCTAAAGCCTTCTATCTTGCGTACGTCTTCACCATGGGGTGAAGCAAACGGCAACACTTCATATAAATTGGTGATCAGCAAATCATCACGTTTCACAAATGGGCCACCCTGCCCCATGATGTAACCCATCCAATCGCCAGTATCCGCCGCTTTAAGCGTGTTATTTACGCTGGGTTCTGCTTCTGTTTTTAACCTCGCCTGGTAGCTGTTACCGATCGCCTCCATTAACTCTTGTTTCGAGAGCAATCGGATTGGTTTAACGGGGCCAACAAAATCACGCATTAACATGGAATACAGCGTTAGTAGGTCGACACGTTGCTGCATGTACAAATATTCCATAAAGGCTTTTTTGTTTTGGTTTGCGAAACGGCGCAGCTCTCGGTAAGTGGTCACCGGTGCACCACCAAAGAATTGATACTGACGAATACACCAACGGCTTTTCCATGCCGTCACGTTTCTAGCCATTTCCTTTACGGGCTTATCCACTTCATCCGACAGATCATCATCCATGGCATAACCATCAATATTTTTTGAAATGTACTTGGCAATGTAGCCAGTGGCCGTCCCCTTCTCTGGGTCAATAAACCCAACATCGCAACGTGGTTGATAGTCGATATTTAACGTCGTCAAACCCTGTCGCTTTATCGGCAAGAGTTGAACCGATTCAGGCAACTCTACCTCTGGCCTAAACTGCTTTAATGAAGATGGAAAGTGATTGGCGTAAATCTTTTTATAGACTCGGAAAGGGTTGGAAAACTCGCGTTCTTCCACATAATTAATGGCATCAAACGGCAAGCAAGGTTTGGCTTGAGGAAGCTCCTCTTTATCGAACATCACCGCATAGCGAATGAATATGTCTGTCACTTACAAAGCATCTATAGGTTTTACCCAAATAAGCATGTGCCAATGGGGCGTGCCGTCGTGATGTGGTTCGGCAACACGTACCCCAAACCAACGAATCCCCTTACGACCTAACTTTGCTCGAATGCGTTGCCATATGTTATTCAGGTAAGCCTGCGTTTCTTTTGGGCTGGCGCCATTCCAGTGGTTGATGAAGCCACCTTTTTTATAACTACTATGGTATTTGGACGGCGCTGTTAGTGTTAGAAATAACCCTTGCAAGCCAAGTTCGTTGCCAATGTCTTCGCACCCACGGCAACGGGCCATGAGTTCATGCCGCCGAATCGCAGGGTTTGAGATACTCTTCTTAACCGTATCCCACATTCCTACTACTTCTTCTGTCTCTTCATCAAAGAGCTCAGATTGCTTCATGAATTCGTAATTACGCTTTTGCTGCTCTTGGTGCTCACGAATACAATTCCAACTCGCATAAGGGGACGCCTTTGCAGACACCTGTCCCATAGCAATAGCTAGATGCTCGCGCATAATTTTACGGATCGCCCACAAACGCCCAAACCACCACTTTTCATCAATGAGTTTAGAGACATCTTGTGCAGCACTTATCGCGGTTTGTTGTACGTATTTACGGGGGATTTTCACCCCAAATTGTTGCGCGAATTGAGCAAGCAATTCATACCCTTCTACCTCAAGAATGAGCGGGTCATTTTCAAGGCGCTGTTCATTAATGGCATCAACATCAAGCTTCGCCAGCTGGTCGCCAATATGCTGCACCTTGGCAATCACAATCTTACCGATTTTGAAGGCCATCTCTTTCACTTCATCCGATTCCAGCTCGGCAAGAATACGGCTTTTCACTGGCTTGCGTGTTTTCTCTGCCTGCTCAAAATCAAACCCCATTTGAGGATGCTGAACATCAAGATCACTTTGCTTAGTGCTGCTCAGTTCTTCACTGAACAAAGCAATCTTTTGTGTGGTGGGAAGTTGTTTGTATTGCTTCAAAACCAGCAATACTCGTTGCTTCGCTGGCATCAGATTTTTATTTATGAATGTGTTGGCTACCTTACGCCCTTCTTTTTCAAAAATACGCGCATAGCGAGTAGCAAAGTACTTGGTTAAATAAGCAGGAACGTTCTCAAATTGCTGTGACGTCCAGTGATAATCATCTGGGCTTGTGTCGTAAAGAATGCGCTGAATAACAGATAAATCATCTGGCTCCACCTGAACTGGTTGAAAGCCATGAGGAATACAAGCATTCCCCCCATCAATTGGCGAAAGGGGGGTGCTATAAGGAGAGTCGAACCGTTCTATTTCGACAGGTTAGGTTAGGTAACCCACTAACATTCATCCATGAAATCTGCTGGGTTACGGGTGATTTTAAGTTGTACTTGAATCGTGTCTTTACCAGAAAGCAACGTTCCAAGTAGAACCTCGTTATCTGGGTGGTGACCTTCCAACATTTCAGTGAGTAAGGTTTGAATGTATTCTGGTGCTTCGGCAGCCACTTTGATTGCTTCACTCATGCCGCCACCTCATGCCCTGCAGAAACAATATGGCTCAAACCTTGAGGCATATCGAAGCGGTTGCCGTTATCCCAAATGAACCAGGCGTATTCACACGAATCTGAACCACCACCCACAAAACGTGGACGAGGCACAATGATTGGGCACTTTGGCGGAAAGCCAATTTCGAACCAGAAAGGAAGGCGCTTTTTAGAACCTAAATAGTTCACACGTTGCAGGTATGCCATTGTGCCGTTTGGTGCTAACTCACTTAGGCTCTTGCGAATGAACTCCTCCGTTAGTGAAAACGGAGGGTTAGTAATGATCACGTCTTGGGTGCCAAACTCAGTAGTGAGGTAATCAATACCCTTTTCGATTTCAGCAAATGATTTTTGGCTCTGTGGCAAAGCTATCTTGTCGAAGATCGCGCCTGTACCGTAACAAGGTTCTAAAAACTTGTCCGTTGGGCGAAGTGCCAACTTAGCCATAAGCGCATCAACAACTTCTGGCGGCGTTGGGTAAAGTTCGCGTGGTTGTACTTTTCCGTTTGTTGAACTCATGACTTATCCCCTATTCCCCAATCGCTGCCAAGCAGTACTGCTCGAACTGAAAAAGTGCTTCATCGTCCCAGTGGCCTAAGTCACGTAGGGCGAGCATTTCAATAAACAGGCGGCGGTTGTTCATATCTAACTGTGACCAATGGTGTAGCTGTGGTTTCGCGTTCTCACTTTGGCAAGAGCGATACCAGCTCACGTAGTGATGCGCAAAGAAAACACAAGCGCGGTCGCCTTGCATGGCTTGTTTGATGTCGGCCAACACATCTTCTTGTGGTCGATGGGTTTGAACGGGGGTGAGTTTCTTTGCAATGGCATCGAGTTGAATGAGCATTTCATGCTGTTGCTCAGTGCTGCTGTTCTCGAACCTTGTCGAAATTTGCTCACATGACGTATTGAATAGATGGTTCTCAAAATCGCTCATGATTTCACCCCTGCTTCGGCTTCTTCACGGGCTTCAATGATCAGCTCTGTTAATTGGCTTTCAATAGACAGCAATTGTTCCAATATGTCGCTTGCTGACATTTCAACTTGTACAACCAACAGAACTTTCATAGGTAGTTCGCAGGTGTCATAAGCCGCTAGTCTGTAGTTGTTATATTGGCCGCTAAACTCGGTGAAGACATGAATCACATCCGTGTTCGCCATCGCTAACACGTTAATGGCATGAACAATGTCGAATACATCGCGCATATCTAAACTCACGTTCACCGCTTGGGCATTATTCTCAACACCTTCTGAGGATTGGTCATGCTCATCGAAACCGCATTGAGTGAGTAATTGCTTTGGCACTAGGCAACTTAAAGCAAAGGTTAAACGTCGCTGGCTGCTTAACATCACGTCGTGGATTTCCCGCGACTGGCGCAGCATGTCGCTTGCCTCCTTGTGATACTTCTCCGCTAATGCTTGGTCACTAACTGGCGGGATTGGTTGTCTTGGTCTGTGTCTATAATATTGGTCACTCATCTTCTATGCTCCTACGCTAAGACGAAAAAAACGCCCCCTTTCGAGGGCAAAGGACACTGGCTAGGGTGTTAATGGGTACTGCTGAACTGGTAGTGTTTTAAGCGGCGGACATCGCCGAGTGTCTTATCAAAGCCCACCACGATTTCTTTTAGGCACTGCATTCCGGTGCGGATTTTCTGCAGCTCTAAATCATTGAAGGATTCAAAGCGTCGTTGGTAGTCTTTGGCAGGTAATCCGCCAGCAATCAGCACTAAGCCGCGAGTTTTATCCGGCATATTGTTGAACACCTTTTTCAACTTACGACGCGTCGCTTCACCGTTAAAAAGGGACTTACAAGCCGCAATGCTTTCCAATGCATTAGGGGCTGTGGGCTGCGCAATCTGCTGTTGTTTAATTTGTTCTCTTGCTAACTGGGTCATCATGGCTCCTTAGGTTAAACCTGGGATTGCTGCACCGTTGGCAATAAAGTCCACGCCCATGCTTAACATTGGGGAAACGCCTGAAGTGCGGTTTTCGATATCGTTGATAAGAAGCACAAGGTTGCCGATGCCAGCTTGTGCTTTTTTAATGAGTGACTGTTTATGAGTGCGTGATAAGCGTGGGCCATTGCCGTGTTGCAATGCCCAAGTAGACAGTTCGCCAGCATTGGTGCTGTGCGTGAGCACTCTTTCTACAATGCTTTGCGCGTGTTCGGCGCTTTCAATGGGGGCGGTGACAACGTCTAGCCCAAGCAAAAGACTATTGATAAGGGTGTAGTTGCCGCTCACTTTAGAAATGGCGACCAGTTCTACGGGTTTTAGAACATGGGGCTGATCAGGATTCAGCTTATTGCGAAGCATACCGGGCTGCATTTTTAGCTTTCTGGCTATCGCTTCCATGTTCTCTTGTCTCGCGAATGAGAAATAAGCCTCGTCAAATGACTTTTGTTTGGACTCACAGAATCCGCACATTGAGTTGTTTGCGTCCATAGCCAATACTCAAATGAAGAAGAAAGGGGCGAAAACGAATAGCCAACCAACGACATTGAGCCAAATAGGGCATTCGTTTGGATAGCTTTCTTCCCAAGACTCACTTTGCGATTGGTGCAAAGTGGGTTTGGTTTTAAGGGTGGTGAGAAAGCTCATACTTTCTGCTCCGCAGAACGCTCGAACACTTTCACTAAGTTGATGAGCACGGAGCCTTTCTCGCCATGTTTAGGAAGAATTGGAATTTCGCCACGGGCTATTGCTCTATCAAGTGACGATGTAGACCAGCCAGTACGTCTAATAAACTCTTTTTTCGTGCAAAAAGGTGCGTCCAACGCTATTTGAAGACTTGCCATAAGTGATATCCTATTCGTTTAAAGAATTATTAGTGCTTATTGGTGAGACATGAAGCATTAATTTCGCGTTTGAGTAATTATTAGATCTAATTTTCTGTTTTAGCAAGAAAATTCAAACCTCAAAACAGAAATTTCGAGACTTACATCAAATCAATTACTCATTTTGATATCTAGACACCTATGGAAATACTCAAATGAGCAGAATTCCCGCAAAAGTTCCACCGTATGACTATCTAAGTGGGCGTGAATTTACTGAAAAGCTAAAAAAAGTGACGGGGTGTAAGACATATGACTTACTTGCAGATCACTATGGCATTCCCAATTCCACCTTTTCTACTTGGCACACTCACAATAGAACTGGCTATGAATTGATAATTCGTGAACACCTCAAGTCCGGTGCATCTGTTAGATATTTAGCTCTTGGCGAAGGAGAAGCATTCCCAGAAAAAGATGAGGCCGATGCAGATGTTGGTACAGGGGTTGCCGCCTATTTTTTGCATCAAGGTTTTTTAGAAAGTGAAGGTGTCATTCCAATGGCTAATAGCCTACTTAACACCTTTGGGTTGATTGCGGAAAATACGATGGTTGTTTATGAAAGGTATGACCGTTTTTTCATCGACACGAAAGACATCAACCCAACTTCAGGTCGTTACCTAGTGAAATTTGATGGTGTACACCTTTTGTCTAGGGTTCAGCGAAAGCCAGGGAATAAACTTGAGCTTGAAATAGGACCAGGAACATACGAAACGAACGTTGGTGATATTGAAGTCATTGGGCGGGTTGCAGCAACTATGTGTAAGGAATAATTACACAGTTTGAATGTCATAGCTCACATATACGCATCAACTTACACAGGAACTGATTTAATAACAGCTGTTTTCAGTTAACATTTAGCTATCGTAGTTAGTATTAGAGAGTGAGAAATGACTAAAGAATCAAAACACGTAACCAAATTTAGAGAAAAACACTTAAAGCCGAATGAATCTGTTATTGCTTGGGGGGATGGTTACATCGGTGAAATGATGGGATCAGGTGACAAAACGCAGCATAACGGCGCCCTAGTAGTCACTGAGACACTAGTTGCCTTTTATCGAAAAGGTTTTATTGGTGAAGTATTAGAAACAATCCCATTAAAAAGCATCACATCTATAGAACGTAAATCAACACTTGGACATCGAAGTATTAGAATGCACACCAGTCATGATGACTTGTCTTTCAAAGGCATGAGTAAAGAACAAGAACAAAATATAATAGAAGCATTAGAAGCAGGTCGTAACGTTACACATAAGCAGTCTGTTCAAGCCACTGAATCAAATATCGACAAAATCAAGAAGCTTGCTGAACTAAAAGACGCTGGCGTATTAACTCAGCAAGAGTTTGACGATAAGAAAGCGCAACTATTATCTAACATTTAATTTACTTTCAATGTCGAAAATGAGCTCTAAATTACTGGATGATTGATGGTGTATGTTGCTATGGAAATAAAAAATGAACCCAATCGTTGATAAAGTCACCGACCCAACGTTCACCAACTCAGCAAAAGGTTTGATGACGCTATTCTGTATTGGGTTGGCGCATATGGTGTTGGGCGTAGGTTTAGAGGATGTAAAGATAGCAATCCCTTGGTTTCCTACCATTAATTTTGAAAGCCCTCAGAACCTAATTTTTCTCTATTGGGGGCTAGTATGGTACGCCATGTATCGCTATGTGCTTGAGCACGCGACTGTGTTTAGAAAACACTGGTTCAATGCTTTAGCAACTAGCTTACAAATTGGTAAAAGCGGTGAGTCTTTTGTTAGACAATCTATATTTGTTAGTAAAGACCACTATCACGTTGATATTAGAACAATTGAAGATCTAACAATACACACCATCAACATAAATACATACCAATATGATGAATCGAAGGACAGATCAAAGTTAGTTTATAGTTTCAGATTTAGGTTCAATAGCAGTTATCAATTCGAATCTATCAAAAGTTCTGAAGACATAATGAATAGAATTCCCGAAGCGGTTCCGCCTAGGAAAGAACTAGTAAAAAAATGGGGATTGAAATCCTACTCAGACGAACATGACGTTATCTATCAATCTTATAAAATCACTAGTGCTAGATATCGAATGCGGTTGCTGTGGCTTAAGTCTAGCCACTACCTAAAAGAATTTCTTCGAAATAGCGAAGTATTTGATCTTTCGCTACCACTGATTTTTAACATGGCTTTGTTTTCGGTTTGGGTAATTAACGAACTACACATTCTAAAATGAAAAATGGTAAACACTCAAAATAGAGTTGTACCTGAAAATCCTTATTAATGGCTAGGTAAAAATATGAGTTCTACGGAAATGGAGCAATCTGATAGTGGTGGACCAGCTGCCCTTAAAGGGTTTTCCTACCAAAACTTTGCTGCAGCGTACTATACGTTATCAATGCTTCGAGATAAGTCTTTACTCTCTGTCCGCTGTGAAGTTGTTGACGACATAGACCTCGTTTATGATGACCGAATTGAATATGTTCAAGTTAAAACCACAGACGATGATACTAAATGGTCCATTAAAGAATTCGCAGTAGCGTCGACCAGAATTGTACCAAAGACAGGACAACAAAAAAAAGATCAAATCGTAAGTAAAGAAGACTCGATTCTCCACAAATCTATGGCATGTGATAAATCTCAGCTTCCTGGTTACTTTCGAATACTAACTACTCGTGACGTTAAAAAAGAACTTCACCTATTGAAAATAGATATAAATACTAGGCCGCAGAAAGAAGGTAAAGAAAAATTACTGGCATCTCTGCGAAGAAAAATAAAACTTAATAAGCCTCGTAATAGTACAGAATTCAAAACACCAAAAGGAAATGATGTTGAATACTGGTTAGATCACGCAGAGTGGACCGTAATTCCCAACCAAACTCAGTTGGAACTGGCTTGTACTAGTTTGATTTTGCAAGCAGCTCAGGAGCAAGGCATTTTTCTTAGCTCTAATAGTGACGACATACGAATACTTTGTTCGCTTCTAAGCAACCTTACCAAAAAAAGTGCAACTTCTCGAGTACTGTATTCTGCTGCTGATAAGTCATACCATCGTATTGACTTTATTAAATGGTTCAGAAATGAGATTGAGCACTACGCGAACTTAAATAGCAGACATATAAAAGTATACTCCACCAATCAAAATAAACTGACGGCTATTATTAAGTCTTTCTTTACTGATGGGGATTTATACAAAAACCATAGCTTTTACGGTGACAAGATATGTACTGGATTACATGGAGGTTACCATCGCAGAAACTATACCTATGGGCAAATTGCCAAAAATCTATGCCAGTGGTTACCTCAGGTATTGTTACTTCCTAATGAGTTAGCAGATCACAAACCTGAAAACCTTGATGAAAAAATAGCTATTTATACCAAGAGAAAAAAACAGAGCTATCATAATATTAATGAGTTAATTTCAAAGGCACTGCTTTATTCAATAATCAGAACCAAGTATAAATCTCAACCAATTGCTGCTAATTTATATATCGACGACAATATGAAAACATGTTTTGATAACGTTCATATACTTTTAGAAGATCACTCTCCTGATAAGTTACTCATGGGGTTTAGTTATCTTATTGAAGGTAGTATCAAAGAAGCTGTCGACAATATGATCATGCAGTTTGATGAGTTGTTAGGTTCCGAAGCATTTGATACCCAGAAAGAAAAAATATTAGAAACCAAAGAGGATGGATATTTATTAAAGCATGATATTGATGAAATACTTAATGCTAACTCTTCCTTAGACGAAAATATTGATAGATTTCGGTTTGCTTTCTTCTTAGGTTACGAATCATGTAACCTTGACTGTAACAATAAACACATGCATAAGGACTACTTATTAACCCTTGAAGACGAAGTTAAGGATAGATTTAAAAGACTAATTGAGTGCTTAGTTGAACAAAGTGAATTTTACCAAGACTTACATATCGATGTATATATTTACCCAATTCCATCCATCCCCTCCCTTATTCATGCGGTAACAACACAGGCAAATAAATAATGCAAGCTAACTTAGAACCTAGAGCATGTATTGAAGATGTAAAATGTGAGAAACTATCACCTTTCTTATATTTAAAAAAAGCAAATCAATACTTATCTATCCCTGCGAAACAAGCTAAGGGACGTGAGTATCTTATTCGCGCATTAGACCAATTAGAACTCTTTGAAAGTCAAATATTACTACTGCAAAATCTCATACGAAAAGCTGGATTATACCCATACTTAAAAAAGTACTTCTCCGATTTATCGTATGACAAACAATTAACATTAGACTTATATCAAAGTAACTTTGACAAGCAGTTTATTTTCCACTCGATGCAAGCAAAAATATTCAACCTATTGAAATCAGGAAATAATTTAGTTCTAAGTGCGCCTACTAGCATGGGTAAAAGTGCAATTATCGATGCTCTAATCGCGGAAGACCAATTCAGTAAGATCGTTATTGTTGTTCCTACGATAGCGCTGATAGATGAAACCAGAAGACGAATTCAAAAAAGATTCAGTTCAGAGTATCAAGTAATTCACCACGGCTCACAGATCAAGCGAAAAAACAAGGTCGTTTACATACTAACCCAAGAGCGAGTTAACGAACGTAAGGACCTAAAAAACATCGACTTATTTATTGTTGATGAGTTCTATAAGCTTGCTTTCAGAAATGATGACTCATCTAGAGTAATCGCATTGAATATTGCCCTAAGTAAATTGCTATCTGTTTCAAAGCAATTCTACATGATTGGGCCTTATATAGATGCAATCCGAGGAATGGAAGTGATACAGCGAGACTATGTATTTGTTCCATCCGAATTTAACACCGTAGCTCTTAATATTCATGAGTTTAATATTGCAGCGATGGACTTAGCATCAAAGAACCTCCAACTTGAAGAAATAGTCAACAACCACCACGGGCAGACTATTATCTACTGTAAATCCGCCGCTTCTATAGCACAAGTATCTCGATACTTGGGGCGCTTACACCAAATTCAAGAAAAATCTATCGGTTATCTAAATTCTAACTCATTAAAAAAATATTATATGTGGTTGGTAAAATATTACGGAAAAGATTGGGGATGTACCAGTGCTATTCGTCATGGTATAGGAACCCACCATGGCGCCTTACCTCGTGCAATTCAACAGAAAAACATTGACCTATTTAACTCAAAAAAGATTAAAATTTTGATATGCACCTCTACATTAATTGAAGGTGTAAACACAGCTGCTGAAAATATAATTATTTACGACAATAGAAATGGAACACCTAGAATAGACAACTTTACGCACAAAAACATTTCAGGTCGTGCGGGGCGAATGAATCAATATCTTGTTGGTAATGTTTTTTGTTTAGAGGCGCTACCTAAACAAGAATTACAGACTCAAGTTGTGGACCTACCTTTAGGGCAACAAGACCATAAATCCCCAATAAACCTGCTAGCAGGAATTCAACCAGAACATCTGTCTGAACAAAGTACCGAAAGTCTTATGAAGTTCGCTAAAAACTCTGATGTTCCTCTCGAAATCATTCAAAAACATTCAACTTATAAGGTTGAGTTAATCTTGAAAGCATACGAGTTAATTACACAACTATCCATTTCAGATATGAATCAGATTGCGACCATTAAAGCTCCTAAAAGTGAACATTTGAAGCTCCTATCAACATTCATAAAAACAGTGGAAAGTGGTTCATTAACTCGACTTAACCTTCATTTTGAAGATAACCTTGACCTTCAAAATAGGTTGGGGTGGTACATCTATGCCGAAAATCATAGTAGCTATATTAAGAAACAAATTAGCTTCATATATGACTCAAGAGACGACGCTGTATCCCGTTCGGATATGACGGACAAAGAATTAAAAATCACAAGGAATATCTTTAAGCACTCAGTTACACGAGCTCTATTACTATTAGAAGATCTTTTAAATTTTGAGTTTACAAGTTTGGGTGTACCAGAAATTGCAGACCTAGGCTACCTAGTACATTTATTTGAGCATAGTCATTTGCCAACAGCATTCTCCGCTTTAGAAGAAATGGGGATTCCAATTGAAACTTTAGACAAACTTGTAACCGAGAGATTAAGCGAAGCAGATATTGATGTCCTAGTCCGCTACTTACGTATCTATCACAAATACTTGAAACAGTTAAACCAGGTAGATCATATGTTTATCAAGAAAGCTACTTACTAGATGACAGTCAGAAACCTACAAGACGGCAACAAAAAACCATGGCTTTGCGAGTGTTACCCGCAGGGCCGAAAAGGTAAGCGTATTCGCAAGCGTTTCGCCACTAAAGGTGAAGCCCTTGCTTTTGAAAAGTTCACCATGCAGGAAGTGGATGATAAACCTTGGTTGGGTGACAAAAAGGACTTACGCACACTTCATGACTTGGTTGAACTCTGGTACAAACTTCACGGCCAGCACTTAAAATCTTCGGTAAAACTGTACCCTCGCCTCTGCACCATTGTTGAAGAACTGGGGAACCCTTTTGCTATCCAGTTCACTGCCAAAGACTTTGTTCACTGGCGTTCTAGCAGAAAAGCAAAGCACAGACACACAGGTGCGGATACAGGTAAGTTGATATCCGCACCCACTAATAACCTTGATTTAAGATGCTTACGTGCTGTTTTCAATGAACTCATTTCCCTTGGCGAGTGGACGCAACCCAACCCACTGACTGGCGTTAAACAGATCCCCGTGTCAACGCCAGTTTAAAATTGACCCACTTATCGACGTTATCGCCGAAGTAAAACTGACCCACCCACGTAATTAACTTCTACTTTCAGATAGATTTTCTAGTACAGTTGGTATGGTTCCAGCCGCCTTTTTTCCTCGTAATCGATAGCTTTCTCCGCTGATTTGTACGATGTGTGAGTGATGAAGAAGCCTATCCAGTAATGCCGCCGTTAGTGTTGTATCGTCAGCGAACGCATTCGACCATTGAGAGAACG